>NZ_JAMYTN010000020.1:0-97682 GCF_040322455.1 Mesorhizobium sp. M0139
CGCCACAGGATGCGTTCCTCGTCGGTCATCGCCGCGCGAAGCCTTTGCGCAGACTGCAGCTTGAATCGATCGAGTTTTGGCATGGAACGTCGCGCCGCCACCCCCACCCGCCGCTTCGCGGCGACCTCCCCCATCAAGGGGGAGGTAAAGGAGCTGCATGACCGACTACAAAACCCTCATCGACGCCGAGACCTGGGCCTTCATCGAGCGCACCAATTCCTATTATCCGCCGGACACGATCGACTACACCATCGCTCAACAGCGTGTGATCTATGACCGGATGTGCCGCGAGTTCTTTGCCGGCTATCCCGACGGCGTGACGGCGGAAACGACAATCATTGCGGCGCACGACATCCCGATCCGCATCTATCGCAGCGCAATCCCGAACCGGGCCGCGATCGTGCTCTACATTCATGGCGGCGGCTTCATTCTCGGCGGGCTCGACAGCCATGACGATGTCTGCGCCGAGCTATGCGCCCGGACCGGCTTCGATGTCGTCTCCGTCGACTACCGCCTGGCGCCGGAGCATCTGCACCCGGCCGCCTTCGACGATGCGCTGCACGCCTTCGAATGGGCGGCCAAAACCTACGATCAACCTGTCCTGCTCTGCGGTGACAGCGCCGGCGGCAATCTCTGCGCGGCCGTCGCCCACGCAACGCGCGGTCATGCCAAAAGACCGATCGGCCAGGTGCTGATCTATGCCGGCCTTTTCGGCGACCGTTCGAAGGGATCCTATGTGACGCATGCCGAGGCACCGATGCTGACGGTGCGCGATATCGAGTTCTACAAGCACATCCGCACCGGCGGTGTGGATCGGACCGGCGACGTCACCTTGTCGCCACTGGCCGACGCCGATTTCACCAATCTGCCGCCGACAGTGCTGATCACCGCGCAATGCGACCCGCTGTCATCCGACGGCGAGGCCTATCGCGACCGCCTTCTCGCTGCCGGCGGCCATGCCGCCTGGTTTGAGGAGCCGGGGCTGGTGCACGGCTATCTCAGGGCCAGGCACACGGTCGACCGGGCCCGCGCCTCCTTCAACCGCATCGTCGAGGCGGTCGCCGTGCTGGGCAAGGGCGACTGGATCTGGTGAGCCGCTCAGCCGCGGACAAAGGCGATCAGCGCCTCGGCCATGCGATCGTTGAACTCGCGGCGAAAGCGGTTTTTCTTCAGCCATTCAGGGTTTGAGCCGACGGTCTTGTTGGCATCCACGACAACGCCTTTGCCATCGACAATGAAATAGTCGATGGCGCCGAAGTCCAGGTTGAGCCGCTGCCGCACCGCCAGCACTTCCGGTGGCACGGCGCCGCCCACCTCATTGCTCAGGATTTTTGAGCCGGCGCACAACACATCGTCGTAGACCTGCCGCATGTTGATCTCGGCGCCGAGCAGGAACATGTAGCGGTGCTTGACGATGGGCAGGTCGAGGGTATCGAAGGCGAATTTCTCGACCATCAGGCGATTGTTACGCCATACATCCCGCGGAACCTCGCCGATCGTCTGGTAGACTTGATAGGGCGGGCACAGGCGGTCCTTGTAGCCGGGTTCAAAGAGCTTGCGGATGACATGCGCGCTCCTGGTCAGGCCGTTGCGATGCTGCCACCAGCGCTGCTCTGGCCGACCCCTGGAGTTGAGGACGGTCTTGACGACAACCGGCCCCTTGTGACTGTCGCCTGCCTCCAGCTTCAGCGTCGAATAAAGGTACCGGTGGATGGACAGCGCGCGACCATTGATGGTGCGGTCGTAGAGGTGGCCGAGCCCGCGGTACGTTGGCGGGACGACTGTCAGGTCGACATGCAGAAAGGCCGCCGGCGCCCTATCCTGGCCGGCTGGCCGGTCGAGCAGGCGCACTTTCAATCCGGCCTGTTCCAGGTAAGGCAGCAGCTGCGCGATGCTGTAGCTCCGCACCAAGCGGAAATTGCGCAGGCTCTCCACATAGACATCGAGATCGGCCGCTGACACCGAACGCTATTCCCTGATATCGACGCCCGAGAAATCATGGTGATCAAAGGGGTCCATGACATAGCCCGTCACCTGTTCGCGCATCGGCATCGAGACCACGGAGTGGGCGATAGCGACCCACGGCATCTGCTCCCTGAAGATCGCTTGCGCCTGCGAATAGAGTTTTGCGCGGGCAGCGGGATCGACGATCCCGGCTGCCTGCTTGAGCAGATCGTCGAAGGCCGGAAAACACCAGTTGGCACGATTGGTGGTGCCGACGCCGGCACAGCCAAGCGGCACCGACAGGAAGTTGTCGGGGTCGCCATTGTCGCCGGTGAAGCCGAACAGCATGGCGCCGTCGCGGTCGCGTGACTTCGAGCGGGCAAGGTATTCAGTCCACTCATACGTCACGACTTCCACGTTGACACCGATCTTTGCCAGGTCGGACTGGATCATTTCGGCCATACGCTGCGCATTCGGGTTATACGGACGCTGCACCGGCATCGCCCAGATCTTCATGTGCAGGTCTTTTACGCCGGCATCGGCGAGCCCCTGCCTGGCGGCAGCGGGGTCGAAGACATGATCGGGGCTCGTCTTGTCATAGGCCCAGGAGGTTGGCGGCAGCGGATTGCGTGCGACTTCGCCGGTGCCGCGGAATACGACGTCGACCAGCGCCTGCGTGTCGATGGCAATGGCGATCGCCTTCCTCACCCTTGGATCGTCGAAGGGCTTCTGCAAGGTGTTGAAGGCGAGGTATCCCGTATTGAGGCCCTCCTGCCGCATGACCTTGATGCCGGGTGTCGCCTTGATCGCCTCCAGGTCGGCCGGATTTGGATAGGGCATGAGATCGCATTCGCCGGCGCGCAGCTTTTCCATGCGAATGCTGGCATCGGTGGCAATGGCGAAGACGAGATCGTCGATCTTCGGCTTGCCGCGCCAGTAGTCCGGATTGGCCTTGTAGCGGATGACTGCATCCTGCTGGTAGTCGACAAGCTGGAATGGACCCGTCCCGACCGGCTTCAGCGCCAGGTCGAGCAGCCGCTTCTCGGCGACGAGCTTGTCGGCATATTCCTTGGAAACGAGCGAAGCGAAATCCATCGCCAGGTCGGCAAGCATCGGCGAATGCGGCGCCTTCAGCGTCATCACCACAGTATGGTCGTCAAGCTTGCGCCAACCGGCGACAAGATCCGGCATGCCGATGCCGTCGAAGTAAATGTACTGGCGTTTGGCGTAATTGTTGAACGGGTTCTGCGCGTTGGCCTGCCGGTCGAAGGTAAACAGCACATCATCGGCGTTGAAGTCGCGGCTCGGCGTAAAACCCTCGACGCTGTGGAACTTCACGCCGTGCCGCAGGTGGAATGTGTAGGTGAGGCCGTCGTCGGAAATCTCCCAGCTTTCGGCAAGGCCGGGGCGCACCTTGGTGGTGCCGGGATCGAACTCGACCATGCGGTTGTAGAGAGCGGTGGCCGAGGCGTCGCGGGATCCGGAGGCGAGTGCGGGATCGAACGTATCGGGGCTAACCTCGGTGCAGTAGACCAAGGTCTTGGCTACGGATTGATGGACCGGCAACGCACATGGAAAAAGCGCCGCCAGCAAGAGAACGAAGTGCCTGCGTGTCATGATCCCCCCAGGGTTGGGAAGACGCTAGCAGAAGCCGGCACTGACGGTAAGTAAGCCGGCCGGTCTTTCGCGCGCCAAGACTGTTTTCCACCTTGAGTTGACACAAGGAATTGGCCGCGCCTATGTGAAATGGCGGACAGACCCGGCCGCCGTTTTGCATGAACCTTTCCGCTTCAGCCTGCGACTGACGACCAGGCGCCGCATGGTGCGGGCCGGAAAGGATGCCCCCATGACCAGGACCCCAGAGGCTCCACGGTCTCCGGGACCAACGCAAGCTCAGCGCGACCACCGCCTTCGGGATGGAGTCGATGCGCTGGGCTTTCGGCTGATTCCGTTGACCCTGCGCAGGAGCAGGCGTATCGTGAAGATGAGGAAAGCAGACAATTCGATCAGGGACGAACGTGCCGGAACGCCGCGCCTTGCCCTGTTTCGCGCGGCCGGACCGGATGTTCCTCCCGAAAACTTCGGGGGGAGTTTTATGTCCTGCGATCGCGGCGCGTCCATGTCGTCTCCAAGCGGCGGTTTGCGCCGTTCGCTCCATCTGGCCGGCGGTTTGCTTGCCCTGGCGCTGAGCGCCACGCTCTGGTTGGACACAGCCGCCCAAGCGCAGGAAACCCAGATCATCTATCCCGGCTCGATGGCGGTCACTGGATTTTCCGGCACCGTCATTCCCAATTTCGACTCTGCCGATTCCGAAAGGGGGGGGCTGCCGCCCGGCGTCGACCCGGTCGACGAAACCTTCATCGACACGACGCGCGCCACCTTGCGCGTCTTCGACGTTTCGGCGCTCGGCGGACCGGCTTCCGGCCAGCTCGTCTACACGCCGCCGCCTTTCGAGGTGACGGCCGAACAGATCGGCCAGGTATTCGCCATCACCTATGATGACGGTGTGCGCGACGGCGTTCCCTCGGGCGTCCCCAACCTCTATGCCGGCGCTACCTCGCTGCACGGCATCCGTATCGTCACCCCGGACGAAGATGCCGACGGTCGGCCCGAGCGACAGCGCCGCGGAACCGCAGGCGCCGTCTTCATGGACGGCCAGTTCGGCACCGAAAGCGGTGGCGGTCCGGGCACGATCTGGAAGATCGACGGCATCACCGGCGCGGTCTCCAAATTCGCCGACATTGACACCAACAGCGGTTCCGGCATCGGCGACATCAGCTTCGACAGCAATCACCGCGAGTTCTTCGCCAGCGACCTCGACACGGGCTTCATCCACCGCTTCGACGCCAACGGCACGCTGATCGACACATTCGATCACGGCGTTGCCGGGCGGCCGGCGCATGGGCTGGCTCCCGTCGCCGATGACGGTGCGGTGATGGACATACAGGGTGCTGCCTTCGACTCGGAAGACCCCGACACATGGGGCTACACGCAGGACGAACGCCGCGTCTGGTCCGTCGCCTATCATGGCGGCCGGCTCTATTATTCGGTCGGCGAAAAGGCCGAGATCTGGTCGGTTGGCATTGCCCGCGATGGCAGCTTTGCCGGTGATCCGCGCTGGGAGCTGACGGTCAAGGCCGACAAGGACTACGCCGTCACCGACATCGCCTTCGACAACCAGGGCTTCATGTATCTGGCGCAGCGCGGCCCGGTCGAGAATCGCTACGATTACAGCCAGTTCGCCGATTCCGGCAAGGGCGAGGTCATCCGCTACTGGCGCGAAAACCCGGACGATCCGGCGACGGAATCGGTCTGGGTGGAAGAGCCGCAGGAATATGCAGTCGGCTTCCCGCAAGGCAACCGGCAGTCGGCCGGTGGGCTCGACCTGCAATATGGCTATGACGCCGACGGCAATCTCGACACCGGCGTGTGCACCGACACGCTGGTCAACACCGGCGACAAGCTGCGCGACAACCTGACACTTGCCGACCAGCTCGCCGCCGGCGGGCCGCTTGCCGTGCACGGCGTGCAGATCACGCCGACGCCGTTGGTCAAGCCGGCCAACGTGCCGCCTTTCGGCTCGTGGTTCGTCGACTTCGACGGCTATTTCGAAGACCCAGAAGTGGAAGGCCATGTCGGCGACGTCGAGGTCTGGCACCCCTGCGACGGCCGTGCCGGCTATTATGAAGAGATCCCAGGCGGTTATCTGCCGCCGTTCTATCCGCCGGGCTTCCCACCGCCCGGCGATCTGCCTCCGTGCATCGATGTCGAGGATGTTCAGTTCTACTGCACGCCTCGCGGCCTCCAGGCCGACCTCTATCTCCATGACCATGCCGGCTTTGGCGGCGATTCGATCAAGGTCCAGTCCATGACACCAGGCGTCGGGGTGACATCACCCCAGTCGCATGCTCCCGGTAAGCCTTACACGGTCGACATCACCGGCCATTCTCCGGGCGACAGAGTCGATGTTGGACTTTGCTTCTACAGGCAGTCCGACAAGGACAAGGGTGGCTACTACCCTTGCTGCAAGATGACTTTGCCGCTCAGAACCCCAGCCGTCAGCTGCGAACGTTGAGGAGGGGAAGATGAAAAATCTCGCACTTTGCCCGACCACGAACAGCAGTCAATCCAACGTCATGGAGACCATCATGAAACCCCTGTCATATGCCAGGCGCGGCGCGCGCTGGCTGATGGCGGCCGGTATCGCGGTCGCCATGTTCACCCCTGTGGCAAGCCACGCCGAAGATGCAGTCCCGATCACTCCGGAACTGCGGCTCGACCTCGACAATTCAAAAATCGTCAATCCGAGGCCGGAACGGATCGTGCCGTTCTTCACCAAAACAGGCACACAGAGGAGCTGCGACTACGTCGTCTACTCCCTGAGCTTTGGCCTGCGCGGCGACTCGCAAGGCTTTGCCGACCCAAGCTTTTCGGCCAGGCTGAAGAAACTCCAACTCGACTTCAAGGATCAGCTTCCGCACGGTCTTGCGATCGTCAACGTCAACGTGTCCGGCGACGGCACGGATGCGTCTGGCGGACCGCTGCCGGGTGCGACAATCAGCACCTCGGCTAATCCGAACGATACGGCAACGGTTTCCGATTTCCGGATTTCCACCACCGATCTCGACGGCGCTGGGGCTGGCAATGAACGCGTCATCAATTTCAAGATCACCGCCAAGATCGACCATGCGGCGTTTCCTTCGCCGACCATCGTCGACAACCAGGGCATGATCAAGGTGACGCCGGGCGTCGGCACGGGCGCCATCATCCCGTCGCAGGATCCGGGCAAGCCCGACGACGGCGACTACAAGACCGGGGCCAAGACCTCGATCAAGATCGACCTCACCAACTGTGACAAGCGGCCTCCGCCTCCCGACCGGGAATGTTTCAAGGTGGAGCGCGGCACGGTCGATTGCGTGCAAGGCGGCGGCGCGTTCATCTACCACATGCCTGTCGGCCCGGAGATGGGCGGCAAATGGGTGCAGGTATCGACGACGACCCCAGGCATCACCATCATCCCCGACACGCAATTGGTGCCGGCGGGCGGCGGTGTGCTGAACTGGAAGATCGTCGGTGCGTCGCCCGGCGACGTCATCCACCTCATCGTCACCGGCATCGAGACCTATGCCGGCCCGAAGGAGGGCTGGGGACTATGCTGCACGCAGACCATCGACATCGTCATCCCGCGTGACTTGAGATGTCCGCCCAAGGACAAGGAACCGGACCTCAAGGTCGAGAAACGCGCCGACGTGACGCGTTGCACGATGGGCGGCGGCTGCGACTTCACCATCAAGGTCACCAATGTCGGCGACGGGCCGTATCACGGCAAGATCGTGCTCGACGAGGTGACGCTGCCGGCCGGCTCGACTCTGGATTCAGGGCCCAATCCGCCCTGGGTATGCATGCCCGGCGTGACCCCGATGACGTGCACCTATCCGGTGACCACGCTCAATCCGGGGGCCTCCATCAACCTCAAGCTCGGCTTCAAGCCGGCGGGTGGTTGGCAAGGCAGCGCGCTGCGCAACTGCGCCACCTATAACTACGGCGCCAGCGGCAAGCCGCTGTTCGGCAGCCAGCAGAACGATCGCGGCTGTGCCTCGATCCCGATCTGCCGGCGTGGCGACCGCGACCGCGATTGCCGGCCCCCGGTCGACAAGAAGGTCGACCTGATCCTGAAGAAGCGTGCCCGCATCCCGGTCTGCACGCCCGACGGCATCTGCTACTTCGTGATCGACATCATCAACAATGGCAGCGTCCCCTATAATGGGCCGCTGACGGTTATCGACAATTACCCGGGCGGCGCGCCGGCCTCTTCGACCTTCGGCCCGTCTCCGCCCTGGACATGCGGACCGAACGGTCCCGGCCAGTTCCGCTGCGACAATGCAGGCATCGTGCTGATGCCGGGCGCCTCGACGCCGATCGTCGTCAAGGGGGTCATGCCGGCCGGCTACCAGTCGGATTCGGTCGAGAACTGCGCGGCGCTGAAGCCCGTCCCCGGTGAGGTCGACCTCACCAACAACAAGGCCTGCGCCAAGGAACGCTTCCGTCATCCCAATGGCGGCAAGCCGACCCTACGCATCACCAAGGTCTGCAATGGCTCGCTCGCCGGTGCGGCGGTGGTTTCCTGCCGCATCACCGTCATCAGCCTTGGCACCTCTGCCCCCACCGGTCCGGTGCGGGTCAACGATGCTGCCACGCTGATATCGGGTGGCGCGCCGGTCCAGATCCAGACCGTCACACCCGACGGTGCGGAATGGGCCTGCGGAGCGGTTCCGGCCAATGCGCTGTCATGCCAGATACCCGGCGCCGCGATGACGCCCGGAACCTCCAGGCACTTCGACGTGACGGTCTTGGCCAATGGCGCGTTCGAGAACTGCGCACGCGGCTCATACGGCCCGGCCCCTGGAGACGATATCGTCTACCCGATCGGCCATGCCTGCGCCAAGGGCGGCGGCACGTCCACCATTAGCGTCAAGAAGACCGGCGATGCCGAGTGCCAGCCGGGGCAACCCTGCTCGTTCGAGATCACCATCACCAATGATGGCCAGACCGCCTTCTCCGGTCCGGTCCGCATCGGCGATGCGATCGGGGTGGACGGGCTGGGGCGGCTGCAAGGCGTCGCGATCACCTCGATCGAACCGCCCTTTGGCTGCTCGCCCGAACCGACGACCTTGCCGTTGACCTGCATTGCCAACCTGACGCTCGGCGCCGGGGAAAGCCATGTGCACAAGGTCACCGTGGTCCTTCCCGACGCTCCCCTGGTCAATCTGCGGGGCAACGTCAGCGGCCAGAACTGCGTCGGCGTCTTGTCTCCCGACACCAGGGTGCAAGGCGGCGGCGACGTACTGCCCGGCGACCTGACCAACGTCCAGGGCGATCGCGGCAAGGCCTATGCCTGCCATCCGTTCACCATCAAGCGCGAGGTGAAGAAGGAATGCTCGCCAGGCTTCGTCATGAACGATGCCGGCCGGTGCGTGTGTCCGGAAGGCACGACGTTCCGCAACGGCCAGTGCTCGCCCGACGGCGGCGTCATCATCCAGCCGAAGGATCCGAGGCCCTGCGTGCTGCTCAAGGGCCAGATCCGCACCGAGGATGGACGCTGTGTCTGCCCGCGCGGAACCGAGCTTGAGAACGGCGCTTGCGTCAAGACCGACAAGCCTGGCTGCACCATCCCCGGTTCGGTCCCGACGTCGGACGGCAATGGCTGCTACTGCCCGGAAGGTACGCATCTCGACCGACAGGCAAATGCCTGCGTGCGCGACAAGCAGAAGCCCGAGCAGTGCGGCATACGCGGCCAGGTTCATGACGCCGATGGCGATTGTGTCTGCCCGCGTGGGACAGAGGTGCGCAATGGAGCCTGCCGGCCGATCCGGCCAAAGCCTGAACAATGCTCGATCCGTGGTCAGATCCAAAACGCCAATGGCGATTGCGTCTGCCCGGACGGCACAGAAGTCAGGGGCAAGGTCTGCCGGCCGATCCGGCCGAAGCCCGAGCAGTGCTCGATCCGCGGCCAGGTCCACGACGCCAACGGCAATTGTGTCTGCCCGCGGGGTACCGAGGTGCAAGGCAATGCCTGCCGGCAGAAGAAGCCTGTGCTGGAACAGTGCGACATACGCGGCCAGGTGCACAACAAGCGCGGCGAGTGTGTTTGCCCGCGCGGCACCCAGGTGATCGACGGCGCATGCCGCAAGCCGAGGCCGCAGGTGGGAGACTGCGCCCCGGGCTCGCAGATGGTCGGCGGCCAGTGCGTGCCGATCATCAAGCGGCGCTGCCCCGAAGGCACGGTTGGTCGGTTCCCGAACTGCAGGGCGATCCGGCAGCAGCCGTCGCTCGATCCGACTCTGTTGCTCAATCCAGGTGTCCTTCAGCAGTTCATACCGAAGCGCACGCCGCAGACGCAGGTACAGCCGCAAAGGGATCCGGCGGCCAACTTCAAGCCATAGGATCTGATACGAGTCAAAATTCAGAACCCCGCCGGAGCGATTCGGCGGGTTTTTTTCGTCAGCGCGATCGGGGTCCGCCGCATCTCGTCGTTGAATTGCCGGTGCAATCTTCCTCGGACACCAGCAAGCCGCTGTCGCCCGACGGTCCCTCGATAAAGCCGTCCAGCGACGTCAGCATGGAAGAGACGGTCTTTCCCGTCTGAGCTCTCCTTTCTGTTTTCGCCAATTGGGCCATAACCGGAAGCGAGGCCGAGCAGGTAAGGCATCAGCCGGGCCGCTCCTAGCACAACAAATACCGACTTTCCCTTTTCGGGATCATGGTCTAGGCAGACGTTTGGATCGCGCCCGCAAACAGGGCGCCCAAAGGGGCCGCATCATGAGCAGGAAGACCCTGATCGCGCCATCGGTGCTGGCGTCGGATTTCTCGAAGCTCGGCGACGAGGTCGAGGCGGTGACGGCGGCCGGCGCCGACTGGATCCATCTCGACGTGATGGACGGGCATTTCGTGCCCAACATCACCTTCGGCCCGCCGGTGATCAAGGCCATCCGCAACCGCACCAAGGCCTTTTTCGACTGCCATTTGATGATTGCGCCGGCCGATCCTTATCTGGCCGCCTTTGCCGATGCCGGCTGCGACGGCATGACCGTGCATGCCGAGGCCGGACCGCATCTCGACCGCTCGCTTCAGACCATCAAGGGTCTCGGCAAGAAGGCCGGCGTATCGCTCAATCCGGCGACGCCGGAAAGTGCGATCGAATATGTGCTCGACCGGCTCGACCTGATCCTGATCATGACCGTCAATCCGGGCTTTGGCGGCCAGGCCTTCATCCCGGCCATGGTCGACAAGGTCAAGCGGGTGAAAGCGCTGATCGGCAACCGGCCGATTCGCATCGAGATCGACGGCGGCGTGTCGCCGGAAACCGCCCCCCTGGTCACATCAGCCGGCGCCGATGTGCTGGTGGCAGGCGCCGCCATCTTCAAGGGCGGCAGCGTCGAAGCCTACCGGGCCAATATAGAAGCCATCCGAACCGCGGCCGACCGGGCTGCCGGCTGACATCAGTTCCAGGGCAAGTTCCCGGCTGGTCGGTTCTCCTCGGCCTGATCTCCCTGCCTGATCCTTCGATCTCCCAAAAAGCCGTCAACGGGTGGCAGCCGCAAGGGCATCGCGGCAAGCGACAGGATCGCGGCATCCGGCACTAGTTTTGGCCCATAAATCTAGTGGATAACTGCCGAAGGGATCTGCATGCGGGGAGAGGTCAATCCGGCGGCATGACGCGCGTTAAGAAAAAATTATCCGTATTCGGGATCTCGAAGCTGTTTCTCGAGGGCACCTGCCATGCTGGCAGACAAACTTTCTTCAGAAGAACAAGTTTTTCACGATTTTAGTTACTTCCGGCGGATAAGATGCGGTCAACCTTCCTCTTTAAGTCGAATATCGTGATCTTTCGCTTGAGGGGCGGATGCCTTAGGAGTTACAGTAAATTTACAGGGGAAATCGTTTGCTTCGCGAACGGGCTAGCGGAGCATGGGAGAGCTACAGGAGTCATATTGACCTACGGATCTGCCGATGTGAGCGAAGGCGCGGGACCCAAGAGCACACTCGCTAGTACGGTCTATCAACAGCTTCGCGACGATCTCCTGCGCGGCGTGTTTGAAAGTGAAAGCAAGCTTCGTGTCGAATGGGTGGTTTCCCGTTACGGCGCCGGCGCCTCACCGGTTCGCGAGGCCCTCAACCGACTTGCTTCGGAAGGCCTGCTCGGCCGCCACGACCAGCGCGGTTTCTTCATCATGCCGGTCAGTGCCCCGGAACTCGAGGAATTGACGCGCACTCGCTGCTGGCTGGAAGAGCGGGCGCTGCGTGAATCCATTGCCAACCGCACCGGCGAATGGGAAGAGCAGCTCGTGCTGGCCTTGCATCGCCTGGCGCGTGCCCCGCGCCGCTTGCCGGAGGATCCGTCCTCGAACAATCCGGAATGGGAAAAGCTGCACCGCGCCTTCCATCGGGCACTGATCGCAGGCTGCCGCTCGCATTGGCTGACCGGCTTTTGCGACCAGCTTTCGGATCAGGCCTCCCGTTACCGGCTGATCTCCCAGGACGGCAGCGAGCGCGACGAAATCAGTGAACATCGGCTGATTGCGGAGCGCACGGTGGATGGCGATGCCGATGGCGCCGTTGAAGCCCTCCTCAGCCACTACCGTCTGACGGCAGCCATGTGCATGGAGCGCTTCAACGACAGCGGCGATCCACGCGTGAGCGCCACCAAGGCGCTGCGCAGCCGCAGATAGAAGCGCTTCCGGTCCGCTATCCAAAATCCGCCCGCTATCCAAAATCGCCCGTTATCCAAGTCCGCTTGCCTCCATCTGATCGGCGGCAAACCCGATTTCACGTTTTTGCCGGACGGAGGCGAAATCGTTTCCTTTGTTCCAAGGCCATCCGGCTTTAAATCAAAGGGATAGAGCATGATGTCCTCCGAAACCGCTTCACACTTTTCGGCACCATCTCTAGGAAATGCGCATGACCAATCACCTGCTCGACGCGTTCCGCGGCCGGATTTCAGCCTCCAAGCGCATCCTGATGTCGACCGATGACGGACGCGCGATCGCCTATGGCGACACGCTGGCGCAATCGGCACAGCTGGCACATGCGCTGAGGCATTTCGGCCTCGAGCCGGGCGACCGCGTTGCCGTACAGGTCGAAAAAAGCCCCGAATGCATTTTCCTTTACCTAGCCTGCCTGCGCGCCGGCGCGGTCTTCCTGCCGCTCAACACCGCCTACACGCTGGCCGAACTCGGCTATTTCTTCGGTGATGCCGAGCCGCGGCTGGTCGTCTGCGACCCGGCCCGCGCCGGCGCTATCGAGCCGTTGGCGCACGCGTCGGGTGCTGCCACCTTCACGCTTGGCAGCAATGGTGAGGGCTCGCTGACCGAACTGGCGGCACAACAGCCCACGGATTTCGACGCCGTGGCGCGCGGGCCGAACGATCTGGCCGCAATCCTTTACACATCGGGCACCACCGGACGCTCCAAGGGCGCCATGCTCAGCCACGAAAACCTGGCCTCCAATGCGCGCGTGCTGGTCGAGCAATGGCGTTTCACCGGGGATGACGTGCTGATTCATGCCCTGCCGATCTTCCACACGCACGGCCTGTTCGTCGCCACCAACGTCACCCTGATGGCCGGCGCCTCGATGCTGTTCGAGCAGAAATTCGACGCCGGCCGCATCGTCTCGCTCTTGCCCCGCGCGACAGTGCTGATGGGGGTGCCGACCTTCTATACCAGGCTCCTGCAGCAGGACGGGCTGGATGCCCAGGCGGCGAAGAACATCCGCCTGTTCGTTTCCGGCTCGGCGCCGCTGCTCGCCGAAACGCACAACGCCTGGCGCGAGCGCACCGGCCACGCCATTCTCGAGCGCTACGGCATGACCGAGACCAACATGAACACGTCGAACCCCTATGAGGGCGAGCGTCGGGCCGGCACGGTCGGCTTCCCGCTGCCCGGCGTTTCGCTGCGCATCGCCGACCCTGACAGCGGCGATGCGCTTGGCCAGGGTGAAGTCGGCATGATCGAGGTCAAAGGTCCGAATGTCTTTTCCGGCTATTGGCGCATGCCGGAAAAAACCAAGGCGGAGTTTCGCAAGGACGGCTTCTTCATCACCGGCGACCTCGGCATCATCGACGCGGACGGCTACGTCCACATCGTCGGCCGCGGCAAGGATCTCATTATCTCCGGCGGCTACAACATCTATCCCAAGGAGATCGAGAGCGAGATCGACGCCGTTGCCGGCGTCTTGGAAAGTGCCGTCATCGGAATTGCCCATCCCGATTTCGGCGAAGGCGTCACCGCTGTCGTGGTGCGGGCGCCGGCATCGCAGATCACCGGGGCCGAGATCGTTGGCGCCATTGCCGGCCAGCTGGCCAAATACAAGCACCCGAAGCAGGTGATCTTCGTCGATGAGCTGCCGCGCAACACGATGGGCAAGGTGCAGAAGAACCTGCTGCGCGAGACCTACAAGGGTCTCTACGGCTAATCCATAGCCGGCTAATGTCTTTGCCCAAGCGCTTCGCCTGGACATCTGTTCGCGGTTCGGCAGTGGCGCCTTTTACCTGCGCGGCTTTTTCACCCGAGTGCTGGAACCCCACAAAGCGCGGTTCAGCAGGCTGCGTTTGCGCTTGCGCGGGATGAGGTCGACGTCGCTGACGAGCTTGGCGCCGCCCTCGCGCCGCTCCAGGGTGATCTTGCGGCTGTGGAAGGCTTCGAGCTCCGCACGATGCGCCACGCTGATGATGGTGACGTCAGGCAGTTCGCGGATCACCGTCAACATCATCGTGTCCTGGCTCTTCTCGTCGAGCGCCGAAGTCGCTTCATCCAGCACCACGATATCGGGGCGATGCAGCAGCAGGCGCGCGAAGGCGAGGCGTTGCTTTTCGCCGCCCGACAGCGTCTGGTCCCATGGCGCCTCTTCCTTGATCCTGCCGGTGAGATAGCCAAGCCCCACCTTGTCGAGGGCAGCCTTGATTTGCTTGATGGTCCACTTGTCCGCCGCCGCGGGATAGGCGACCGCGCGGCGAAGCGTTCCGGAAGGGATGTAGGGGCGTTGCGGCAGCATGAACAGGCGCCTGTCGGTGTGGAAATTGACGCTGCCGCCGCCCCATGGCCACAGGCCCGCGACGGCCCGCACCAGCGTCGACTTGCCTGAACCGGATTCGCCTGAAACCAGCACCCGCTCGCCCGGCTCGATCACGACCTCGGTTTCCTTGACCACGGAGGTGCCGTCGTCGAGTGTCACGGAAAGATTGTCGAGGCTGAGGATGGCGCCGTCTTCGGCTTCGCCTCGGTTGATGCGTCCGAGCGCATCGCTCTGCTCGGCGCGCTCGAGCCCGTCTAGCGACATCATCAGCGAGGCAATGCGCCGCGCGGAGGCGTTCCAGTCGGCAAGGCGCGGATAGTTGTCGACCAGCCAGCCGAACGCGCCTTGCACGATGCCAAAGGCAGACGCCGCCTGCATCACCTCGCCAAGCGTCATCGAGCCTTCGAGGAATTTTGGCGCGCACAAAAGGATCGGCACGACCGGCGCAAACAGGCTCGATCCCTGCGACACCGCCGCCGTGCGCATGTGCTGTCCGGTCAGCAGAGCCCATTGCCTCAGCACGTGGCCGAAATTTCTGTCGATGCCGCTGCGCTCCTCGTCCTCGCCTCCCAGCAAGGCGATGCTCTCGCCGTTTTCGCGCACGCGCGTCAGCGTGTAGCGCAGTTCGGCCTCCGCCTGGTTCTTCCGCTCGGAGAGCTGGACGAAATCGCGGCCGATGACCACCATCGAGGTCGAGGTGATGGCGGCATAGATGATCGCGGTGATGACCAGAAAGCCGGGAATGGTGATGCTCTCACGGCCGATCGGCAGGGTGAGCGCGCCGCCGATGGTCCACAGCACGACGATAAAGGTCGAGGCCGACAGGAACGCGTTGAGGACGCCGGCGGTGAAATCGACCGGCGACTCGGTGGCGATGCGCAGATCCTCGGTCATGCGGGCCTCGGGGTTCTGGTGGTCGCCGCCCACGAGGTTCAGCTGGTAGTAGCGGCCGTTTGCCAGCCAGCGCGCGACGACCCCGGTGGTCAGCCAGGAACGCCAGCGGCGCTGGATCGTCATGCGCAGGTAGACCTGCGCGACGACAAGGCTGCCGCTGCAGATCACCAGCGGCACGAATACGGCGCTGAGGAGATAGACCGTGCGGGCGTTGCGCTGCTCGAGGGCATCGAACATCGAGCGGTTCCAGACGTTGATGCCATACTGGAAACCGATGTTGATGCAGATCAGCAGCAGCACTCCGATCGTCAAAGGCCAGGCGAGCTTGTCGCCATGCCTCCCCCAATAGCCGCGCCCGCTGATCCAGAAACGCCGCAGCAGATATTTCTTGCGCGCCTGCTCGGCCTGCTCCGGCGTCAGCTTGGGATCGGGTTCGACGGCATCCGGCGGCGGCGCAGCCTCGCCAACGGGCTCGGACGCGGCTTCGGCGGCCGATGCTTTTTTCTCGCGCGGCGTGCCCTCGCGCGGTCCATCTCCGCGCGTTTGCCGTGACGGCTTTTCCCGACGCGACTTCGTGGCATCGCGCGCTTCGATGCCGTCGGCCGGTTTCGATTTGGGTTTTGCCTCGGACATATGCCCCGACAACGACCTCCATATCAAAAGGTTTCATGGTATGCGCCTGCCCGACGTTTCAGGAAACGCCCGTCATTGCTGATATAAAAGCCCAACGACATGTTCTGCGATGGCGAGGCTGGCGGTAAGGCCAGGGCTCTCGATGCCGAACAGATTCACGATCTGACCGCCCCCGTGGTCAGCCGGTCCCCGGATGACGAAGTCGGCGGCCGGCTGGCCTGGACCGGACAGTTTCGGCCTGACGCCGGCATAGGCCGGTTGCAGGGCGCCGTCCGCCAGGCCGGACCAGTAGCGCCTGATTTCGTCGTAGAAGGCATCGCCTCGTGCGGGATCGACGGTATAGTCGACGCGATCGATCCATTCGACATCCGGGCCAAAGCGCGCGCTCCCCGACATGTCGAGGGTCAGATGCACGCCGAGGCCGCCATGGACTGGCACCGGATAGATCAGCCGCGAAAAGGGCGAGCGACCGGAAAGCGCGAAATAATTGCCGCGCGCCAGCCACAGCGGCGGAACACGGTCTTGCGGGAGGCCTTCGATGCGGCCGGCGAGCGCCTGCGCGTCGAGGCCGGCGGCGTTGATGAAGGCGCCGGTCTTCAAGGTGAAACCCTCGCCATCGGCGTCGCGCGTGTCGATCCGGATGCCGTCGGCTTCGATGCTCGCGCCTGAGACAACGGTGAGCAAGGCGAAAGATGCGCCGGCCGCTTCCGCGTCTCCACGCAATGACAGCATCAGCGCCTGGCTGTCGACGATGCCGGTCGACGGCGACAGCAGCGCGCCGGCGCAGCTCAGCGCCGGTTCCAGGCTTTCGGCCTCTGCGCGCGTCAAAAGCTTGAGGTCACCGACTCCGCATTGCGCCGCGTTGATCTGGATCGCCTGCAGTTTGTCCAACTGGTCGGGTTCGACGGCAACGATCAGTTTGCCGGTGCGATGATGGGCGACGTCGTGCTCGCGGCAATAGGCATAGAGACGCTCGCGGCCGTTGACGCAGAGACGGGCCTTCAGGCTGCCCGGCGTATAATGAAGCCCGGCATGGATGACTTCCGAATTGCGCGAACTGGTGCCCGTGCCGATGGCTGCGGCCTTCTCGACCACCAGCACCTCGCGGCCCGACAGCGCCAGCGCGCGGGCAATGGCGAGGCCGACAACACCGGCTCCGGCGACAACGCAGTCGACATCATGCATGGGTGGACTTTAGCGCGGACTGTCCGCGCCTGCAAAAACCTTGTCGCCGCCGATCCAGACGCCGTTGACGTCGAGGGCGTCCGACAGAGCGACGATATCGGCAGCCGTGCCATTGGCGAAGCGGCCGAGCCGGTGGGCCTGGCCGACCGCCTGCGCCGGATAGAGCGAGGCCATGCGCAACGCTTCCGACAGGTCCAGCCCGACGATCCTGTGCATGTAGCGGACGGCCGAGATCATATCGAGATCGGCGCCGGCCAGCGTGCCGTCGGCCAGCCTCAGGCTGCCATCCTTGCGATAGATGATGCGGCCGTTAAGGGTGAACGACGTCATGTCGGTGCCGATCGTCGCCATGGCGTCGGTGACCAGCACGATCCTGCCCGGCCCCTGCTTGGCGCGCAGCGCGATTGCCATGGTGGCGGGATCGACATGGATGCCGTCGGCGATGATCCCGGCCGACAGACTGCCTATGTCGATGGCCGCACCCGCCAGCCCCGGCTCACGGTTGCCGATCTGGCTCATGGCGTTGAACAGATGTGTGACCACGCTGGCGCCGGCATCGGCAAAGGCTCTGGCCGTGGCGTAGCCGGTGTCGGAATGGCCGAGGCTGACAATCACACCGGCCTTGGCCAAGGCCGCAACGCGGGCAGGCTCGACGGATTCAGGCGCTATCGTCGTCAGCAGCACCGGCAGGTTTTGGCGTGCCGCGACCAGCGCCGCTTCATCCGCATCCGTCATCGGCCGGATCAGCGCCGGTTCATGCGCGCCCTTGCGAGCGACGGAGAGATGCGGCCCTTCGAGATGCAGGCCGAGAAATCCCGGCAGTTTTTGCCGTGCCGCCCCGGTGCCGGCGGCAATGGCCGCGGCGGTGATGTCAGGCGTATCTGTGATCAGCGTCGGCAGCAGTGCGGTCGTGCCGAACGGCGCATGCGCCCGGCAGATTGTTGCCAGCGAGGCGACATCGGGATGGTCGTTGAGCATGACGCCGCCGCCGCCATTGACCTGCAGGTCGACAAAACCCGGCACCAGCATGCCGCCCCCGGCGTCGATGCGGGCAACGCCCGACGGAATGGCGCCGACGGGATGAATGCCTTCGACCACATCGCCGTGCACGACAAGGGCGGCGTTGTCATGCCAGTCGTCGCCATCGAAAATTCGGGCGCCAGTCAGGGCAAAACGGTCGCTCATACGGTTTCCGTCACCTTGCGCAGATTGCGCGGTACATCCGGATCGAGGCCGCGATGGCGGGCGAAGGCTTCGACGAAGCCGTAGAAGGAGACGATCAGCGTCAGCGGGTCAGTCAAGGGATGACCGGTGGCGACATGCGGCAGCCGCGCCGCGCTCTTGGCTTTGTCCGAGGTTACAAAAACTGCTGCACCCTTGCCGGCAAGGTTGTCGGCAGCCTCTGCCACGGACGGCTCGGAGGCATCGCGGGCGGCGAGCGCCAGCACCGGGAAGCCTGGCCCGACCAGGGCCAGCGGGCCGTGCATGACTTCGGCGGCGCTATAGGCCTCTGCATGCATGCCGCAGGTCTCCTTGAATTTCAGCGCCGCCTCGTTGGCCATCGCCGCCGACGGGCCACGTCCCAGGATGAACAGCGATTGCGGCGTCTCCAATGCGCCGGCCAGCGCCATCCAGTCGCAGGCGATCGCCTTGCTGAAATGCTCGGGCAGGCGGGCAAGGGCGGCCAGCAGTCTGTCGTCGCCGGTGCAATGCGCCATCAGCGCCAGGCCGGCGACCGCCGAATTGACGAATGTCTTGGTCGCCGCGACGCTGCGCTCGGGGCCGGCCAGAATGTCGATGGCAAAATCCGAAGCCCGCGCCAGCGGCGAATCGGCGGTGTTGGTGATGGCGACGGTGAGCGCACCGCCGGCTCGTGCCGTCTCGGCCATGGCGACGATATCAGGGCTTTTGCCGGATTGCGAGATGGCGAGGCAAGCCGAACCGGCGAGCTTGAGCTTGGCGCCGTAGATCGAGGCGACCGATGGGCCGACCGAAGCGACGGCCAGGCCGGCGGTCAGTTCGACGGCATATTTCATGAAGGTGGCGGCATGGTCGGACGAACCGCGCGCGACGGTAACGACGAAGCTCGGATCGCGCTCGCGAATGCCGCGTCCGGCCTCGGTCAGCACCGCCGCCGAGCCATCGAGCAGGCGAGCGACGGCTTGCGGAATTTCGTCGATCTCGCGCCGCATATGGGTGGTCTTGGGGATCATGGTCGGCCCTCTTCGCTCGGCCCTGTCAGGCGCAATTCGGCGACGAAATCATAGGCATCGCCGCGGTAGATGGAGCGGGTGAACTCGATCACCTTGCCGCTCGCGAGATAGGAAATGCGTTCGATGTGCAGGCCGGCAATGCCGGATGGCACTTCGAGCAGACGCGCATCGGCGTCGCCGAGATTGGCGGCCGATATGCGCTGCACCGCCCGCACCGGCCGGTTACCGGTCAGTTGCAGCGCCGCATAGAGTGACGAGCCTATCCCGGCCGGATCCGGCAGCACGCTGGCCGACAACGAGGCGCGCTCGATGGCCAGCGGCGTGTCGTTTGCGATGCGCAGGCGCGCCACGCGCGCCACCAGCTCGTTCGACGACAGGCCGAGCACCATCATCTCGTCGGGCGAGGGCGGGTAGAGGTCGCGATCGAGCCAGGCTGAACGCACCGCCATGCCGCGCCTTGCCATGTCCTCGGTAAATGAAGTGAGCCTGGAGAGCGACTGCTCGACGCGCTCCATGCGCGGCGCGACGAAGGTGCCGGAGCCGTGGCGCTGCACGAGGATGCCGCCCTTGACCAGATCCTGCACCGCCTTGCGCACGGTGACGCGCGAAATGTCGGCCTTGGTGGCGATGTCGCGCTCGGAAGGCAGCGCATCGCCCGGCCCGATCAGGCCGCGATTGACGGCGTCCTCGATGCTTTTCCTGAGCTGCAGATAGAGCGGGGCGCCGCTCTGCGACGACTGCTTCAGCGTGGCGAAGATCTGGTCGGCGGCGTCGCTCATCGCGTCGCCTCCGCTTTGGCGAAGATGCGGGCCGCCATCTGCACGGCGCCGCCCAGCGCATCGTCGAGCGGCGCTTTCACCAGCGCCTGGTAGCGCTGGGAAAGGCGCGGCCCATAGAGCGGCGCCAGCCCGCCGAGCAGGCAGAGCGGGGCGTCATCAGAGAGGTCGAGCGCGTGGAGCGACTCCTCGACATCGGCAACCGACTTGTCCACGATCCAGTTGGCGACGCTGTCGCCCTTCTCGGCATGCTCGAAAACCTTGGGCGCGAAGCCGCCGAAATCGCCGGGCTTGGCATTGGTGGTGAACTCGACCACGTCTTCGGGATTGTTGCGGAAAATGCCCATCATGCTGTCGGTCAGGACTGAGCGCGGCCGGACGCCGTCATGGGCGAGCAGCGTCTGCTCCAGCAGGTCGCGGCCGATCCGGGCGCCGCTGCCTTGATCACCGACCTGAAAGCCCCAGCCGCCGATGGCGCGCGACGTGCCGCCCTTGCGCGCCATATAGGCGGTGCCGGTGCCGAGGATGGCCATGGCGCCGTCACCAGAGCCGACTGCCCCTTCGAGCGCGATCTCGGCGTCCGTCTCGACGCGGCTGATGCTGAACGGCAGGATTGCTTCAAGCTGCTGGCGGTAGGTGCCGACATTGGCGCCGGCAAGGCCGAGAATGGCTGGTGTCTGCGGGATCAGGTCCGGATCTTGCCCGGCGGCGATGAAGGCCTGACGAGCAGCCTCGACGATGTGGGTGCGAGCGCCGGTGAGATCGGTGCGGATGTTGGCGGCGCCGCTTTTGGCACGGCCAATGACAACGCCATCGCCTGTCGCAAGGGCTGCCCTGCAGCTGGTGCCGCCGCCGTCGATACCGAGCACGAATTTCACGCGATGTCTCCTCCGGGCGGATAATACCAATAAAATACCAATAGCCAAGGGATTAATTTCCGTTTCAAAAAGATTAAGGCGTATCAGGTTGAAAAACCCGGGAATTTTGCCGGCTCAACGATTTCCAGTTCGCAATTTCGTTAATGCGTGTGGACAAGTGGTATTTTTTTGGTATTGTTCTTCCATCGGAGGGACAGGGATGACCGAACCGCGCACCGAAGCGCTTCACAGCAATGCCGAGGGACTGGACATCCAGGCCCCGGACGCCATCCTTTCTTCTTTGGTCAATGCGCAGATCGAGGCCGCCAAGGCTGTGCGCGACGCCATTCCCGCCATCGCCGCCGCAGCCGAAATCATCGCCGAGCGGCTGAACGGCGGCGGCAAGCTCGCCTATGCTGCGGCCGGCAGCTCCGGCCTGATGGCGCTGGCCGACGCGCTGGAGTTGCCCGGCACCTTCGGCATCAAGCGCGAACGCATCGCCATCCTCATCGCCGGTGGCGACGACGCTTTCAAGACCCTGGCCGGCGGACCGGAAGACGACACCGACGAAGCCTCGACGGCAATTGCCGGCGCCGGCATCGGCAAGGGCGACTGCCTGATCACGATTTCGGCCAGCGGCTCGACGCCCTATGCGGTGCAGGCGCTGAAGGATGCGCGCAGCCGGGGCGCGGCAACCATCGCCATTGCCAACAACAAGGACACGCCCCTGCTCAGGCTGGCCGACGTCGCCATCCTGCTCGAGACGCCACCGGAGGTGATTGCCGGCTCGACGCGCATGGGCGCCGGCACTGCCCAGAAGATCGCGCTCAACATGCTGTCGACGCTTACCGCCATTCATCTCGGCCATGTCCATGACGGCTACATGGTCAATCTCACCGCCGACAACATCAAGCTGCGCGACCGCGCGGCTCGCATCGTCGCCGCTATCAGCGGCCGCGACCGGCAAGACGCCGTGCGGCTGCTCGAAGCGAGCGGCGGCGTCGTCAAGACAGCCATTCTGCTCGCCGCCGGCGCTGCCAACGCCGTTGCGGCCGAGAAGATACTGGAAGGGACCGGCCAGAAGCTGCGGCCGGCCCTTTCCGCGATCGAGGGGAACAAGGGCGCGAAGGCCCCTGTTCTCAAAACCGAACCTGAAAAAGGTCAACAGGGAGACTAGCATGACAACGAAATTACTGACGGCACTGCTTCTCGGCACCAGCATTCTCGGCACCGCCGGGTTGGCTCACGCCGATGACGTAACGCTCAATATCGAAAGCTGGCGCGGCGACGACCTTGCCATCTGGAAGGACAAGCTGATCCCGGCTTTTGAGGCCAAGAACCCGGGCATCAAAGTGGTGTTCGCACCGTCGGCGCCGACCGAGTATGACGCCGCACTCGGCGCCAAGCTCGCCGCCGGCTCGGCTGGCGACCTGATCACCTGCCGCCCGTTCGACAAATCGCTCGAACTGTTCAAGAAGGGCAACCTTGCCGATCTGTCTTCGCTGCCCGGCATGGAGAACTTCTCACCGGTCGCCAAGGCCGCCTGGCAGACCGACGACGGCAAGGCGAGCTTCTGCGTGCCGATGGCCTCGGTCATTCACGGCTTCATCTACAACAAGGACGCCTTCGACAAGCTCGGCCTCAAGGTGCCGACGACGCGTGACGAGTTCTTCGCCGCGCTCGACAAGATCAAGGCCGACGGCACCTACATCCCGATGGCCATGGGCACCAAGGACCTATGGGAAGCCGCGACCATGGGCTATCAGAACATCGGTCCGAACTACTGGAAGGGCGAAGAGGGCCGCGCAGCGCTGATCAAGGGCGACCAGAAGCTGACCGACAAGGACTGGGTTGCTCCCTATGAGGAACTGGCCAAGTGGAAGCCTTATCTCGGCGACGGCTTCGAGGCCCAGACCTATCCGGACAGCCAGAACCTGTTCACGCTTGGCCGCGCCGCCATCTACCCGGCGGGATCGTGGGAGATCGGCCTGTTCAACACCCAGGCGCAGTTCAAGATGGGCGCCTTCCCGCCGCCGGTCGAGAAGGCCGGCGACACCTGCTACATCTCCGACCATACCGATATCGGCATGGGCCTGAATGCGGCGTCGAAGAATGCCGACGCGGCCAAGACCTTCCTGTCCTGGGTCGCCTCGCCGGACTTCGCCACCATCTACGCCAACGCACTGCCGGGCTTCTTCAGCCTGAATTCCACCCCGGTGAAGATGGAAGACCCGCTGGCGCAGGAATTCGTCTCCTGGCGCGACAAGTGCAAGTCGACGATCCGCTCGACCTACCAGATCCTGTCGCGCGGCACGCCGAACCTCGAGAACGAAACCTGGGTTGAATCGGCCAACGTCATCAATGGCACCGACACGCCGGAAGCTGCCGCCAAGAAGCTGCAGGACGGCCTCGACAGCTGGTACAAGCCGGGCAAGTAAGAGCTCAGACAACAGACAGGGCCCCAAGTGGACGGCCCTGCGTTTTTCGACAGCATCATCGACTGCGAACGACGGCGCCGCCCCTCATCCGCCTGCCGGCACCTTCTCCCCGTATAGTGACGGGGAGAAGGATCAGCCGAAACGCAGGCGCCCCCTCTCCCCGTCCTTCACGGGGAGAGCGTGAGGGTGAGGGGCAGCGCTGCCGTCGAAGGCATTGCTAAACCTGATCGGCGGGGACCGCACTCATGGCCGCACAAACACGACCGAAACGACCGTTCCGCTGGCATATCGGCGTCTTCCTGGCGCCGGCGCTGTTGGTCTATACGGCGATCATGATCCTGCCGCTGGCCGGCACCTTGCAGCTGTCGCTGTTCCGCAACGTCGAGCAGCATCAGGTGTTCGTCGGTTTCACCAACTTCCGTACGTTGTTCGGCGACCCCAACTGGTCGGTGGGTTTCTGGAACGCGCTGAGGAACAACACCTGGTTCTTCATCATCCACATGGTGGTGCAGAACCCGATCGGCGTGCTTCTGGCCGCACTTCTTTCCAGCCCGAGGCTGAGGTTCGCCGCCTTCTACCGCACCGCGATCTTCGTGCCGACCATCCTGTCCTTCGTCATCGTCGGCTTCGCCTGGAAACTGATCCTGTCGCCGTTATGGGGCGTGGCGCCGCATCTGATGGATCTGGTCGGCCTGAAAAGCCTGTTCACGCCGTGGCTGGGCAAGGAACGATATGCCCTGACCGCGCTCAGCCTGATCTCGGTGTGGCAGTTCGTCGGCATTCCGATGATGCTGATCTATGCGGCGCTGCTGTCGATCCCCGAAGAGGTGATCGAGGCGGCCGAGTGTGACGGCATCACCGGCATGTCGCAGTTCTGGAAGATCAAGCTGCCGCTGATCCTGCCCTCGATCGGCATCATCTCGATCCTGACCTTCGTCGGCAATTTCAACGCCTTCGACCTGATCTACACCGCGCAAGGGGCGCTGGCCGGCCCGAACTATTCGACCGATATTCTGGGCACTTTCCTCTACCGCGCCTTCTTCGGCTTCCAGCTGCAGACCGGCGATCCCAATATGGGTGCGGCGATCGCCACGATGATGTTCCTGATCATCCTCGGCGGCGTCTGCGTCTACCTCTTCTTCGTCCAGACGCGCCTGCGTCGCTACCAGTTCTGAGAGGCAGACATGTTACGGCTAAACACCCCCCTCTGCCTTGCCAGGCATCTCCCCCTCAAGGGGGGAGATCAGATGTCATCGTCGCTTTCGCCAATCACCAGCGTTGCAAGGTGGACGGCAAGGTCAACGCTGCCAATCTCTCCCCTTGAGGGGGAGATGTCCGGCAGGACAGAGGGGGGTGCCTTGGTGCCGACCTCAACAGTCATCGCTCGTCAGGAGACCTTCCAATGAGCACCGCCACCCGTTCGCTGCCCCGCACCATCGGCGCCCACGCGATCCTGTTGACCTACACGGCGATCGCGCTGTTTCCGGTGATCCTGGTCATCATGAACTCGTTCAAATCGCGCGCCGGCATCTTCAGCGAGCCGCTGACGCCGCCGACGCCAAAAACCTTCGACCTGATCGGCTACACCACGGTGATCGGCCAGGGCGACTTCATCCATTATTTCCGGAACAGCCTGGTCGTCACCGTCGCCTCGCTGTTCTTCGTGCTTCTGTTCGGCGCGATGGCGGCGTTCGCGCTCTCGGAATACCGCTTCCGCGGCAACACGCTGATGGGGCTTTACCTCGCGCTCGGCATCATGATCCCGATCCGGCTCGGCACCGTCGCCATCCTGCAATTGATGGTGGCGAGCGGGCTGGTCAACACGCTGACGGCGCTGATCCTGGTCTACACCGCGCAGGGGCTGCCGCTG
Source organism: Mesorhizobium sp. M0139 (assembly GCF_040322455.1). Taxonomy (NCBI): domain Bacteria; kingdom Pseudomonadati; phylum Pseudomonadota; class Alphaproteobacteria; order Hyphomicrobiales; family Phyllobacteriaceae; genus Mesorhizobium; species Mesorhizobium sp. M0139. The sequence continues at coordinate 25,381 of NZ_JAMYTN010000020.1, forward strand.
GCCGTCTTCATCCTGTCGGAATTCATGAAGCAGGTGTCCGACGATCTGAAGAATGCCGGCCGCATCGACGGCCTGTCGGAATACACCATCTTCTTCCGGCTGGTGCTGCCGCTGGTGCGGCCCTCGATGGCGACGGTCGCCGTCTTCACCATGATCCCGATCTGGAACGATCTGTGGTTCCCGCTGATCCTGGCGCCGTCGGAAGAGACCAAGACGGTGACGCTCGGCGCGCAGCTTTTCCTCGGCCAGTTCGTCACCAACTGGAACGCCATCCTGGCGGCACTCTCGCTGGCGATCATGCCTGTGCTGACCCTCTACGTCATCTTCTCGCGGCAGCTGATCCGCGGCATCACATCCGGAGCCGTCAAGTGAGCGGAGCCCTACAAATCTCTGCTGGAGCCTTCACCCCACCCGGCGCTGCGCGCCGACCTCCCCATCAAGGGGAGGTAAAAGGTCGTGGCTTCATTCACGACCGCCAAAGGGCGACTTTCGGAGAAGCTTCTTTGGCAGTGAGGGTGTTCGCGCCAACGTCCTACCTCCCCTCGATGGGGAGGTCGGCGCGAAGCGCCGGGTGGGGTGACACCCTCTCAGAAGGAACAACTGGAACATCTGGAGTAGTTAGGTGACCTCTAAATCGCCCCTTCGCGTCGTCGTCGCAGGCCTCGGTAATATGGGGCGTAGCCATGCGCTGGCCTACCACACTAATCCGGGCTTCGAGATCGCGGCCCTGATCAACCGCTCCGACGTGCCGTTACCGGACGGGCTGTCGGGCTATGGCATCAGGCGCTCCTTCGACGACGCGTTGCGCGATGAAAAGCCGGACGTCGCCTGCATCGCCACCTATTCCGACAGCCATGCCGACTATGCGGTGAAGGCATTCGAGGCGGGCTGCCATGTCTTTGTCGAAAAGCCGCTGGCAACGACGGTCGCCGACGCCAAGCGCGTCGTCGCGGCGGCCAAGGCCAACGGCCGAAAATTGGTGATCGGCTACATCCTGCGCCACCACCCCTCCTGGGTCAGGCTGATCGCCGAGGCGCGCAAGCTCGGCGGCCCTTACGTGTTTCGCATGAACCTCAACCAGCAATCGTCAGGCCCGACCTGGCAGACGCATAAGCAACTGATGCAGACGACCTCGCCGATCGTCGATTGCGGCGTGCACTATCTCGACGTGATGCTGCAGATCACCGACGCCAGGCCGGTCGAGGTGCGCGGCATGGGGCTGCGGCTGACCGAGGAAATCGCGCCGACCATGTACAATTACGGCCATCTGCAGGTGCTGTTCGACGACGGCTCGGTCGGCTGGTACGAAGCGGCCTGGGGACCGATGATTTCGGAAACGGCGTTCTTCGTGAAGGACGTGATGTCGCCCAATGGCTGCGTGTCGATCGTCATGAAGGAAGGTGTGAGGTCGGACGACATCGACACCCACACCAAGACCTCGACCATCCGCCTGCACAGTGCGGCGACCGGCGCGGACGGCAAGTTCGCCAGGCCGGACGAGATGCTGTCCATGGACGGCGAACCCGGCCACCAGGACCTCTGCGATCTCGAACAGGCCTTCGTGCTGAAGGCGATCCGGGAAGACATCGACCTGACCCGCCACATGGACGACGCGGTGAAATCGCTCGCCGTCTGCCTTGCCGCCGATGAGAGCGTGCGCAGCGGCGCCCCAGTTAAGCTCTAGTAGGGCAAACTCTAGAACAAGGACGAAGCCGTGGGCTCGCTGGTAATCGAGAATGTGAAGAAGGCCTTCGGGCCGGTCGAGGTGCTGAAAGGCATCAACCTCGAAGTGACCGACGGCGAATTCGTCGTCTTCGTCGGCCCATCTGGCTGCGGCAAGTCAACCTTGCTCAGGGTCATCGCCGGGCTGGAGGATTCGACCTCCGGCAGGGTGGTGATCGACGGCGCCGATGTCTCGGCCACGCCCCCGGCAAAACGCGGTATTGCCATGGTGTTCCAGACGTACGCGCTCTACCCGCATCTGACGGTGAAGAACAATATGGGCCTCGGCCTCAAGCAGGCCGGCACGCCCGCCCCGGAGATCGAACGCCGCATCGGCGTCGCCTCGTCGATGCTGTCGCTGGAACCGTATCTCGAGCGGCGGCCGGCGGAACTGTCGGGCGGCCAGCGCCAGCGCGTCGCCATCGGCCGCGCCGTGGTGCGTGAGCCAAAACTGTTTCTCTTCGACGAGCCCTTGTCGAACCTCGATGCAGCGCTTCGCGTCAACACGCGACTGGAGATCGCTCAGCTGCATCGCCGGCTGAAGGCAACGATGATCTACGTCACCCATGATCAGGTCGAGGCGATGACGCTGGCCGACAAGATCGTCGTGCTCAACGCCGGCCAGATCGAGCAGATCGGCGGCCCGATGGAGCTTTACAATTCGCCGGCAAACGAGTTCGTCGCCGGCTTTATCGGCTCGCCGAAGATGAATTTCATCGACGGCGCCAGATTGGGCGAGACGGCCAAGACGATCGGCGTGCGGCCGGAGCATCTGACCGTGGATCCAAGGTCCGGCGCCTGGAAGGGAACGGTGGTGCATGCCGAACATCTCGGCGCCGACACCAACCTCTATCTCGACTGCGAAAAGGCCGGGCTGATCACGGTGCGCATTTTCGGTGTCTACGACGCGGAGCCGGGCGCGACGCTGTATGCGACGCCCGAGCCGGGGAAGACTTATCGATTCGGGGCGGACGGCAAGACGATCAAGTAATCCGCTGCGGGCAGTACCGCGATCATACCGTACCGAGCAGCACCGCGCCGTGGATCGCCGCCTGCCAGCCCAGGGCCGCCCAGCGTATGTCCAGAGGCTCTACAACAAGCGAATGCGGCAGGCTGTCCGCGATGCGCTGCTTGAGCGTCTGGCGGGGATAGGACTTCATGTCGACAATGCCGCCACCGATCAGGATCGCCTGCGGGGAAAACAAAGCGGCTGCCGTTGCGATGGTCACCGCCTGCTGCCAGACGATCTCATCGAGCCATTCGCGCAGCGATGGCGGCTGCCCGGCCGCCGAAAACAGATCGGCCACCGGGATATCGTAGTCTGTCGCGAGTTCGACAAGCGTTGCCCCTGAGGCGTAGGTCTCGACCCGGTTTGGCGGTCCGCTTTCGTCAGGCCGGTAGATCGGCATATGGCCGATTTCCAGCGCCCAGCCGCCGCCCCTGAAAATGCCGTCCTTGCCGAGATAGGCCGCACCGATGCCGGTGCCGAGATAGACCGCCAGCACCTCCTTTTGCCGCTTCACCGCGCCGGCAACGCTTTCGCCCAGCAATTGCAGCACGACGTCGCGTTCGAGCCGCACGGGAACGCGGAGCCGCGATGCCAGTTCCGTACCCAGCCGGATACCGTTCAGTTCGGGAATGTTGGCCGTGTGCAGCACCGTGTCGAAGTCGCGGTCGATGAACCCAGGCACCGTCGCAACGACCCGTGCAGGTTTGAGCCCGGCATCGCGGCAGGCTGCGGTGACCGCATCGGCCAACCCCGCCACAGGCGCGCCCTTGCGCAGTTGCGCGGTCGGGTAGGTGCGGGCGAAATCCACCGGGATGCCGTGGTCGGCAAAGCCAACTTTGACCGACGTGCCGCCGATCTCGACCACGGCGATGGTCTCATCCGTCGTTTTGTCGGTCATGCGAGCGGTTCCAGGAATTCCGAAAGACAGGCGCGGAATTCCAGCCGGTAGGCGGCGCGATCCTGCGATTTGGCTGTGATGGTGCAAAGCCGGGCCGACGGAATGAGTCCGGCCAGCGTCTGTGCGTCCTCCAGTCGATGGACGAGGTCATGGTCATGGCCGATGACAAGAGTCGGCACCGCGATAGCGCGGATGTCCGCCTCGCTCACGCCGGGACCATCGCCGGCGATCGCCGAAAGCAGCCTGCCGAACAGAACCGGGTCCGGGCGAGTGAAGAAGCCTTGCAGGCTGCCGAGATTGTCCGGCGCCAATCTGGCCAGTTCGCCGGCAACAGCGCTGTCATCGAACAGACGCCTGGCGTCTTGGGGCGAATGCCGCATCAAGAGATCGCCGACCACGGCATAGGGCCTCATATTGGCCGGTGCAGCCTGGGATACCCACGCAGGCCGGGCGAGCACCAGCGCCCGCACCCGCGCCGGCCTGTGCACCGCCAGGCGAAGCGCCAGCGCCGCGCCCATCGAGATGCCGCCGACGACGGCCGGGCCGAGGCCGAGATCGTCGGCCAGTGCATCGACGTCCTCGGCAAACGTCGCGATCGAAAGCTGCTCGACAGGCCCGTAGCCGGATCCGCCCTGGCCACGGCATTCGAGCGTCACGCGCCGCGTCACCGGCAGATCGGGAAACACGTCGGCCACCTGCGCCTCATCGCCGCCCAGCCCATGCTGGAAGATGACGGGAAGGCCCGTGCCGACCTCCCGGTAGGCAAGGTCGACGCCATCTCGGCTGAAGGTCTTTTTCACGTGTCGTCGCTCGCTTCCAGGACATTGCGCAGGAACGCGCCGACGCCGGGCGCCTCGGCCTCTGTCAGGCCATGCGTGATCAGGGGGCCGTCGAACCCGGCGGCTCTTAGGCAGCCGATGAAATGCGGGAAATCGACGACGCCCTGTCCGGCGGCGGCAAAACTGCCATCGGCATTGCGGTCCTTGGCATGGGCCATGCCGATCTCCGCAGCCAGCAGATCGACGGCCTCGTCGATCAGGCGGTGACGCTCCGCGCTGTCCGCCACTTCGAATAGATTGGCCGGGTCGAGCACAATGCGCAGCCGCGCGCTGTTCATCTCGTCGAGCAGCCGGCGAGCGGCCCGCGCGCTGGAGACGACATTGGCCAGTTCCGGTTCGATGCCGAGCTCGATGTCGAAGCGCTCGGCAATCGCGATCGCCGCTTCCATCTCCGTCCGCAGATCGCTCCATGCCGCCTCGCTTGCATTGTCGGGATGCCAGCGCCACGGATCCTGTGCATCCCTTGTGCCGGTGCACAGCGTGATCAGGCGCGTGCCCATGTCAGCGCATGACGCAGCCAGCACCTCCAGCCGAGCAAGACCTGACACACGAACCGAGCGATCCGGGTGGATCATATTGTAGGTTCCAGACACGGCCGCGATCGAAACGCCGGCCTCGCCGCTCGCCTTAGCGACGGACCGGGCCGCGCCGAGCTCAATGCTGTCCGGCATCGACGGCAGTCCAAGGCACGCCATGTTGAACTGCGCCGCCGTGTAGCCGCCGTCCGCGACCGCGCGCAGCACCGGCAAGGCGCCGGTGGTGGCGAAGGTCTTGGCGAAAATCCCAAGCTGCATCACACGACCCCGTCGACATCGGCCAGACGGACGGCGCGGCCGCCGGCAGCGGCCGAGCGGGCGATGGCCGCCATGCCCCTGACCGAGGCGATGCCGTCCTCGATGCTGGCGCCGATCATGGGCGCGCCATTCAGCACGACATCGGCAAAGCCTTCGAGCTGCCGGCGATAGAAGTGGCCATCCGCGCCAAGCGTGCGATGCCAACTGCCATCGGCCTCGCGGAAAATGTCGACCTCGCTGCTCTTGTAGTACCAGGGGTTATACGTCTTCGCGAGAACGCTGCCGTTCTGGCCATAGATCTGGAACCCTTCGTGCCAGTCCATGCGCACGGCGACCGTCAGGTCGAGATGGCCGATCGTGCCGTCGGCGAAGATGGTGGTGATGAACCAGCAATAGGCGCCATAGCGCTCGGTGAGCCGGGCCTCGACCGCCTCGATCGGCCTGTGCAGATGGCGCGCCGTATCGAGGAGATGGCTGCCATGCGCCAGCATGTAGTATTGGCGCAGATCCGCCTTGGGATTGACGGCAGGCTTGCGCGCCTTGGCGCTGGTGATGATCAGCGGTTGCACCGCATCGGTCATCGGGTAGCGGTGGGTGCTGTCGCAGTACCAGCCCTTGAACGCCAGCCGCTCGCCCATTTCGTCGTCGACGAAAGCCTTGGCCGCCTGGATGCCGGGATCGAAGCGCTTCATATGGCCGACCTGAAGCACCTTGCCGCTCTTGTCGAGCGTGGCCCGCAAGCCTTCGACCTCCTCGACCGAAACGCCCAGCGGCTTTTCGCAAAGCACATGCTTGCCGGCATCGAGCGCCAGTTCCGCGGCCTTGACGTGAAAAATGTCCGATGTCGCGATGATGACGGCATCGAGATCGGGATCGGCCAGCATCAGTCCGTAGTCGGCATAGGATTTTTCAGGCGCGTAGGTCGCCGCCATCCTGTCGCGCAGATCGTCGGCGACATCGCAGATGGCATAGAGATCGGTATTGCGTGCCTTGGTGCAGGATTCGAAATGCGCCGCCTGGGCAATCGGACCGCAGCCGAGCACGCCGACACGCAGCCGCTTTTCGTCTTTGCGAGGCATGGAATCTCTCCTGATTAGCGCGCGGCGAGGCCGCGAAGTTGAAATTGCGGATCGCCCGACAAAGCTGCCTGATGCAGCAGACAGGCAGCGCCCAATGCCGGACCGTCGGCCCCGACGCGCGACAGTTCGACCGTAGGAACGGGGTAACCTTCAGCCAGGAACTCCAGCAAGAAAGCTTCCACCTGCTCGGCGACAAAGGGATAGACAGCATTGACGGAGCCGGAGAGGATGATGCGCTCCGGCTGCAAGGTGCAGGCAAGTGTCGCCAGGCCGCGGCCGAACCAGAGCGCCCAGTCGCGCGCGGTGGCAACGGCTGCCGGATCGCCGGCGGCCAGCGCTGCGACAAACTCATCCACGCCGGCGCGCAGTCCGCTTATGTGCAAATAGCGAGCCAGTAAAGCATCCTTGCCGACATAGGATTCCAGTCGGCCCGGGCGCTTCGCGTCGAAGACAAAACCTTCGTCGCCGATGCGCAGATGCCCGATTTCGCCGGCGCCGCCGAGCCGGCCGCGATGCAGCCTGCCGGCATTGATGATGCCGCCGCCAACGCCGTTCTCGATCAGGATGACCAGAGCATCCTCATGGTCCTTGCCCGGCTGCGCCCGGTATGTCTCGGCCACCGCCACGGCATTGGCATCGTTTTCCAAGAGGATTGGAAAGTCCGCGCCAAAGGCAGTGCGCAAAAGCTCCGCCAGATTGACCCCGTGCCAGCCAAGGATGGTGGCATGGTATGAAATCCCGTCGGCGGCGGGGAAGCCGGGCACGGCGACATTGAGCCCGTAGGGGCGCGTGCCCGCAGGCAATTGTGAGCGGATCTCGGCGACGAGTTCCCCGATGATGTCGACCGCGGCTTCGGGCGTGCTACCGGGGCCGGCAAATGCCCTAGAGGCGCTCGCACGCCGCGCGCCGGCAAGGTCGACAGTCACGACTGCGATCCAGTTGACGCCGATATAAGCGCCAAGGAAGAAGCCGCCATTGCCGTCGATCTCGACCAGGATACCGGGACGGCCGACCCGACCCTCGCTATCCTGCTCGTCATCCGCTCCATCCGACCGCTCGCGCGCCAGACCGGCTTCCGTCAGCCCCAGCACCAGGGCGCCGGTGGTCGACCGGGTCAGGCCGAGATCGCGTGCGAGCGCTGCCCGGCTCGACGCGCCGGCACGAAACAGCGCCGCAAGTGCCCGCGTTTCGTTCGGCCGAAGATCGGTCGACACCAGCACGTCGTTCTCCACAATTTGTTTGCTCGACATACTAATAGAATTTCTAGGCGGTTTGAAAGAACTAGGTTGGGTGCATTGCAATAAATCTTCAGCATCTCCAAGCCCATTGACCCAAGTTTCAAACGATGATTTGTATCAGAAACTTACAAATTGGCATGGGAAGATGCGATGACGGTTCTAGCGCGTCTCGAACATATCGTGAAGGATTTCGGTGCCGTTCGCGCGCTGGACAATGTCTCGCTCGACATCAATGAGGGCCAGGTTCTCGGCCTGACGGGCGACAATGGCGCCGGCAAATCGACGCTGGTCAAAACCATCGCCGGAAATTTCCAGCCGACGTCAGGCGCCTCCCAAGCCTGTCCTCCGGCCGCATCGGCCGGGGGACATCTCCTCGAAAGAAGGCTTGTCAGTTGCCCGCTTCGCAATCAGAGACTGCTTGCGTCTCTCCAGCAGGCGATCAGATGACCGTCGCCGGCCTGCCTGACGGGTGGTTGCGCCTTTCGGCAATCGGGCAGCGCGACAGGACAGCGGGCGGCAAAGGAGCATCCGGAGGTCTCGGCATCGTGTGCCGCGACGTGGAGCTGAGCCGGAGCCCTCGGCGCCGTCTCATCCGAGGACGCGGCCAGAAGCAGCTTCGTGTAGGGGTGGTTGGGGCCACGGAAAATCTGCTCGGATGACCCCGTCTCGACCAGCCGGCCGCGATAGAGCACGCCGATCCTGTCGGCCATATAGCGCACCACCCTGAGGTCGTGGCTGATGAACAGATAGGTGGTGTCCTTGTCGCGCTGCAGGTCGTTGAGCAAATTGAGCACGGTCGCCTGCACGGAAACGTCGAGCGCAGAGGTCGGCTCGTCCAACACCACGAGCTTCGGCACGCCGGCAAAGGCGCGCGCAATCGCCGCCCGTTGGCGCTGGCCACCAGACAGCGATCTCGGCTTCTGGTCCACGGTCGTAGCGGCAAGACGAACCGAGGCCAGGAGATCGGCGACACGCTGCTTCACCTCGCTGCGGCCAAAGCCGGCGAGCCGCCGCAGCGGACGGCCGAGGATCCTGCCGATCCGCTGGCGCGGATTGAGCGTGCGGTCGGGTGACTGGAACACCATCTGCACGTCGCGCCGTTCGCTCAGGCTTCTTTTCTCGACGCGCGGCGCGACAGTGCTGCCGAACAGCTCGACCGACCCAGCGTCCGGCGTCTGCAGGCCGGCCACGATCCTGGCCAATGTCGACTTGCCGGAGCCGGATTCGCCGATCAGCCCGAATGTCTCGCCCTGGGCTATCTCCAGGCCGATATCGTGCAGGACGGGCTGGGGGCCGAAGGCGTGGCTGACGCCTTTGCAGGCGACGGCGATCGGACGCGCGGCTTCCGGTTGATCGCTGCGGACAGGCTTCGACGGGCCGGTTGTGTGCATCTCAGCCAGCCTGCCGTCGCGCTTGGTAAAGTTGAGCGCCGGGATCGAGGCGATCAGCGCCTTGGTGTAGGCATGAACAGGGTTTTCGAAGACATCGTTGGCGACGCCGCTTTCGACGACTGTTCCCGACTGCATCACGGCCACCCGGTCGCAGGCGCGGCGGACCATGTTGATGTCGTGGCTGATCAGCAAGACGCTGGTTTTGTGGTCGCGGCGCAAATCCTGCAGGATGGCGATGATCTCGGACTGGACGCTGGCGTCGAGCGCCGTCGTCGGCTCGTCCAGCACCAGCAGCGACGGGTCGAGCGCAATCGCGATGGCAATGTTGGCGCGCTGCTGCATGCCGCCGGAGAGTTCATGCGGGTAGAGGTCGAGCACTCGTTCCGGATTGCTCACCCTGACGCGGCCAAGCAGCTCGGCGGCGCGGGTGCGTGCTTCGTCCTGCCGAACCGGGCGATGCCGCATGATCGTTTCGGTGATCTGCCGGCCGATCGTCATGGCCGGATTGAGTGCGGCGCCCGGATGCTGGTAGACGGCGGCGATGCGGTCACCCCTTAGCCGGCGAAGCTGCTCGCTGGAAAGATCGCGGATCTCGCGGCCCTGGAATTCGAGCGCCGACGCGGCGATCCGGGCGTTACTCGGCAGATAGCGCAGAATAGCGAGAGCCACCGAGCTCTTGCCCGATCCGGACTCGCCGACAAGGCCGAGCGCTTCGCCTTCGCCGATGGCGAGCGACACGCCGTTGACGGCCGGATGCGATCCCCGGCGTCCATCATAGGCGACGGTGAGCTGCTCGACGTTCAGAACCGATGACGACATGTCTTGCTGAAACCACTTTCTTTCGGCGCGGTCTTCGAGGGCAATCGCTTCCGCTTTCGCGCCGCACAATCTCTATAAAATTACTCGAATTAAGCTGGAGCGCAATCTACCTTTCACCGCTCAGGAGAGATTGTCGCAGCCGGTCGAGGCATCGCGACGGTCGCCTGAAGCAGTTCTGCAAGGAGACCGGCATGGCACGCGACCACATGATCCTCAGCGCGTTTTTCTTCAATCCGCAGGGCGATCATCGCATGTCGTGGCGCCATCCGCGCGCGCCGGGCCGCGAAGTGCTCGACTTCGACTTCTACCGCGATCTCGTCCAGTCTGCCGAGCGCGCCAGGATCGATACGATCTTCGTCGCCGACCATGTCGCGATCTGGGATTCCGTACAGAGCGGCGTAGCCCATTACGCCAATGCCCGCTTGGAACCGCTGACGCTGTTGTCGGCGCTTGCCGGCGTGACCAGGCATATCGGCCTCATCACCACCGCCTCAAGCTCCTACAGCGAGCCCTACAATGTCGCCCGCATGTTTGCCTCGCTCGACCATATCAGCAAGGGCAGGGCGTCTTGGAATGTGGTGACGTCGGCCATGGACGAGGAGGCCCGCAATTTCGGCCGCGACGGCAATATCGAGCACGCCTTTCGCTATGAGCGCGCCACCGAATTCCTCGATATCGTCAAGGCACTGTGGGACAGCTGGGAAGACGAAGCTCTGCTTATCGACAAGGCATCGGGCTATTTCGCCGATCCCGACAAGGTCCATGCGATCAACCACAAGGGCCCGCACTTCAAGGTGCGCGGACCGCTCAATGTCTCGCGCCCGCCGCAGGGCCATCCGCTGATCGTCCAGGCCGGCTCGTCCGAAGACGGCAAGAATTTCGCTACCGCGCACGCCGATGCGCACTTTGCCATCTACAGCACCAAGGAAGACGGCACCAAATATAGGCAGGACATCGACGAGCGCCTCGCCCGTTATGGCCGCAAGCCCGAGAGCTTCAAGATTCTGCCGGGCATCCTGCCGATCGTCGCAGCTTCCGAAGCGGAGGGACGCGAGCGGCAGGACTATCTGCAGAGCTTGCTTCCCGATCGGGTCGGCATCGACCTTCTCTCGAGCTGGAGCGGCGTCGATCTCTCCGTATATCCGCCGGACGGCCCGCTGCCGCCGCTGCCGGACGAGAGCACCTTCAATGGCGGCCGCACCTCGCTCAATCGCGTCAAGGAATGGTCGAAGCAGAACCTCACTCTGCGCGAGATCGCTCGCAAGCTCGCCAACAGCGGTTCGGTGCCGACCGTCGTCGGCACGCCCAACCAGATCGCCGATCAGCTGCAGGACTGGTTCGAGGCAGGTGCCGCCGACGGCTTCAACCTGATGTTCCCGCTGCTCCCGGAGGATTGGGTGAATTTTGCCGAGCAGGTCGTGCCGGAACTGCAGCGCCGCGGCGTATTCCCCACCGAATATGCGCCGGGGACGCTGCGTGACCGTTTCGGCCTGGCTCGGCCGGCCAACCGCTTCGCCGAACAGCGCGACAATGTGCGCGCCGTATCCTGACTTGGGGCAACTGATATGACCGCAGCGCCAAAACTTCAGCCCCGCGAAGCCACGGCTCCGCAGCTCATCAATGTTCTGCACAGCCCCAAGCGCATTCGGGTCAAATTCGCCGGCCGCACCATCGCCGACAGCCGCAACGTCCTGGTGCTACGCTCCAACCATTTTCTGCCGATCTATTTCTTCCCGGCCTCCTCGGTGGACCGCTCGCTCTTGAAGCCGTCCGAGCATCGCCAGCCGCATCCAGTCGGCGGCGAAACCACCTATTGGGACCTGGAGACGGGATCGAAAGCTTCTCCCAATGCGGCCTGGTCGCTTGTCGCGCCGCCGGATGAAAGCCTGTCGCCACTGGCCGGCCGCATCGCCTTCACCTGGAAAGCGGTCGACCAATGGTTCGAGGAGGAGGAAGAAGTCTTCGTCCACGCCCGCGATCCATACGCACGCATCGATGTGCTGCAGAGTTCAAGCCACGTCCAGATCTGGTTCGACGGCGAACTGATCGCCGACAGCCATCGCCCGGTGCTTCTGTTCGAAACGCATCTGCCGACGCGTTTCTATTTGCACCCGGACGATGTCAGGCTCGACCGGCTGACCGCTTCGGACAGCACGACGCGCTGTCCCTACAAGGGCATCGCCTCCTACTGGTCGGGCCGGCGCGCCGACGGCTCGGTAAGCCCCGATGTCGCCTGGAGCTACCGCGATCCCATTGCCGAAATGCCCAAGATCAGGGGCCTCATCGCCTTTTACCCGCAAGCCGTCGACCGCATCCATCTCGACGGCGAACCAGTCGCTTAAGCCATTCAACAGTCATTTCAGACAGGGGTTTCAAAATGACCAAACGCAACGACATCGATACGCTTCGCAATCTGTCCGGCGACATCTGGAACGTCGCCGTCGATGAGCACCAGGCCGGCTTCCTCAAGCGCCGCGATCTGCTGAAATACGCAGCCTTGATCGGCCTCACCGGCTTTGCCGCCTCGCAGGGACTTGCTGGTTTCGGCACGGCGCGCGCTGCCGGCGCCGGCGGCACGGTCCGCGTTGGGCTCGGACAGCCGACCAAGGCGATCGATCCCGTCTCCATCACCGATCCGGCCAGCATCGGCGTCATCAGCCAGGTCGGCGAATATCTCATCCTCGACGATCCCAAGGACGGTCTGCAGCCCAAGCTCGCTCTGTCGTGGGAGGCCGACGAGACCGCCAGCCGCTGGACCTTCAAATTGCGGCCGGGCGTGAAATTCCACGACGGCCGCACCGTCACCGCCAAGGATGTGGTGGCGAGCTTCGAGCGGCTGGTCGATCCGGCCAGCGGTTCGTCCGCTTTGTCGGCCTATAAGGGCATCCTGTCCAAGGGCGGCGCCAAGGTCGTCGACGACCAGACAGTCGCCTTCGACCTCGACGGGCCCAACAGCAACTTCCCCTTTTATGTCTCCTCCGACGTCTACAATGCCGTCATCCTGCCGGCCGACTATGCCGGCGATTTCGAGAAGAATTTCAACGGCACCGGCCCGTTCAAGCTCGAATCCTTCCGCCCCAAGCAGGGCGCCAGCTTCGTGCGCAACCCTGACTATTGGGGCGACAAGGCGCTGCCCGACCGCGTCGAAATCAAGTTCTTCGACGACGAGCAGGCGCAGGTGCTGGCGCTGCAGGCCGGCCAGCTCGACGTCATCCCGAGCACGACCCGGCTGGAATTGGCGATCGAGGGCAATCCCAACTTCAAGCTGCTCAGCGTCCAGGCAAGTTCGCATGACGAGGTGCATCTGAGGACCGACCAGGCGCCGTTCACCGACAAGCGCATCCGCCGCGCCTTGGCGCTCACCATCGACCGCGAGGCGGTGGTCAAGGGCTTGCTCAAGGGCCGCGCCATCGTCGGCAACGACACCCCGTTCGCGCCGATCTTCCCCTCGGCCGATCCGTCGGTACCGCAGCGCAAGCAGGACATCGCCGAGGCCAAGCGCCTGCTTGGCGAGGCCGGCGTGCCGAACGGCTTCCCGGTGACGCTGACCACCGAGCGCGCCTATGACATTCCCGATTATGCCGTGCTGATCCAGAATTTTGCCAAGAAGGCCGGCATCGACATCAAGCTCAACGTGCTGCCGCAGGACGCCTATTATGGCTCGGCGAAGTTCGGCTCGTCGCCATGGCTCGATTCCAATCTCGGCATTACCGATTTTGGCCATCGCGGCACGCCCGACATCTTCCTCAACGCGACGCTGAAGAGTTCGGGCGCCTGGAACGCCGCGCATTTCAACAACCCGGCCTATGACGGGCTGCTGCTCGAATACGGCAAGGCCCGCGACCTTCAGGCGCAACGCCTTGCCGCGGGCAAGATCCAGACCTTGCTGCTGGACGAGACGCCGCTGATCATCAGCTACTTCTCGCAATACAGCCGCATCGTCTCGTCGAAGGTCGAGGGCGTCCGCTTCACGGCAATCTCGCATCTGCTGCTCGATCGCGTGACGTTCGCCCAGGCATGATTGCGAGACGTCCAGCCACTCCGGGCACCAAAATCCGATGCTGACCGGCCGCACTGTGTCGGTGCGGGCAGCCTCGCTTCTGCTCACGCTGTGGCTGGTCAGCATGCTGGTGTTCTTCGCCGGGCAGGTTCTGCCCGGCGATGTCGCCCGCCTCATGCTCGGGCCGTTCGCCGATGCCGAGGCCGTCGCGGCGCTGAACAGGCAGCTCGGCGCCGACCAGCCGGTGCTCGTGCAATACTGGCACTGGTTCAGCAGCGTGCTGTCAGGCGACTTCGGCACCTCCCTGTCGTTGCGTTTGCCGGTGGCGCCCTTCGTTCTGGAAAGCCTCAAGCGCTCGGCGGCCCTTGCCGGAATTATCCTCGTCTTTCTGTTGCCGCTGGGCATCGGCGCCGGCATCGTCGCCGGTCTCAACCAGGGCCGCTTTGTCGACCGCCTGATCGTACTCGCCGGCGTGTCCTTCGGCATCGTCCCGGACTTCGTCTCCGGCCTGCTGTTGCTCATCGTCTTCGGCCTGTGGCTGAACTGGTTCCCGATCACCGGCGCTGCTCCCGATGGCGCCGGGCTGTGGGTCAGTGGCTATTATCTGATCCTGCCGGCGCTGCCGCTGGTGCTGAACCTTGCCGGCTACATCGCCCGCATGACGCGGGCCGGTGTGATCGAGGCGCTGGCCGCCGACTATACGCGCACCGCCGTCCTGAAAGGCCTTGAGCGTCGCGAAATCCTCATCCGGCACGTGCTGCGTAATGCGCTGACGCCGACCATCGCCGTGCTGGCGACGCAGACCGGTTACATGCTTGGCGGGCTGGTGGTGATCGAAGCGCTGTTCGGCATACAGGGTCTCGGCAATCTGGTGCTCAACGCCGCCAAGTCGCGTGACTTCCCGATGCTCGAAGCCGGCGTGCTGGTCATGGCGACCATCTTCGTGCTGTCGGCCGCGGCAGGCGATCTCGTGAATGCCTTGCTCGATCCGCGGCAGCGCCGCCGTGTTTCGCCATGATGGAACTGATGGAATTGCCGGAGCGCCGTACGCTGGGCTGGCGGGCAGCAAGTCGCATCCGCGAGACTGTTTCGCAGCTGCCGCCCTCGGTGATCGTTGGATCGCTGATCCTGCTGTTCTGGGTCGGCTGCGCCGTGTTAGGCAGCCTGTTTGTGCCCTACGATCCCTATGCCGAGGATTTCCTCGTCATGCTGGCGCCGCCTGATGCCGCGCACTGGTTCGGCACCGACCAACTTGGCCGCGACGTGCTGTCGCGCATCGTCGTCGGCTCGCGTGACATCCTGCTGGTCGCGCCGGCAGCAACACTGCTCGGCGTTGCCGCCGGCAGCGTGCTTGGCCTCGTGCTCGGCTATTTCGACGGGCTGATCGACGCCATCGGCGCCAGGCTGCTCGACACGCTGATGGCCTTTCCCTTCATCGTCCTCGTCACCATGGCGCTGGTCGCGCTTGGGCCATCGAACCTCACCGTCATCCTTGTGATCGGCATCGCCTATGCCCCGCTGGTGGCACGGACGGTGCGTGCCGCCGTGCGCGAGCAGCGCGAACGCGACTATGTCAGCGCCGCTCGTCTCGGCGGCGAGAGCGCTCTTTCCATCATGTTCCTCGAGATCCTGCCTAATGTCAGGGAAACCATCCTCATCGAGCTGGTCACAAGGCTTGGCTACGCCTTCTTTTCGATCGCCACGCTGAGCTTCCTCGGCCTCGGCATCCAGCCTCCCTCAGCCGATTGGGGACTGGCGGTCGCCGACGGCTACGGCTTCCTGACCGGCGGCAAATGGTGGGTGGTGATCTTCAACTCCGCAGCCATCGTTTCGCTTGTCATGGCAACCAATCTGATCGCGCAAGGCATGGGGGCCTTCGAAAACAGCGACCGGTGAAGAGCGGAACGCTCAGCAAAGCTGACGCGCAATCGCGGACCGTGCGCTAAAATCGTTCCTCGTGATTCGGCTCTGACAGGGCCTCAAAGCAAGGAACGGCATGAGCAAGGCCCTCATTACATTCGCATTGGTCGCGGTGCTCACCGCATTGCTCATGGCGCTCAGCCTGGCGGTCGCCAGGCACGGCTATCCCTATGGCGCGATCGGGGTGAGGCGGCTGGACGGCATCGCCGATGCCGGGTCGTTCCTGCCGCTCGCCGCCGTCTATTTTTTCGGCGCCATGCTGATGATGATCCTGCCGATCCGCGCCGCCGGCATCGTCTTGACCCATGCTGCGGATGCGCTGTTCTGGGCGGTGATTGCCCTGTTCGCCACAATTGTCGGCTGTCTCGTCGCCCGCTGGGCTTTCGGCCAGAGCAGCGTGCTGTGGGCGCTCCTGAACTGGCGTTTCCTGTTCGCCGCGGCCATCGTTGGCAGCCATTTCACCATGAACGAGCTGCGCCGCAACATCCTGCTCAGGAGCTTGTTCTTCGTCATCTTCGCCGCGGCGACGCTGGCTTGCCTGTTCTGGACTTTTCCGACCTGACAGGGCCGCTTCATATTGTCCATCTTGAGGTCGCGGCTTTCATAGCCGCGCGCCATCGGCTATCCAGTCCGCAGCTAGATTTCAGCCCTCACAGTGTCGTCATTTGTCTGATAAATGATTCAGGCATACGGCACCCCCAGCGAACCAATACAAGGAAACCGCGACATGAGCCTGTTTCGTAAAAATCTGATCGATGGCGAGTGGGTGGGCGAGGCCGGCTCGCGCAACATCAATCCCTCGAACACGGGCGATGTCGTTGGCGAATATGCCTCGGCCGGCGCCGAGCAGGCAAAGCAGGCCATCGCGGCGGCCAAAGCCGCCTTCCCGGCCTGGTCGCGTTCGGCGCCGCTGGTGCGCCACGCCGTGCTGAAAAAGGCGTCGGACGAGATCATGGCGCGCAAGGACGAGATCGGCCGCGCGCTGTCGCGCGAAGAGGGCAAGACGCTGGCCGAGGGCATTGGCGAGACCATCCGCGCCGCCCAGATCTTCGACTTCTTCGCCGGCGAGACGCTGCGCCTGTCGGGTGAATTGGTGCCCAGCGTGCGCCCGGGCGTCGGCGTCGAGATCACCCGCGAAGCCGTCGGCGTGGTAGGCATCATCACCCCGTGGAATTTCCCGATCGCCATCCCCACCTGGAAGATCGCGCCGGCGTTGGCCCACGGCAACACCATCGTCTTCAAGCCGGCCGAATTGGTGCCGGAGAGCGCCTGGACCATCGTCGACATCCTGCACCGCGCCGGCCTGCCGAAAGGCGTGCTCAATTTGGTCATGGGCAAGGGCTCGGTGGTCGGCCAGGCCATGCTTGACAGCCCCGACCTCAACGCCATCACCTTCACCGGCTCGGTCGGCACCGGCAAACGCGTCGCCGCCGCAAGCGTCGAGCATATGCGCAAGTTCCAGCTCGAAATGGGCGGCAAGAACCCGATGGTCGTGCTTGATGACGCCGACCTCGCCACGGCGGTCGAATGCGCCATCAACGGCGCCTATTTCTCGACCGGCCAGCGTTGCACGGCCTCTTCTCGCCTGGTGGTGACCGAGGGCATTCACGACCGCTTCGTCGCCGCGCTCAAGGAGCGCCTGGAAAAGCTCGTCATCGGCGATGCGCTCGACACCAAGACCCAGATAGGACCGGTCGTCGATGCGAGC
Organism: Mesorhizobium sp. M0139; assembly: GCF_040322455.1. NCBI lineage: Bacteria > Pseudomonadati > Pseudomonadota > Alphaproteobacteria > Hyphomicrobiales > Phyllobacteriaceae > Mesorhizobium > Mesorhizobium sp. M0139. The sequence goes on from NZ_JAMYTN010000020.1 coordinate 42,798, forward strand.
CAGCTCAAGCAGGACGAGGATTACATCGCCATCGGCAGCAAGGAAGGCGCCAACCTCGCTTTCGGCGGCGAGCGGCTCGATCGCGAAACGCCCGGCTTCTACCTCAGGCCGGCACTGTTCACCGAGAGCACCAACGCCATGCGCATTTCGCGCGAAGAAATCTTCGGGCCGGTCGCCAATGTCATCCGTGTCAAGGATTATGACGAGGCGCTGGCGGTTGCCAATGACACCCCCTTCGGCCTGACGTCCGGCATCTGCACCTCGAGCCTCAAGCATGCCACGCATTTCCGGCGCAACTCCGAAGCCGGCATGGTGATGGTCAATCTGCCGACGGCGGGCGTCGATTTCCACGTCCCGTTCGGTGGTCGCAAGGGCTCGAGCTACGGCCCGCGCGAGCAGGGCCGCTATGCCGCGGAGTTCTACACCACGGTAAAGACGGCCTATACATTTGCCGGCTGATCGCGGGGGAACCGATGACGGCGGCGAAAGAGGACCTGACCTGGCTCAACCCGCCGCCGCATCATGTTGTCGGCGACGACACGGTGCATGTGCGCACCGGCAAGGAAACCGACTTCTGGCGCGAAACCTTTTACGGTTTCTGGCGTGACAATGGCCATTTCCTGTATCGGCCGGTCGAGGGTGACTTCAGCGCCGAAGTCACCGTCAAGGGCGACTACAAGGTGCTCTACGACCAGGCCGGGCTGATGCTGCGGCTGAGCGAAACGCACTGGATCAAGGCCGGCATCGAATACACCGACGGGCTGGCGTATTTCTCTGTCGTCGTCACCAACGACACCTCCGATTGGTCCCTTGTAGCCATCGCGGCCGGCCCCGACGGCGTCCGCATCCGCCTGACCCGCCACGCCGAGGCGATCCGCGTCCAGTATCTGGACTCCACCGATAGTCACTGGAAGCCGGTGCGGCTGGCCTATTTCCCGGTCTCGAAATCCGTCGATGTCGGCATGATGTGCTGCTCGCCGCAGCGCGAGGGTTTCGAAGTCACCTTTTCGGGCTTTACGGTCGGCCCGCCGATTTCCAGGCAGTTGCACGACTGAGGGCGATACCTAGCCGTCCGCGCGGTGCTGGAAGAACTGTAAAAACAGTTCTCTTTCGGTGGTGATGTCGAGCTTCTCATAGATGCGGCGGCGGTGGTTCTTCACCGTGCCAACGGTGATGCCGAGCCGCTCGGCGATGTTGGCGGTCGGGTGACCCGCGAGGATCAGCTGCACCAGTTCGCGCTCGCGCAAGGAAAGCTCCGGCCACAGGCTCGCAGGAATAGTCGGCTCTTGCCGGGGCGAGGCGCCGGGGCCGGTCGGCGCCGATGTGCGGGAGAATTCCGTCCCCCGCGCCTCAATGTCGAGTGCATGCAGCGCCTCGAACACCGGCAGCCGCTCGTCCAGCAGGGCGATCTCGCTCTCCTTGAAGGTGGAGGTCGAGCGGTCGAGGAAGATGCCGAGGCACCAGTCGCCGCCATCGGCCAGCATGATGCCGACCTCGTCGCAGATTTCCGACTGCGCCAGGAAGCCCGCTATGTACTGGCCGCGCTTGGCCTCGTCGTCGGCAAGCCGCTTCAGCGGCAGGATGCCCAGCCGGCGTTCACGCCGCCACGAGGCATAGAACGGGTCGAAGACGTAGTAATTGTCGAGATAGCGCCGGACCATCTCGTCGGAGAAGCGCCGGTGCTTGATGAATTCCGGCGTCTGCGTCGCCGAATATCGGGTCACGGTGACGAGATCGTGCTCGATATCGGCGCCGATCAGGTCGATCAGGCAGTCGACATGCCTGTCCGTACCGGTGGCGGCAATCGCCCTGGCGAGCGGCCCCCAGATATTGCCCATGCGCATGCCCTTTTCTCGGCGATCCCGGTCCGGCGGACATTGTGTCTTTTGGCATATGGCGCAAGGCCGCCCAAGGAATCTAGCTTGAGCCATCCTACAGCAATCCTGAGGCGACCGTGACCCAACCCAACCTCACCAGCCCCATCGTCGGCAATCCAATCGTCATCGGCATCGACGCCGGCGGCACCATGACCGACACGATCCTTGTCGACCAGGACGGCCACTTCAAGATCGGCAAGTCGGCAACCACGCCGAAGAACGAGGCCGAAGGCTTCCTCGCATCGGCCGAAGACGCGGCCGACGCCTGGGGCATCTCGCTGGAGCAGCTGTTCTCCGGCGTCAACGTCGTGCTCTATTCCGGCACCGGCATGCTCAACACCCTGTTGTCGCGCACCGGGCGCCGGCTTGGCCTGATCACCACCAAGGGTCTGGAAGACATGATCCTGATGGGTCGCGGCCTGCAGGCCTGGGCCGACTATTCCTATGCCGACCGGCTGCATGCGGTGACCCACCATCATCCCGATCCGCTGGTGCCGCGCCGTCGCACCCATGGCGTCACCGAGCGCATCGACCAGTTCGGCGACATCGTGCTGCCGCTCTACGACCATGAGGTCTCGGCTGCGGCCAAAAAGCTGATCGCCGACAAGGTCGAAGCGATCTGCATCATGACCATCTTCTCGCACGTCAATCCGGTGCACGAAAAGCGCATCGCCGAGATCTGCCGCGAGGAGGTGCTGAAAGCCGGCGCCGACATCCTCATCTACACCAGCCACGAGGTCCGCCCGGTCATCCGCGAACAGTCGCGGCTGAACTCGGTGCTGATCGAAGCCTACGCGACGTCGCGCGGCCGCAAGCAGCTCAAGAGCATCGAGGACGTTTCGAAAAAATACGGCTTCAAATACGGCGTGCAGACGCTGCTGTCCTTTGGCGGCCTGACCTCGATCAACCATCCGCGCCTGCACGAAACCATGATTTCCGGCCCGATCGGCGGTATTCTCGGCGCGGCCTATGTCGGCAAGCTGATCGGCAACGACTCGCTGATCTGCTCGGACATGGGCGGCACCTCCTTCGACATGGGCGTCATCTCGCGCGGCCAGACGCGGATCGAGAACGAGCCGCTGATGGACCGTTTCAAGCTCAACGTGCCGACGCTGCATCTCGACACGATCGGCGCCGGCGCCGGCATGATCCTCAAGGTCGACCCGCTGACCAAGAAGGTCTCGCTCGGGCCGGAAAGTGCCGGATCCGATCCCGGCCCCATCTGCTTTGCCAAGGGCGGCACCGAACCCACCATCGCCGATTGCGACGCCATCCTCGGGCGCCTCAACCCCTATTATTTCCTCGGCGGCAAGGTCGTCTTGCACGTCGAGAAGGCGCGCAAAGCGTTTGAGGAAAAATGCTCCAGCATCCTTGGCGTCGGGGTCGAGGAGGCTGCCGAAGGCATGATCGACATGCTGGAAGCCGATGCCAACAACGCGCTGCGCCGGGTCATTTCCGGCCAGGGCATCCATCCCTCGGAATTCACGCTGCTGTCCTATGGCGGCTCGGGTCCGCTGCATCTGGCCGGCTGCTCCAGGGGCATCGGCTTCAAGGACATCATCACCTTTCAGTTTGCCGCCGCCTTCTCGGCCTTCGGCTGCACCACCGCCGATTTCATGCGTCGGCATTCGGTGTCGACGCAGCACGACATTGGCGCCCGCGCAAGCGATGACGAGCTGCTCGCTTTCGGCAAGAAGGTCACCGACGTCTGGAATGATCTCACCAAGGCGGCGGTCGACGAGATGATCAGCGACGGCCATATCAGAGACAAGATCAAGACCGTGCCGTTCCTGATGATGCGCTACACCGGCCAGCTCGAGGATGTCGAGGTCATGGCACCGCTTGCCGAGGTCAATTCGGCTGACGACATGCGCAGGGTCATCGACGAGTTCGAGGCGGGCTACGCCAAGGTCAACCATCGCGTTTCGCGCTATGGCGAAGCCGGCTTCACCATCACCGAGCTCGGATTGATCGCCACCGCCGACAAGGTCAAGCCGGTGCTCTTGAAGCGCCCGCTCGGCAAGTCGGCCCCGGCAGCAGCGCACAAGGGCGTGCGCGAGGCCTATATCGGGGGACGCTGGCACAAGGCCAATCTCTACGAGATGGACCTACTGCAGCCCGGCCATGAGGTGATCGGTCCGGCCATCATCGAACATCCCGCGACGACGCTCGTCGTTCATCCGCAGGACCGTGTCCATGTCGATGAATGGACGCTGCTGCACTACACCCATTCTTGAGAGGGCACCGCCATGTTGGACAAACCTGCCTCGGCCCTGCGCCTTCGCGAACGATTGCTCGATTCAGAACGGCTGATGGAAGAGACCGGCTGCTATGACGGCATCACCGAGCTCACCTTGCGCAACCAGGACCCGCTGAAATTCGAGACGCTGCACACCAAGCTGCGCGCCTATTGCGTCTCGGCCCGCGAAATGGCCCGCCGCATCTCGGCCTCGCCCGGCGTGCGCGAAGTCGGCGAAATGGTGGTGGCGATCTATACGCCCGAGGGCGATGCGATCGCGCTGTCCAACGGCATCATGGTCCACGTCCACACGATGAGCCGCTTCATCAAATGGATGATCAAGAACAATTACGAGGAAAACCCGAAGATCCGCGAAGGCGACATCTTTGCCAACAACGATGCCTTCATCGGCACCGTGCAGGTGCCCGACGTCATGGACGTGGTGCCGATCTTCCATCAAGGCACGCTGGTCGGCTGGGCCGGTGCGGTCTGCCACGAGCTCGAAGCCGGCGGCATCACGCCCGGCGGCGACGTCTGCTTGGCGCAGGAGCGCTTCACCGAAGGCCTGTTCGTCTGCGCCGAGAAGATCGGCGAGAATGACGAGATCCGCCGCGACTACGTCATCCGCTGCGAGCGCAATCTACGCATGCCGATCTACTGGGTGCTCGACGAGAAGGCCAAGGTCGCCTCCTGCATCGACATGCGCGAAAGCGTCAAGCAGCTGATCTCCGAGATCGGCCTCGACTACTGGATGAAGGTGTCGAAGGAGTTCATCGAGGAGGGCCGTCGCGCCCAGCTCGCCCGCACCCGCCAGCTCACCGTGCCCGGCATTTATCGTGGCCACACCTTCTACGGCCATGTCACGGCGGGCAAGCCCGGCTTCCAGCTGCTTGGCGATCCCGACTGGCTCTACAACATCCCGATCGAGATGGAGATCACCACCGACGGCAAGATCACCATGGACTTCGAGGGCACGCAGCCCTGGGGCTACCATTCGATGAACTGCACGCCGGCCGGCATGGATGGCGGCATGTTCGTCACCTTGACCCAGCACATGAATTTCGAGGGCCTGGTCAATGACGGCGCCTGGATGGCGACCGAGCTGAAGCTGCCGCACGGCACCTGGACCAACCCCGACAATGAGATGGTGGCGACCGCCACATCCTGGGCGCTGCTGCTGCCGGCCTATGGCGTGTTCCAGCGCCTTTTGTCGCGCGGCTTCGTCGCGCGCGGCTTCGTCGAGGAGGCCTTCGTTGGCCAGGTCAACAGCCCGATGATCGAGATGGGCGGCGAAAGCCAGTACGGTACGCCGTTCGGCATGGCGCATTTCGAATGCGCCGCCGCCGGCTCCGGCGCGCTGGCCATCGCCGATGGCCTCGACACCGCCTATGTCGGCTGGAATCCGGAATCCGACATGGGCAACATCGAGGTCTGGGAACAATCGATGCCGATGGTCTATATCGGCCGCTCGATCGTCCCCAATTCAGGGGGCGCCGGCAAATATCGCGGCGGCTGTTCCTTCGTCTCGACCTGGCTGATCAACAAGACCTCGCACCTGCGACTGCACACCTCGGAACACTCCTCGCGGGTATTCGACAATGGCGGCATGTGTGGCGGCTATCCCGCGCCGACCTGCCAGAAGCATCGCGCGGTACGCAATTCCAACATCCATGAACTGGCGGCAAAAGGCGAACCGCTCGCGCATGCCCCAGGTATCGATCCGCATGTCTCCGACTACGAGAAGAACATCGGCGGCGACCATGCCGTGGTCGAAGGCCCCTACATCACCTCGCCGCACAAGTCGGGGGACATCTTCAGCCATTCCTACAATGGTGGCGGCGGTTACGGCGACGTGCTGGAGCGCGATCCGGTCAAGACCGCCTGGGATGTCGAGAACGGTTTTCTCACCCGCCAGGCGGCGATCCAGATTTTCGGCATCGTGCTGAAGGACGACGCCGAGGGTTATCCGGTTGCCGATATCGACGCCACCGTCGAACGTCGTGCCGCCATGCGCAGAGAGCGTCTGGCCAAGGCGATCCCGGTTTCCGACTGGATCGCTGCCGAACGCGGCCGTGTCGAGAAGGCCGACTTCGCGCCCGAGGTGAAGAAAATGTATGCCAGCGCGATCAAGCTGTCGTCGCGCTTCACCAGGGATTTCAGCGATTTCTGGACCGTCGACGCCAGATCGATCTTCATGCCGGGAGCAAAGCCATGACCTCGTACAGCAAGGAAGTCCTCGGCGATCTCTCAGCCGGCAAGCTCCCCTGGCCTCAGACAAAGCGCATCATGAGCGCCTACAAGGACGACGACCGCTTCTTCAAGATGCTCGCCGTCTATCAGGACCGTGTCACCTGGAAGGACCCGATCCTGCTGCCGGTCTCGGATCACCTGTTCATCTGCCAGAGCGGCGACGAGCGCATCACCCGTTGCGAATGCGGCCACTCCTTCGGCGACTACCGCAAGAACTGGAAGCTCAAGGCCGCGATCAACGTGCGCAACACCGAGGCAGCGCTGCGCGAGATCTATCCCAACAGCGATATCCCCGATCCGCAATGGATGGAAATCCGCGAATTCATCTGCCCGCAATGCGGCACCATGCACGAGGTCGAGGCGGCAGCACCCGGCTATCCGATCGTGCATGATTTCGAACCCGATCTCGAAGGCTTCTATCGCGAGTGGCTGGGCAAACCGCTTTAGCGACGTGGTGACCAGCGCTGCAGGCAAGGTAGCGCTCGTCACCGGGCTGGGTCTAAGACTATGGCATCAAACGTCGGCATCGGAGATTCACTGCCCATGACAGACCTTTCCGGCCGCAGTGCGATCGTCACCGGCGGGTTTTCCGGCATGGGCTTCGCCATTGCGACGGCGTTGGCGCAGGCCGGCGCAAATGTAGCGGTCGGCTCCTACATCGCCCCCGCCGGCGCCGACAGAACCGACGCCGCCTACTATCCCGGCGCCGATGAAATCGAGCGCGTGCGGTTGGCCCTGTCGGCACACGGCACCAGGGTTTATGCCGCCCATCTCGATGTCCGCGACAGCGATGTGACCAACCGGTTTGCGGCTGACGCGCAGGCCGCCATCGGCCCGGGAGACATACTGGTCAATGCCGCGGGCACCACCGCCGAACAGCCGGTCTGCGGCCATTCCGACGCACTGTGGGACAAGATCGTCGACACCAATCTGAGCGGAGCGTTCCGCGTCACCCGAGCTGTGCTGCCCGGCATGATCGAGCGCGGCTGGGGCCGTATCGTCAACATCGGCTCGACAGCGGCTTCCGTCGGCTGGAAGGACAACCCGGCCTACTGCGCCTCGAAGGCCGGGCTGCTCGGTCTTACCCGCTGCGTGGCGCTGGAAGGCGCCCCGCACGGTGTCACCTGCGTCATGATCAGCCCGACCTGGGTCGAGACCGAACTGATGCGCCGCAACGTGGCGCAGGTGGTCGAGCGTGAGGGCAACGGCAGAACCGCCGAGGAAGCGATGGCCGAGATCGCCAAGGGCAATCCCCAGCAGCGCATGCTGCAGCCGCAGGAAATCGCGGCTCTAGCCGTGTTCCTGTGCTCGGATCTGGCCAAGGGCATCACCATGGAAAACATCCAGATCACCGGCGGGGCGCTGTGGTAGTGTGTTCTCCTCGCCTGATCAGAGCTGCCGTGCTGGGTGGGCTACCGGCTGACCTCTCCCTGTTCGCTGGAGCAATTCCACGAAAAGTGTGAACGGGTTCCAACAGGAATTGCATCAAAACAAAGGGTTAGAGCAGTTCGTCGTTCCCGCAAAACGGTGAACGGCTCCGATGTAAGACAAGGTGACCGGATTTGCCATTGAGCATGGCGTGCGATAGGTTATATTGCACTGCACAATGGAGATGCCGTTTATTGCACGCCCCTGTTTGCGGACATGCCGGCTGGCTTGCGGCCGGTCTGGCTTGCCGACCTTGGGCCGCGTCGCCGGGACTCTGAGATGAAAATTCCAAAGGCCCTGCTGGTCGACCCCGAGAAGAACTCGGTCTATGGCGCCTTTGCAGTGGCCGTATCGGTCTGGGCGTTCTCCTATTCCGTCATTTTCGGCCAGGTGCTGATCCTGGCCTACTACGCCGTCTGGCTTCCGCTTATCCTCGTCGACTACCGGCGCTTCCTGCGGCAGTTGTCTAGCGCCTGGCTGCCGTTGCTGTTCGCGGCCTATGTCTGCTTCTCCGTCTTCTGGTCGCAGGCGCCCGGCATCACCGCCAGAACCGCGGTCCAGTACTTTTCCCACATTGCCTGCGCCTATGTCGCGGCGCGCACCGTCAGCGTACGCACCCTGACGCTCGGCGCCCTGATCGGGATATTCTTCGTCCTGCTCTATTCGCTCAAGGTCGGGGCTTATTCCGAGGACGTGCTTGACGGCACCTACAACTTCGTCGGCGCCTTCGCCTCCAAGAACCAGGTCGGCTTCGTCGGCTCGCTTGGCATCTATTTCTCCGTCGTTTTTCTTACTTTCCTGCGGCGTGGTCGGCTGAGCTTCATACTAACGGTGCCTGTGGTGCTGTTGTCGGCCTTTGTGCTGGTGGTCTCGCATTCCGCCACCTCGATGGCCTCGATACCGGCGGTCCTGGCGCTGATTGCGCTTCTTGCTATGACCAAGCTTTTGTCGCGGCGCTATCGCCGGGTGATCTTCGTGGTCGGCGCTGGTCTGGTCGTCGTGGTGGCCGTTGTTGCGCTCAATCTCGGGCTCATGGACTTCGTGCTTGGCCTCTTTGGTAAGGATTCGACACTCACCGGGCGGACATATCTTTGGGAGCAGGGCTGGAACGCTGCGCAGCGCTCGCCGATCCTCGGCGTCGGTTATGCCGCCTATTGGGTGCAGGGCTTTGCCGAAGCCGAGCGGCTGTGGAACGAATTCTACATCACCACTCGCACCGGCTTCCATTTCCACAACACCTATGTCGAGGCGCTTGTCGAGCTCGGCTTCACCGGCGCGATAATGGTGTCGCTGATCTTGCTGCGCACGCTTTATGGTCACGTTTCGACGGTGATCTTCAAGGCATGGCAGGCCGAATCGGTGGTGCTCTTCGGCGTGATGGTGCTGCTGCTCATCCGCTCCTTCGTCGAGGTCGAGATCCTCAACCCTTACATCATGGGCTCGTTCCTGATGTATTTCAGCTACTTCAAGCTGGCGCGGCTGCCGGTCACCCGCACGCGCTGGTCGCCGGCCTTCGAGCCGGCGGAGGCGGCAAGGGGCGAACCAGCCTGGCCCGGGCATGCCGGCCGTCCGGCCGCCGATCAAGCAAGCCCATGCGTGTCACCCAAAACTGCATAGCGGCTTTGGAGCAGCGACATCCGCGTGAATTCCTTCAAAGCAGCGCGCCGTATCGGTTCGCGGCCTAAAATCGCACATAGCAAAATCTCCGCCAGGCGGGCCTGACGGAGATTGGAATTCTTTGCTCTGGATGGATAGAAAGCGCTGGATCGCGACGTAGTCCCACAGCCTACTGACTGGCCGTCGGCGCCAGCTTCACCTTGATGACGTCGCCCGGCAGCACCGGCGTATCTTCCTTAGCGTCGATCTCGCTGGTCTTGCCGTCCGTCACGCGCACCAGCGAATAGATGAGCGCCGGCTCTTCATTGTTGTTTGTGATGGCGGCGGTCGTGGCCGGGTCCGATGCCTGGGCCATCAGGCCCTGTTGCATGTTGACCCTGAGTGCGGCTTCGTTGAGGTCTGCTTCGACCTGCTGCCGGTCGGCGGCAAGTCTCGAGTTCAACGTGTTCTGGGCATCGATGGCATCCTGCGTCGCCTTGCTGACCGACTGCTTGGCGGTGAGGATCGCCGTCTCATAGTCCAGGATCTTGCCCTGCAGATCGGTGACCGACTGTTGCGAGGAAAGCAGGCGTGCGTTGGCGACCAGGCCCTTTTGCGCCAGCGGACCGATACTGTCCGCCTGCTGCTGCGCCAGGTCGACCTGCTTTTGCTGGTTGACGATCTTTTTCTGCAGCGCCTCGATTTCGGACTGCAGGACCCCTTTCAGATCGTCAAGCGCCTGCAGCTTCAGCTTCAACGCTTTCTGGTCGGAGATCAGGATCTGCATTTCGTCGGCGACGATTGTCGCCAGGCGCGGGTCGCCCTCGACTTCCTTAGGCGCCTCGAAACTCTCCTTGCCGGCGAGATCGGCATCGATGCGGGCACGCTTGACGATCAACCGCACGCGCTGGTCGTCATAAATGTCGAAATTGCCCTTGGCGGTGATCAGGTCCTTGCCGAGCTGGGTGCCCAAATCGGCGTTGCGCCGGATGCCGCCGGCGATGCTGATCGCCTTAAGCACGGTCAGCTCCGGCACATAGGGAAATTGGCCAGGCGTCTGGATCTCGCCCGAGATGTAGAACGGCCGGAACTGCACCATTTCCACCGAGGCTTCCGGCTTGTCCGATAAGGCAAGCTTGCGCTGCAGGGCGACGCTGATGGCAGCCGCAACCTCCGACGTGGTCTTGCCGGCGGCCGGCAGTTCGCCGACGAACGGCACCGACAAATTGCCGGCGGGACCGACCGAATATTCGCCGTTTACCGCCGACCAGTCACGGAACGTGCCTTCCACCGTCTGCCACTCGGCGACGCGGATGTTGAGCTTGTCCTGCGAGCCGAGCCGGTACTCGTCGGCCATGGCTGGAACCGCGAGCGACAGAGCGAGGCACGTGGCGACAAGCCGTGCCGGCCGCATCGGGCCGGCAAGGCGAAAATACGCTGATATGTCTGTTTTCAACTGAACGTTTCCGATCCGTTTTGGCCCCATCCGCCCGATAGGCCTGCTGCCGAGTGCCTCCTTCGGAACCTGGCAGAATACTATGGCTGCAATGCGAGACCGGCCCATCGCCGAATAGCTTTGGACCGGATTGGCTTCGGGCCGTACCGGCCCGATTGCTGACCAGTTGCGGTCGGTCAGTAGGAACCGCGCGACATCCACACCGCAGGCACGGTCTTGAGGATGATGCGAACGTCTTCGAACAGCGACCAGTTCTCGACATAGTGACGGTCGAACGCGACGCGACTGTCATAGGAGACATCGTTGCGTCCGCTCACCTGCCAGAGCCCGGTCAGGCCCGGCCGCGACTTCAAATAATAGACCGCGGCGCTGCCGTAGATCTCAAGCTCGTCACGCACCACCGGGCGAGGCCCGACAAGGCTCATATCGCCCTGCAGGATGTTGATGATCTGCGGCAGCTCGTCGAGGCTGAGCTTGCGCAGAACGGCGCCGACGCGGGTGACGCGCGGATCGTTCTTCAGCTTGCGGGTCGCGATCCATTCGGCGTTGGCTTCCGGGTTGGCCGCGAGATAGGCGGCCAGCACACGTTCGCCGTCTTCGACCATGGTGCGGAACTTGAGGCAGGGGAAAATCCGCCCACCGCGTCCGATGCGCTTGTGGCCGTAGAAGATCGAGCCGCCGTCGGAAAGCTTGACCAGAAGGGCCACCATCAGGAACAGCGGGCTAAGCGCCACCAGGCCGACAAGTGAACCGAAAATATCGAAACTGCGCTTCAGCAGCCCGCCGATGGGTGGCGGAAAATCTACGCCGACATGCGAAAATGCCGCATTGGCCGACTTGGCAACGTCCCTCATGCAAAAGCTCCATACGTTGAACGGATGGTTTATGCCACGATACCAAAAAAATGCTGCAGCGCAACACACAATTTCCCATATGGCTGAAATAGTCACGTCAGGAATTGACTAAATAATAAACCGTCCTTGCCCAAATTTTGCCCTTTATGGCGGGTTTGTGACGAATAATTAGCAACCGTAGGAAATGTAATGCCTTTTTTCGGCGGGTTTTGGGCAAATCGTCCTTTGCCGCAGAGGGAACGGCTTTAACTGATTTTCGAATCACTGGCTTTGCTAAATTAATCAAGTAAAATACTAATCAACATTGTAGATTCTACTGTAGTATAAAGCGCATGACGAGTTAGGCCACCACCCCTGCGTGTGCATCGCAGCATGGCGGAGTCCAGGCCGCCGCCAAGCCGAAAATTATTGCTGGTTGCCCTTGCCGTCAGTTTCGCGCCTTAATAGAGTCGCAAATTATTCCTGATAGAGTCTGGATGGGTTGGGAAGGCCGGAAGCAACCGGCCGAAAAAGAGCAGCTAAATAAGCTCGCATGGCGAATGGGGAGATACTCGGGTGGGTAAGTCATCGCTTTTGCATGCTCGGGCCGGTTGACGGGCCGCCGAACATGTCATTACCAAAATTCGTCATTGGAATGGTTTTCGCCCTCGCGATCGTGGTCGCGTGGTCCTATGTCGACGGCGCGACGGTCACCACAACGGTGCTTCGCGTCATCGGCTGCGCTGTCCTCATCCAAGTCGGTTATTTCCTGTTGGTGTATGTTATGATCGCCAGGAGCGCGCCGACATCGGCCGACAGGGCTCGCGACGCCGAAAGAAGCCTCGGCGCCGACAAGGCGGTTGAAGGCGAGAAGCTCTCGGCGAGGCGCAGCGTGCATTGAGCAGTCTGAAGCCGCAAGGTCGGCCTCGGATCATCTTGCTGCCGGACTCAGCCTGCTTCGGCCGGCTCGGGTTCCGATTGCTCGCCTGAAAGCATTTTCGACAGGCGGCTGCCGGCCTTCGCTTTCAACCTCTGATATTGCCCGACTTCGACGATTCGTCCGTTTTCGACTGCAACCACCCAGTCGGCGAAGGCGATCATCGATGGCCTGTGCGCAATGGTCAGGATCGTCATCGATCCGCGCAAGCCGTCGATCGACTTGGCGATCAGGGATTGGTTCTGCCAGTCGAGCGCGCTGGTCGCCTCGTCGAGAATGAGCAGCGAAGGTTTGCGCAGCAGCGCGCGCGCCAGCGCGATGCGCTGGCGTTCGCCGCCCGAGAGCCGGACGCCGCGGTCGCCGACCACCGTGTCGAGCCGCAACTCCAGCCGCTCGACGAAGTCGGCGCCATGCGCAGCGCGCAGTGCAGTCCACAGCTCCGCGTCAGTGGCTTGCGGCGCGGCAAGGCGCAGATTGGCGGCGATCGTATCGTGCAGCAGGAACACGTCTTGCGGCACATACGCCACCTGGTCGCGCCAGCGCCGGCGGTTGGCCGCGCCGATCTCGACGCCATCGGCCAGGATTTTGCCCTCGCTCGGTTCGAGCAGGCCAAGCAGCATGTCGGCAAGCGTGCTCTTGCCCGAGCCTGACGGACCGATCAGCGCCGTTACCTTGCCGGCGGGAAGGCCAAACGTCACATCGCTCACCACCGGCTTGCCGCCGGCCTCATAGGCAAAGGAGACATTGCGGATGTTGAGCCCGACATCGAGCGACAGCTTGGCATCCGATTCGAGGTTTGCCGGCTCGCGTTCGGCATCGAAACGCGCCTGCATGTCGCGCATCGAGGCATAGGCCGGCAGGTTGATCAGCACCTGCTGCGCCTGCATCTGCATGTCCATGAAACGCGGCGCGATGCGCATGAACACCAGAAGCAGGACAACGATCTCGGCCAGCGAGAGGTTGAAGCGGACCAAAGCGACATAGATGAACAGGCTCAGACCAATGACGCTGGCGACCTGGAACAGAGCGGTGCCGATGGTGCTGTTGCGCACATAGTTGATGTTGTCGGCCTTCATCTTCTCCAGCGTCGCGCGAAGCTGCGCGTAATAGGTCGCCTCGACATTCAGGCTCTTGGCCACCTTGATGCCGCCGAGGAACTCCGAGACCGTTCGGTACTGCTCCTGGCGATTGCTGGTCAAAACCCGGCCGAAGGCGCTGGCTCGTGCCCGAAACGGCTGCAGTGCCAGGAAGGTGACGATGCCGACGACAATGGCAAACGCCGTCATCACTGTCGAAATGAACAGCGAGACAACGAGATAACCCGCCAGAAGCACGGCGATCTGCACCAGCATCAGCAGCGAGAACGCCGCCGACTGCACGCGGTCGATATCGCCGGTCAGCGCATGGTCGAGATCCGAGATGCGCATGCGCGCGAATATCCCCCACCGCGCCTTGCCGATGCTCTCGAACAGGTTCATGCGCAGGCGATTGATGAAGTCGAGCAGCAGCCGCGCCATGTAGACGGATTTATAACGGTTGAACGCCGCCTGCAGCGCGACAAGCCCGACCAGCAGGCAAAGCACCGTGGTCAATTGCAGCGTTCCGTCCGGCGCCAGCCAGCGCACCCAGTCGCGGTCAGGCAACCTGACCGCGAAATTCTGCTCGGGTCGCCCGACCAGATGCAGCAGCGGCACCAGAAGCAGGATCGAGATGCCTTCGGTCAGGCTTCCCAGGATCAGGAACAGCAATGCCGTGAAGGTCCTGCGCCCGCCGATCCGGGCCATGGCGGCGCCGAAGCCGGCGACATCGCGGTAAAACGAAAAGCGCAGGATCTGCGATGCGGACATGTCAGTCACCGCGGCCCTTTGTCGGCCGCCAGATCGTTTTCGATCAGGGCGACGGCTTCGCCGATACGGTCGAGCCCGGTGGGCACTTCGAGGCGACAGACGCCGATCTGGCTGGCCAGGGCCGCGCATTGGCGAAGATGTGTCGTGGCAAAATCGCCGACCAGGGCTGGACGGCCGAAACGCGTCACATAGGAAAATTTGATGATGGCCGGCAGGGCGCCGATGCCTGGCAGCGGCGTGATCGCTGCCTTGTCGCCGCGCTCGAGGATATAGATCCGGGTCGCCGGCACCGCGTCTGCCGCAAATCCGGCGTGCAGGCGATGCTGCATCTTGTCGATCGCCGCATGCACCTGCGGGCGTATTTCTGCCTGGCGGATGGGAAACGCGGCGGCGGCATCGGCGGCGAGCTTCAACTGCGGAAAACCCGGAACGATCATCGGCCGGTCCGTGAGATCGAGCGCCACGACATCGTCGGTCAGCAATCGATGCCCGGCACGGATCATCGCGCTCGCCGTCGTCGATTTGCCGGCGCCCTTGTCGCCCATGAAGACAGCGCTCTTGCCGCCGACCGCAATGGCGCTGGCGTGCAGGATGAGCAGGCCGCGCTGGTGCAGGAGCAGTGCCATGACCGGACCGAGCAGCGGAAACGCCAGCAGCGCATCGTCGACATCGGGCGCCGGCTCCACCTCGATCCGGCAGGCATCGGTGATCAGGAAGGCGCCGACCGTCTGCCATGCCAAATATTGCTGCCGCGGCTCGAAACGGAAAGCGGTTCCGGTCTCGGGCGAGGGTTTTGGCAGGTCGATCGGGCCGACCGTGATCAGCACATCGACGCAAGCTGGTTCGCTCGGCTCTAGCTCAGGCAGTTCGACCTGCGAAGCGATCGTCAGCCCATAGGCTTTGTACAAGTGCTGTGCGCGAGCAGCAATTGCATGGCGGTCATCAGCGGCAAGAGGCATGTTGGCCGGCATCATCAGTGGCTCCCGCGCTGTTGCACCTGCCGCAGCCACAACGATAGCGAAATCGAACGCCATACATACTGGACATCGGGCAAGGTCGCGGCCTCGGGTTGGCTGGAAATGCGGCCATAGGCGGCGGTCACCTCAGGCAGGTTGACGTAAGGGGCAATCCGCGCCGCATCTTTCACCAGCACCTTGTCCAGGAGATCGCGGTGGTTGCCCAGCATGCCTTTGACCAAATTGGAGGTGAAATCGATCTTGTCGCGCCGCCACTGCACCGCCGGGGGCAAAATTCCTTCCATGGCACGGCGCAACACCGAGCGGCCAAAGCCCTGGTTCAGCTTTTCCGCGCCGGGCAGTGCCAGGCAGAACTCGACCAGAGGCTTGTCCCAGAAGGGGTAGCGCGGCTCGACGCCGAAATTCGCCGCCGCCTTGTCGAGTACCTCGAAGGCGTGCGGCACCATGCCGTTCGACAGCAGCCAGCGATGGGTCAAGGTCTCGCTGGCGCTGACCGCGGGCGACATGTAGCCGGCCCTGCGGAACCGTTCGACGAGGTCGGTACGCATCGCCAGGTCCGGATTGATCAGGGCGCGCCAGCTCGTCGCCGGCCGCCCAGTGGGATGGCGCCGCAATTTGCCAAGCACGCGGTTCGCGAACCGCTTGATTCTCGCGATGCGCCAGGCCGGCCCGTAAAGGGTAAGGAACTGGTAGTAGAGGCCGAGCATGCCATCGCCATAGGTGTTGGAGGCGCTGCGCAGCTCGCGCCACAGCTCCATCCATTTGCCGGCATAGGCGAGTTCGTGCAGATGGCCGTGGCCCTGCGAAACCACCTCGTCGCCTCCATGGCCGTCGAGCAGAACCTTCATGCCCTTGCCGCCGGCGGTCCTGTAGATGTCGCGGGTCAGCGACAGGCCGGGCGCAAGAAACGTTTCTTCCTGCTCCTCCAGGATGCGGTCGAATTCGGCGAAGGGGGCATAATTGCCGACCGAAATCAAAGTGCCGTCGACCTTCTGCTGGCCCAGCACCGCCTCGATGAACGGACGCTCATCCATCGGCGAGCCCTTTTCGAACACCAGCGAGAAGGTCGGCAGCCTCGATCTTTGCTGGGCGGCATTCTGCAGGCCCGCCACGCAGGCGATCGAGGAGGAATCGAGGCCTCCGCTCAGCATAGCACCGACCGCAGGCGTGCCGCGCATGCGGTTGCGGACCGATTGCGAGAACAGATGCCGGAATTCCTCGGCCGTGTCCGATCGCATCGGCCTTGGCGAGGGTTCGATCTGCCAGTAGCGGCGCAGCACCACCTGGTTCCCGGTCACCGTCAGGCTGTGGCGCGCCGGCAGGCGGAAGATATCGGCATAGGCTGTCGACTGCGGATCGTCGGGCAGCCCGGCCAGGAATCCCGAAATCTGGTGTTCGCTGATGCGCATGTCGACGCCGCCGGCATCGAGGATCGGCCCAATCTCCGAGGCAAAGACGAAGCGCCGGTCGCTCGAATGATAGTAGAACGGTTTGACGCCGAAATGGTCGCGCACGCAAAACAGCTGCCGGCGCTCGCCATCCCAGATGGCAAAGGCGAAGTCGCCTTGCAGATGCTCGGGGCAGGCTTCGCCCCAGCGCAGATAGGCGCGCATCACAAGCACGGCGTCGGCAACCGAATTGTCCCGGATGCCGAGCCTGGCCAAGAGTTCGTCGCGGTTGTCCAGCCGGCAATCCGCGGTGATTGCGAGCTTGCCGCCGGCCATGGTCAGCGGGCCGGGGCCGGCTTCATCGGTGGTGTTGAGCCAGGCGTGGCCAAGAACGACGCCCTCGTCGATCCACCACGAACTGCCGTCAGGCGCGCGATGCTGCATGCGGGCAAGCATGCGCTGGATGTCGGCCGCGGCGGCCTGCCTGCCTTCCTGCCTCAGCAGAATTCCGGCGACGCCGCTCATCGCTCACTGGCCGTGGTCGACGAGATGGTTAAACCTGCCAAGCGAGCCGCCGAGCACGATGTGGTCGCCGCTGACCAGCCAGGCATGCGCCTTCAACTCGGTGCCGGTATCGCGCTCGATGCCGATGCGGATTTTTGAGGCGTTGCCCTGGCGGGCAAGCAAATATTGGCCGGAAAGCGCTTGGGTCAGACAGCTTGCGCCAGGCACCAGGCGGGCAGCCGCAGCCACGCCCCAGGCGACACGCCTGAGATCGCCGATGTCGGCTGGTTCGCGCGCGTCGAGCCGGGTCACCATGCGGCGCACTTTGTTGTAGGAAAGCAGCGTCAGCCCCAGCCGCACCGACACGACCACCGCAAGGCAGTGGGCGAGAAAGAGCATCTCCGGCCCGCTCAGTGAGAAAGCTCTAGACAAGTTCCTCATCATGGAGCCTCGCAAGCCCGGCGTCCGCCAAGCCCTTCAACAATCCATCGACATCGGCCTTGCAGCGTTCCGGATCGACATTGTAGCGATCCAGCACGGCGCTGCGGATTTCGGAAATCGGCCGCGGCTCCTGGATCAGCTCCCAGATATAGGCGCCGACGCCGTTCAGGCTGTAATAGATGTTGGACCTCATATCGAGCAGCGCCAGGCCGTTGCCGAATTCGCAGGCCACGGCATCCTTGCTCGCGCTCATCCGATCATGGTCCGTTGGGTTCCAGTCCATTCCTAAACCTCGCTCACAACCAACGCTTCGGCAATTCCGGACAAAGACGCGAGAGCCGGGGTTTGACCCCCGACTCTCCTTAGTGCGCTCTGTTTGCAGAGTCCGGACTTTGTCACCCCAACGAGAGAATACTCAGGAGAAGGTGAGTTCGCCGACCGGCGTATGTGCCGGAAACGAGGCGTCGAGTGCCGTAGTACCGCTACCGCCTTGCGTGATGGTCTCGATCGAGCCGTGGACCGTCAGGCTAGGGGTTTCGTACTCATGCTTTTCAACATTCTGTTCTAATTTACTCTCCACTTGTGGACTGGAAGCGGCCTGTCGATTGCCGGCAGCGAGCTATTGCTGCACCGCAATAGCTGCATGGCAGCATTTATGAGTCAAGCCTGATTTACCAGCCGTTAATCAATTCTCGGTTGCGACTCCCTTCAATGGTGATCAAAGCGCTTTGCATTTCACATCTCAGGAGAATTCAGCAGAGTGTCCGAGGCCGTCAACTAAGTATCTGATTTAATTACGTTAAAGTTTCCTTCGAATGCTCCTCACTTGGGCGCTGGCGCATTCCCACAAAAATTGTTGCTGACGTACCCGCCACAAGCCCCGATCAGGCGGCGCCTTGCATCTCGTTGTAGGACTGTGTTGCGAAACGTTCAGGTTGCAGGAAAATTGGCGCCAAAGGAAAAACTGGACGCGGCGCATGAATTTGGCGATGCTTTGCTTCGCAGTTGCAATATAACGCGCCTGGCGAATTTTTTGCGGAGATGCTGCAGCATATGGCATTGCAGGAAGGGACCTTCGAAAGGTTGCGCGCCGCTGGCTGCGCCGACGAAGTGGCCTATGTGCAGGCTTGCCTGCGGCTGTTCTTCGCCTCCAGGGCGAGCCCCAGCGCCGCGCCTGCACCGGCCATCTCCGTTGCCGATGTTTGCGATATCGCCAGGCTGAACAAGGTCGCCACCTTCATGCTGAAGGCGCTGTCGCGCCCACCGGCGGGCGAGACGCCGCCGGGATTGCTCGAGTGGCTCGACACTTATCGCCGGCGCACGATTGCGATGAACTCGTCCGGCATCATGGATTCGATGGCCATCGACAAGGCGCTGCGCGGCAGCAGCATCGATTTCGTCTTCCTGAAGGGCCCCCTCCAGCAGCAACTGCTCTATGGCGACCATTTCATGAAGCCGTCCGGAGATGTCGACATATTGGTGTCGCCGGCCGGCTTCTTTAGAGCTCGCGATGCGCTGCGCTCGATCGGCTACGAGGTCGCCGGCAAGTCCCGCTCCGTCTGGTGGGTGCGCTTTCTGGGCGAGCAGCACATGGTTCGCAGCCAGGGTCGGAAATTGTCCACCGTCGATCTCCATTACCGGCTCCAGCAGCCGGGATCGCCCAGCCCGCGCGATACGGAAGGGTTCCTGCGCCGCAAGCGCGCGCTTGCGATCGCCGGCTCCAGCGTGCCGTTCATCTCGGCCTCCGACACTTTGCTTCTGTCCTGCATCAGTGTCGCAAAGGCGCTGTTCAACCGCGAGCCATGCGCGGGCTATGTCTGCGATATCCGGGCCGCTGCCAGTCGGCTGAGCGAGGCCGAGCAGCAGACTGTGCTCGACTACGCGGCCGAGCAGGGGCTGGCCGACACCCTGCTGCTGGGCCTGCGCGCCGCCGATGTGCTGCTTGGTGGCGCCGGCACGCTGCTGTCGGATCGGGCCACCAGGATCCTGTCACGCATCGGCAATGAAGACCTGTTCCACATGGTCATCGCGCCGTGGCTGTCGTCGCTCAGATGGCCGCAACGGCGCACCGTTTTGTGGGAATTGTGCGGCCGCGAACCTGTCCGCTATCTGACCGAGGCCGGCTGGGCCGCGTCAGCCGACCTCAGCCGGCGGATTTTCGAGCGGGAAAGCCGGTGACGATGAGGGTCGTCATGCAGCAGGCAGATAACGTTCCGTCCCGATCCGCTGGGGATGGATCGGGGGATGGATCGGGGTCCGGCGCCGCGCGCCGGGAGGGCGAGGGGCCTCGCGACACTTTATGCAATCGAAAGGCCACCCTATGTCCATGACAGAATCCCGGGTCTGCGTGATCATCGCGGCGCGCAACGGGGCCCGGACCATTCCCGCAGCCATCGCCTCGGCGCTGCGCGAGCCGGAGGTGGCGGAAGTCGTCGTCGTCGACGACGCCTCCACCGATGACACCGCAAAGGTGGCCAGCGCTGCCGACGATGGCAGCGGCCGGCTTTCGGTCATCCGGCTCGACGCCAATCGCGGCCCGTCCTTCGCCCGCAATACCGCCATTGCCGGGTCGAAATCACCTTTCATCAGCATTCTCGACGCCGACGATTTCTTCCTTCAGGGACGGTTTCGCCAGCTGTTTGCCAGCGCCGACTGGGATTTCGCCGCCGACAACATCATGCTGATCCGTGACGATACGGCGACCGATGTCTCGAAGATCGTCGCCCCGTCCTTTTCGGCGGACCCGGAATTCCTCGACTTCGAGCGATTCATCGAGGGCAACATCTCCAGACGGCGTGTCCAGCGCGGCGAACTCGGCTTTCTCAAGCCGGTGATATCAAGAGCTTTCCTCGACAGGCATGGGCTGCGTTACGACGAGAACCTGCGTCTCGGCGAAGATTACGAACTCTACGCTCGCGCCTTTGCCCTTGGCGCACGCTTCAAGGTCATCCGTTCCTGCGGCTATGGCGCGATCGTGCGCGCCGATTCGTTGAGCGGGCGCCACAAGACACAGGATCTGAAGCGCCTCGCCGATGCGGATCTGGCACTGCTCGAGATCGACAGCCTGCCGGAAGGCTCCAAGGCCCTGCTGCGCAAGCACGAGCGGCATGTGCGTGACAAATACCGGCTGCGCAATTTCCTCGATGTGAAGGCCGAGCGCGGCATGGCGTCTGCCGCCGCCTATGCGCTGGCCAGCCAGTCGAACTTCATTCCCATCGTTGTCGGCGTGGCCGCCGACAAGCTCGATGCGTTGTTTCGCCACGCCGGTCTGTCCCCGCGGCAGCAGCCGGTGCCGCCTTTGCGCTTCCTCATGGCCGCTACCAACACGGCGGCGCAAAAGTAGGCTCCGCCAAGTCCGGGACGGCGGCCGCAAGGCTGAAAAAATTGCCTTTCTGAAACTCGGAGGTTGCCTACACGCCCCGACGATGGCACTGTATGTTGCGGTGCAGCAATTTTGGAAGGCCAACCGGATGGCTTCAATTTTCGGCTTCAGGTCCAGGGACCCAGCGCGCGACAAGCAGACCGATCTGGCGCGTTTCGACCGTCTGGCAAAGCTGTTGGATCAGATCACGGCCGAGATTGCGGCCGAGAAGACCGGGTTGGAGGCCCGCTACCGGTCGAAGTCCACCAACGCGGCCTTCCTGGTCGAGTCGATGGAGAACGGCTCGGCGTCGGCACGCAAGCTGTCGGAAGTCGGCGAGCTGACGAAGTCCATCCTGAACTGCGAACAGCGCATCGCCGAGCTGGTGCGCCAGACGAGCCGGATGAAGGAACTGCGTCATTCACTCGACGCGATCGTCGGCGAGGATGGCCAGAGTTCTGATTCGCACGGGGAATATGTCAAACCCGCGCGTCGCTTCGGCTGAACACGGTCACACGAGACACAGAAGAGAAAGTTCGGGGACGGAGGATCGGGATCGGCCCGTTAGCAATGTGGGCCAATCGGTGACTTTGGGTTGGGGCGGAACAGCACAAAGGTGAATTGATATGAACGCAGATCCGAAGACGACGCCCATGGCGGCAATCGATGCCATGATTTCGACGCGGCCAAATCGGCCAATGCGTCTTGTAAACCCAACGCGTCTTCTATCCGTTGGTGCGCTTCTGTTGGCGGCAGCCGCAGCTCTGCTCGGCGCCGCCCACCCCTCCCGCGCCCAGGACGCCTCCCCGGAGATGCAAAGCGCACCGTCCTTCGTCGACGATTTCAAGAGTTTCGATCGTTCGCGCTGGTATGTCTCCGACGGTTGGTCGAACGGCAATCACCAGAACTGCACCTGGTCGAAAAGCTTGGTAAAATTTTCCGACAACATGCTGACGCTCGGCTTCGAAAAGCGCAAACTGAAGGACCGCGAGTTCGCCTGCGCCGAGATCCAGACCAAGCAGCGCTTCGGCTATGGGACCTATGAAGCACGGATGAAGACCGACACCGGATCCGGTCTCAACGCCGCTTTCTTCACCTATATCGGCCCTGCCGACAAACAGCCCTGGTATGAGATCGACTTCGAGGTGCTGACCAAGGATACATCCAAGGTGCAGGTCAACAGCTACATCGCCGGCAAGCCCAAGAACGAGAAGCTGGCCGAGGTCGAAGGCGGCGCCGACAAGGGCTTCAACGACTATGCCTTTATCTGGGAAAAGGACCGGCTGCGCTGGTACGTCAACGGCAAGCTGGTCCAGGAAGTGACCAATCCCGAGCAATTGCCGACCCACTCGCAGAAGATATTCTTCAGCCTCTGGGGCAGCGACACGCTGAAAAACTGGATGGGCGCCTTTTCCGACCCCGGCCGCCAGGTGACGATGCAGGTGCAGCGCGTCGCCTTCACCGCGCTCGGCCAGCCGTGCCAGTTTCCGGAATCGCTGGCATGCAGTGTAAGCAGCATAAAGTAGATCTGAACCGGCCCGGCTATATAAGGCCAAAGGGCGTGAACAGGAATTAACCCGAATGAATTTGACGGTCTTTGGAATTGGCTATGTCGGTCTCGTGCAGGCCGCGGTGCTGGCGGAGGTCGGGCACCAGGTGGTGTGCGTCGATGTCGATGAAAAGAAGGTCGAGCGGCTCAACCAGGGCCTGGTGCCGATTTTCGAACCGGGACTGGAGGCCCTGGTCAAGGAGAACCACGCCGCCGGCCGCATCAAGTTCACCACCGATGCCGCCGCCGGCGTCAAGCATGGCGAGATCCAGATGATTGCGGTCGGCACGCCACCCGGCGAAGATGGTTCGGCCGACCTCAAATATGTGCTGGCGGTGGCCGAGACCATCGGCCGCGAGATGGACGGTCCCAAGATCGTCGTCGGCAAGTCGACCGTGCCGGTCGGCACCTGCGAAAAGGTGAAGGCCAAAATCGCCGCGACGCTGAAGGCGCGCGGGCGCCAGGACCTGGCTTTCGACGTCGCTTCCAATCCTGAGTTCCTCAAGGAGGGTTCCGCCGTCGCCGACTGCATGAAGCCTGACCGCATCATTGTCGGCACCAACAGCGAGGGCACCGAGGCGGTGATGCGGGAGCTCTACGCGCCGTTCAACCGCAACCACGAGAAGATGATCGTGATGGACGTGCGCAGCGCCGAATTCACGAAGTACGCCGCCAACTGCATGCTGGCGACCAAGATCTCCTTCATGAACGAAATGGCCAATTTGGCCGAGCAGCTCGGCGCCGACATCGAGGAGGTACGCAAGGGCATCGGCTCGGATCCGCGCATCGGCTACCACTTCATCTATCCCGGCCTCGGCTATGGCGGTTCGTGCTTTCCCAAGGATGTCCGCGCGCTGATCAAGACCGCCGAAGGTGTCAAGTTCGACGCCAAGCTGCTGCGCGCCGTGGAGGAGCGCAACAATGCCCAGAAGTCGGTGCTGTTCGACAAGGTGCACCGTTATTTCAAGGGCAGTCTCAAGGGCAAGACCTTCGCGCTCTGGGGCCTCGCCTTCAAGCCCAACACCGACGACATGCGCGAGGCGCCGGCGCGCGTCCTGATGGAGGCGCTGTGGCAGGCCGGCGCCAATGTGCAGGCCTACGACCCCGAGGCGATGCAGGAATGCCAGGCCATCTACGGCCTGCGCGACGACCTTTTGTTGTGCGGCACCAAGGAGGCGGCACTGCGCGGCGCCGACGCGTTGCTGATCGCCACCGAATGGAAGAGTTTCCGCGCCCCGTCCTTCGACGCGGTGAAGGATGCCCTGACCACGCCGGTCATCTTCGATGGCCGTAACCTCTATGATCCCAAGGTCATCGCCCGTCACGGCATCGAGTATTTCTCGATCGGCAGGATGGCGGCGTGAAGGCAGGGCGGCACAACGCGGAGCCAGGTTCATGAAAGTTCTGTTTGCAGGCGGCACCGGCTACACGCCGCAATTCAGCGGGGGCGTCCAGTCGAGCACCCACCACCTGGTCGAGCAATTGCGCGAAAACGGTCACGAGGCATCCGTTCTGGCAGCGCTGTTCGGCGACGGCATGTTCGGCTTCAGGGCGCGCGCCAAGATGAAGCTCCTTCGTCAGCGCGCGGTCATCGACAATTTCCCGGGCTATCCGGTTGTACGGGCGTGGTTCCCCTGGGAAGCGGCCGACTTCGCCGTCAAAAAGTTGAGGCCGGATGTCGCGGTCGTGCAGTGCCACAATTCGGTGCCGATCGGCAGAGAGCTGCAGAGGCTTGGCGTGCCGCTGACCGTCTATCTGAGGAATGTCGAATTCGACGAATTGGCCGGCGATCTGCGTGAGCTCCATTCGGCGGTCTATATCGCCAACTCCGAGTTCACCGCGCGCGCCTATAAGGCAAAATTCGATATCGATTCGACGGTTATTCCGCCGACCATCAATCCCGCGTTCTACAGCACACCGACGACCGGTGAATTTGTCACGCTCATCAATCCATATGAGGAAAAAGGCTTCGATCTTGCGGTGCGCATTGCCGCCGCCTGTCCCGAGATCCCGTTCCTGTTCGTCGAAAGCTGGAAGCTCGACGACGATCATCGAGCCCGGATCGAAGCAACAATCTCTCCCCTCCAGAACGTCAAGCTGGAAAGCCGCACCAGCGACATGAAGACGGTCTACGGCCGCACGAAAATCCTGCTTGCGCCCAGCAAATGGGAAGAAGCCTGGGGCCGGGTGGCCTCGGAAGCGCATTGTAGTGGCATTCCCGTGGTCGGCTCGCGGCGCGGCGGTCTGCCGGAAGCGATCGGCGCCGGCGGCGTGGTACTGGACTACGACGCCCCGCTCGCCGACTGGGTCGCAACGATCAGGCGGCTGTGGAGCGATGAGGCCGAGTACAAGCGGCTGTCAGCGACAGCACGTCAGTTTTCGGAGCGGCGGCAGATGAACCCCGACAGCCAGTTCGCAACGTTCATGGGCGTTCTCGACCGCGCAAGACGTGTCGGTTTGGAGCGCGCAGCCTAAACGCGTCGTGTTGCATTTCAGCTGAGACGCTGCACGACCGTGGTCGCGCTAAGATCCCGTTAGCCAGGTCCAGGCGTCGTGCGCCCGTCCGGATCACTTTTAATTGCTGCAGTGCAATATTTTGTGGCACTGCAGCAATCAACGTGTATTCTGCCTGTCTACATTAGGGCTTGTGCGATATGGACCGCTTGGTCCGAGCAAGCCCCAACCTTATGGGCGGGTCATGCGCGTGGGCTTTGTCGTCGGCGAATTCCCTCTGCTTTCGGAAACCTTCGTCGTGGACCAGATGGCTGGGCTGCTGGCGCGGGGCTTTCAGGTCGAAGTGGTCTGCGAAAAGATGCAAGGTGACCACCGAATTGACCGGCAAAGCGAGCCGATGGCGACGCTGCTCGCCAGAACCCGACATTGGTGGCGATGGGCCGCTGTAATCAGCAAATTTGTACAGCGTCTGCCGCCGCGTCTGCGATACAAGGCCTCGACCGTTCTCGACATCGCCTTTGCACGCCGCCTGAACCGCTGCGACGTGATTGTCGCCCACTTCGGACAGAACGGCGAGAGAGCAGCCGCACTGAAGAAATGGAAGGTGCTCAAACCACCGATCATAACCATCTTTCACGGCGCGGACGTGGCGATCCCGGCGCGGCAGGCAGTGCTCGCGACACAATATGCCGGGCTGACCAAGCATGGGACCCTGAACCTGCCCGTCAACGATTACTTCCGCACGATGCTGCTGGAAGCCGGCCTGTCCCAGGCGAGCACGACGGTCCACCATATGGGAATTGACACCCGCGAAATCGGCTATCGCTGGGAATCGTGGGAAGGCACCCAACTGGTCGTGACGACGGTTTGCCGCCTGGTCGAAAAGAAAGGCGTCGAGTTCGCCTTGCGAGCCCTGGCCTCCCTCAAGGCCTCCCAGCCGCAGCTAGACTGGCGTTACGACATTGTTGGCGACGGTCCTCTGCGGATGAATCTGGAGAAGCTGGCCGTAGAGCTGGGCTTGGCTGGTCGCGTAACATTCCTCGGCAGCCTCCCTCACGCAGAGGTGAAAAGACGGCTTCGCATGGCGCATCTCTTTTTGCTGCCAAGTATCACTGCCAGCGACGGGGATATGGAAGGCATTCCGGTCGCGCTCATGGAGGCCATGGCCGCCGGATTGATTGCGGTCAGCACGTATCATTCGGGAATCCCGGAGCTCATCAAGGATGGGGAGACGGGGTTGCTTGCGCCCGAGCGAGATATTTCAGCGCTTGCCGGCAAGCTTGCCTGGGCCGCGGAGCACCCGACCGAATGCGAGCGTATCGCGCTTGCCGCACGCCGCAAAGTCGAGGAGGACTTCAACGCAGATGTTCTGAATGAACGTTTTGCGCAGATCGTTACCCAACTGGCCACATCGAGCCCTGCGCATGCACCCACCGGTCATGTCGGCGTTTCCGAGGGCTTGGCGGATCCTTCATCTGCCGGCTGACACTGCTCCTCTGCGTTTGATCGGCAGGCACGCCAAGCTGAGGGAAATCTTGCTACACTGCACCAAAAATGTTGCAGTGCAGCAAGACCTGTACTAACGTTCCTGCGGGTGGGCCAACAGCGGTAGAGTTCCATGCTGCATGTCTTGTGCTTCCGCCACCCTGTCTTCGGCCCGGCTTTTGTCAAAGGGACACCGGCTCCCCGGACGAGCGCATCCTGCCGATGAAGATCTGCTTTGTAGTCGACAAGTTTCCCTCATTGTCCGAAACCTTTGTTCTCGACCAGATAGCCGGATGCCTTGAGCGCGGCATGGAAGTCGGCGTCGTCTGCAACGAGACGTCCTTCGGCAGGGACAGCAACATCGATGATCCGCGCTGGCAGGCGTTGCCAGGAAAGGTCGTATGCTGGTGGGGTGGCCTGGGTCGCTATCGCCCGCTGCTCAGGAAGTGGTCCGGCAGGTTCTGGGACAAGCTCTCGACCGCCATCGACATTGCTCATGCGCGAAAACTGCAGGGCGCCGACGTCATCGTTGCCCATTTCGGCAACAACGGCATGCGCGTGGCCCGCGCGATCAAGCGCGGGAGGATTTCCGCTCCCCTGGTGACGATATTTCACGGCCGTGATGTCGGCGAACCGCTGCATGACAATACGCTCGCGCGCTACAAGATTGTGTTCGAAAAGGGCGTTCTTCAACTGCCGGTGAATGCGTTTTTCCGCGATGCCTTGATTGAGGTCGGTGCATCGCCGGAGCAGGTTGTGGTTCACCATATGGGGGTGCGGCCGAGTGACATCGACTATCGGTGGCGTTCATGGGAGCAGGCTACGCTCTCTTTCATCTCGGTCTGCCGCCTGACTGAAAAGAAGGGCATCGAATATGCGCTTCGCGCGCTTGCTGGCCTGCCGCGGCGAGACTGGATCTACTCGGTGATCGGCGGCGGAGAACTTCTCGAGCAGCTGAACGGGATCGCCGCAGAGCTTGGCATTGCCGACAGGGTGAATTTTCTTGGGCCCCGGCCGCACAGCGAAGTCAAACAGCGTCTGCGCGATGCGCATGTGTTCCTGCTGCCCAGCGTCGGCGCCCGCGATGGCGATCTGGAAGGCATTCCGGTTTCGCTGATGGAAGCGATGGCCGCCGGCCTGACGGTGGTCAGCACATATCATTCCGGGATCCCTGAACTGATCGATGATCACAAGACGGGTTTTCTCGTGGCTGAGCGGGACGTTGCGGCGCTGACCGGCAAGCTTGCCTGGATCGCCGAGAATCCGAAGCCGTGTGAAGGGATCGCTCTCGCGGCGCGCAAGAAGATCGAGGCGGAGTTCAACTCCGATCTGCTGAACCAACATTTCGTGGAAATCGCCATGCGGCTTGGCGAAACGAGGTCGCTTGCATGAACGCCAATCCGCCCCCCCAGTTCGGTCGTGTCGCCCTGCGCGGCGGGCTGGTAACCATCGGCGCCCAGGGCTTCAAGATGGCGATCCAGTTTCTCTCCGTCATCGTGCTGGCCCGTCTGCTCGTCCCCGAGGATTTCGGTCTGGTGGCTTCCGTCGGGCCGATCGTGGCCTTCGTCGGGCTGCTTCAGAATCTGGGCCTGCAGCAGGCTGTGGTTCAGCGCAAGGACATCAGCAACCAGCAGCTCAACCAGGTGTTCTGGATCAGCGCGCTCGTCGGGCTGGGTAGTGCCGTGGTAGTGGCCGGCCTGGCGCCTGCCATCGCCGCGTTCTATGGCGATCAACGTATGTCCGGCATCACCCTTGGCTCCGCCCTGCCGCTGCTTCTCGGCAGTCTCGCCGCAGTGCCGCTGGCGTTGATGAACCGGCACCTGCAGTTCGGCCAGCTCGCACTGAACGACGTGATAAGCGCCGCCGCCGGACTTCTGGCCGCCGCGATCGCGGCCTATGCGGGGTTGGGCTACTGGTCGCTGGTCATCGGCCCGGCGGTTTCGGCAGCTATCGCCCTGGCTGCCGCCTGGCTGGTGGCGCGTTGGACGCCTTTGCGGCCGGACCTGAAGGTCGATGCCGATATATTGTCGTTCGGCGCCAACCTGACCGGCTTCAACCTCGCCAACTTCTTCTCGCGCAATCTCGACAACATTCTCATCGGCAAATATTCCGGTGCGATCGAACTCGGCTATTACGACCGCGCCTACAAGCTCCTGTTGTTCCCGCTGCAGAACATCAACCAGCCGCTGACACGGGTCATGGTGCCGCTGCTCAGCCGCATCCACGATGACAAGGCCCGCTTTCGCGATATCTATGTGCGCACCAACTGGATGCTGGCGGCCGTTACCATGCCGGGCATCGCGGCGCTGACGCTGACCTCCAATCAGATCGTCGGACTTCTCTTCGGCGCGGGCTGGGCACCGGTCGCACCGATCTTTGCCTGGCTGGGCATCGCCAGCCTGGTCCAGTCCGTTTCAAGCACGACGGGATGGATATTCATCTGTCAGGGCAAGACGAAGACCATGTTCCATTGGGGCATCTATTCGTCGCTGACGACCGTCGCTGCCTTCGTCGTCGGCCTGCACTGGGGCGCCGTCGGCGTTGCCGCGGCCTATGCCATCAGCGGTTACGTGCTGCGCGTTCCCGTGCTGGCGCTACTGGTCCATCGCGTCGGTCCGGTGACCGCCGCCGACTTCCTGCTCATGCAGGGGCTTTTCATCGCCTCGTCCCTGCTTGCCTGGTTCCTGTACCTGTGGTTACCGGCGTCTCTAACGGGCCAGTCAGACCTGCTCGCGGTCTTTTTGGCGCTTGCCCTCAACTACGGCATCGGTCTCGTTTTCATGCTTGCCGTCCCGCAGTCGCGACGCGCCTTGTTCACCACCCTGTCCAACGCCGCGCGCAATATCCGCTGAGCGGCCGGCGATCAGCGGCGCCAGCAGGTTTGTGGCCGACATTGCCGAAGCATGTTCTTCGAGCACGGCCTGAAGGCTTGTCTTGCGATAGCGGTCGAGATTTCCCGCAAATCGGCCGAGCTTTTCGCGCGCCTCTTCGGGCGTCACGGTGTCGATGTCGAGCAGCACATCGTCGACACCGATTCGCTTGGCCACTTCCTTGGTTTTGAACTCGTAGGCGATCGGCAGCACCGGCGTGCCGACGCAAAGCGACATGATCATCATATGCATGCGCGTCGCGACGACGAAGTCGAAGCCCTTCACCAGCGCCATCAACTGGTCCGGCGTGTGGAACGAAGCGTCCACTGTCACGTGGCTGGCGATCTCAGGATCGAGCTCGGCAACGATGGCCTGTGCGGTCTTGGAATCGTCATGGGCATATTCCGGCACGCCCTGACACGTGGAGACGAAGGTCACCTCCTTGCCAAGGTCCCTGACAAGAATTGTGGCGATCTCGCGGACCGAATCCAGATAGCGGCGCATGCCGCCCTCACCGTCGCTGACGTAGTTCCAGTGGCGGACCGAAATAGCGACGCGGCCCGTCGACGCCGGCGGCTGGCTGGAAGCGAGACGCTTGCCGATCCTGTCGGTATCGGCCAAGGCGAATACGGCATCGGCCACCACGTGGCACTTGCCGAGATCCTTCACCAAGTCCCGGATATGGGTCCGCGACCGTTCGTCGCGCAACAGGATGAGCGGACTGCGGTCAAAGATCGGGCCGAGCTCCTGGCGGTTGTAACTTTTGTCGAACGGACCGAGGGATTGCGTGAAGAAGACCGGATCTTTGCCAAATACGGCATCGAGCCTGAACTGATTGAGGCGTCGTTCGAGATTGTAGTTCTCGACGAGATAGGTTCCCCCTGTGGTGACCACCATGTCCGCGTCGGCGTAGATATCGAGACCGCGCCGGTCGCGATGGCTGAAAAAATTGCCTAGCGCGCTGCTGCCAAACCAGCGCAGGGCCTGGAGAACGAGCCGATTGTAGATCGGCTTGAACCGGTCCCTCAGCCCGCTGCCATTCTTGTATCGGAACAGGGATTCCGACAGCAGCTTATGGAATTCGAGGTCGGGATAATCCGTCTTCGGATAGAGTCGTTCCGCAACCTCGGGCTGGCTGTCGAAGACGGCAAACCGCACGTCGCCTTGCACGATCGTCTTGAGAATGTGGCGGATCGCCAGCAGAATCGCCGCATCCCCGGTATTCAGGCAGACTGTGTTTTCAACGACGATCTTCATGGGATACCTCATTTCGTCAGCAGATTCCGCGGCGTGGCCTGCGGTGCCTAGGACGGGCATGGTGACCGAAAATACCCACGCCAGGACGATCCCGATGCGGCTCGCGTCACAATCCATCGCTGCATCGGGCTGGGTGACCAGCCAGAGCGGCGCTCAAGCCCGACGGAGGGTAACGCATCAATTTTGCAGTGCAACAAAAAAGGTGCACTTATGCTACGGCGCACCAAAAATGTTGCGATGCAGCAAAAGCTGGGTTAGCATTCCCGTGGGTGGGCCAACAGCGGTCGAGTTTTCATGCTGCATGTCTTGTACCTTGTGCACGATGTTTCCGACCCGGCGGTGCGCCGGCGGATCATAATGCTCAAGGCAGGCGGCGCGCGGGTCACGTTGGCCGGCTTCCGTCGGACCACAAATGCTGTTCCCGACGTCGAGGGGCTGCAGCCGGTCGACCTCGGCGCGACGCGTGACGGCCGATTCGGCCAGCGTCTGGCGGCGGTCGCCAAGGCGGCGCTGTCGATAGGCTCAAAGCTTGCGGCGATGCCGAAGCCCGACCTCATCATCGCGCGCAATCTGGAAATGCTGGCGCTGGCCAGGCGCGCCAAGGCCGCCTTTCGCGGCGGCGTGCCGATCGTCTACGAATGCCTCGACATCCATCGCCTGGTGCTGCGCAATGACATGCTGGGCAAAGCACTGCGCACAGCGGAGCGTTATCTCGCCCGCGACGTGAAGCTTCTGGTGACGAGCTCACCGGCCTTCATCGCCAATTATTTCAAGCCGTTCGGGCAGGTCGCCGCACCGGTGGAACTGGTCGAAAACAAATACTTCGAAACCGCGCCGATCGCCTTGGATGACAGGTCAAAGGCCGAAAACCCTGCAGCACCCCCGTGGCGCATCGGCTGGTTCGGCGCGCTGCGCTGCCGCCGCTCGCTGGAGCTGCTGGCCGACTTCACGCGCCGTCAGGGCGGGCGCTTCGAGGTCGTCCTCCGGGGCCGTCCGGCACTCTCGGAATTCCCGGATTTCCACGCTTTTGTCGAGGCCGAACCCTATCTCTCCTTTCGTGGCCCCTACCGCAACCCGGAAGACATGGCCGCGATCTACGGCGAAGTGCATTTTTCCTGGGCGATCGATTTCTTCGAGGAAGGGCAGAATTCGGAATGGCTGCTGCCCAACCGCCTCTATGAGGGCTGCCGCTTCGGCGCCGTGCCGATCTCGATGGGCAATACCGAGACCGGGCGCTTTCTCGACCAGCAGGACATTGGCGTCCTGCTTTCCGATGCCACGCCCGAAATCCTGGAAACCGCGCTCGGCCGCATGGACCAGGAGCACTTCGGCAAGGCCAAGGCGCGTGTGCTGGCCCGCAACCCACGAACCTGGAGCTACGACCGCAGCGACTGCCGCGCCTTTGTCGACAGGCTGCGCGGTCTGGCGGCGGTCCCAGGTCCCTTCGTCACCGAAGCGCTGGCTTAGCGATGGCTGATGATGGGAAAAGTACAGAGCATGGGAAGGCGCCGATGACGCAAACCGAAGCGCTGCCGCCAAGCCTGATCGTCATTCCGTGCCTGAATGAGGCAGCCCATATCGGCGCGTTGCTCGAGCAGCTCAGGCCGGCAGCTCTAAGGCTCGGCGCCCGCATCGTCGTTGCCGATGGCGGCAGCACCGATGGTACTTTGGCCATTGTCGAAGCGGTTGCGGCCAAGGACCCTCAGGTCGTCCTCCTGCACAACCCAAAACGTATCCAGAGCGCGGCGATCAATCTCGCCGTCGCCAGCCTCGGTGACCGCGCCGAATACCTGATCCGCATTGATGCCCATGGCGGCTATCCCGCCGATTATTGCGACCGGCTGGTCGAGGAGGCGCTCGCCACTTCAGCCGATTCGGTCGTCGTCTCGATGCTGACCAGCGGCAGCGGCGCGGTGCAGAAAGCGGTCGCGGCGGCGCAGAATTCCAAGCTCGGCACCGGCGGCTCCAAGCACCGGCACCTCTCGGCCGGCGAATGGGTCGACCACGGCCATCACGCGCTGATCCGGATCTCGGCCTTCACCGCGGTCGGCGGCTATGACGAGAGCTTCAGCCACAATGAGGATGCCGAACTCGACTACCGGCTGCGCCAGGCTGGCTACCGCATCTGGATGAGCGGCAAGACGCAGATGGTCTACTATCCGCGTTCGTCGCTGAAGGGCCTGTATTTCCAATATCTCGGCTATGGCCGCGGCCGCGCCAAGAATGTGCTCAAGCACCGCATGATCCCGAAAGTTCGGCAGATGATCCCGCTGCTGGTGGCGCCGGTCGTCCTTCTCGCCGCATTTTCCTTTATCCACTGGCTGGCGGCGGTGCCGCTGCTGGTCTGGACTTCGGTCTGTCTGGGCTACGGCGCTGTGACCGCCATCAGCCAGCGCAATCCCAACAATGTGCTGGCGGGCATTTCGGCGATGGTCATGCATTTCGGCTGGTCGCTCGGGTTTTGGCTGCAACTGCTCGGCTCGCGATCGCAGCGCGGGGTGGCATGATGGTCGCCGACAGCCGCCAGATCGACATCTGCGTCTGCACGTTCCGGCGGCCGGAACTGGCCGACACGCTGCGGTCGCTCGCTGCCATGGATATGCCTGCCGGTTTCGGCATCGGCGTCATCGTCGCCGACAA
Organism: Mesorhizobium sp. M0139; assembly: GCF_040322455.1. Classification (NCBI taxonomy): domain Bacteria; kingdom Pseudomonadati; phylum Pseudomonadota; class Alphaproteobacteria; order Hyphomicrobiales; family Phyllobacteriaceae; genus Mesorhizobium; species Mesorhizobium sp. M0139. Next base: position 76,187 of record NZ_JAMYTN010000020.1, read on the forward strand.
TGACGACGAGCCGACCGCCGAGCCGCTGGTGACCGCGCTGGCGAGCGAATTGAAGCTCGTGGCCCGCTACCGGCACGCTCCGGCGCGCAACATCTCGGTTGCCCGCAACGCCTGTCTTGATGCCAGCACGGCCGATTTTGTCGCCTTCATCGACGACGATGAAACCGCTTCCCGGCAATGGCTGGCCGAACTGATTGCTATCGCGGAGACAAGCGGCGCCGAGGCCGTGCTCGGTCCGGTGCGGGCGCTCTACCGCCCGGATGCGCCGGACTGGATGCGCAAGGGCGATTTCCATTCGACCTTGCCGGTCTGGGTGCAGGGCGAAATCCGCACCGGCTACACCTGCAACGTCCTTTTGAGGATGAGCGCCGACAGCTTGCGCGACCGTCGTTTCAGCCTGGCGCGCGGCCAGAGCGGCGGCGAGGACACCGAATTCTTCAACCGCATGGTCAAGGCAGGCGGTCGCATCGCCTTTGCGCCGGAGGCGTGGGTCGAGGAAGTCGTGCCGCGTTCGCGAGCCGCTTTCGACTGGCTGCGCCGCCGCCGCTTCCGCTTCGGCCAGACGCACGGCCACCTCATCGGCCATGACGCAGGCGTGATAGAGCGTGCGAAGGCTGTCGGCCTTGCCTCGGCCAAGGCCGTCTATTGCTTCGGCATGGCGGCGTTGACCGCGATTAGCCCGGTCCGCCGCAACCGCAGCGTGCTGCGCGGCATCATGCATGTCGGCGTCGTCAGCGGCCTGGTCGGTATCAGCGAAATTCGCCAATACGGACTGTCTTCCCCGCAGCAAGGAGGCAAGCGTGCAGCCTGACGTCTCCTTTGTCATCGCAGCCTACAATGCCGCGGCCACGCTCGACCGGGCGATCGCAAGCGCCATGGCCCAGCGCGATGTCAGCGTCGAAATCATCGTCGCCGACGACCAGTCGCGCGACAACACGCTCGACGTCGCAAGAGCCTATCCAAAAAATGTCGTCAAAGTGGTTGCGCTGCCGGCAAATCGTGGCCCTGGCGGCGCCAGGAATGCCGGGCTCGAACTGGCTTCCGGCCGCTGGGTCGCGGTGCTCGATTCCGACGATGCCGTCCTGCCCGGGCGGCTTTCTGCCATGATCGCGCGGGCCGAAAGCGCGGGCGCTGTGATCGCCGTCGACAACCTCCAGGTGGTGCGCGAGGACGGCATTGCCGAAGCGACGATGTTTCCTGCCGAATATCTGGAGGGCCTGCGTGAAATCACGCTCGCCGACTACATCGCTGGCAACATCGTTTTCGAATCCACGTTCAACCTTGGCTATCTCAAGCCGATCTTCCAGCGCCGTTTCCTGATCGAAAACGGGCTGCGCTATGATGAAAGTCTGAGCATAGGCGAGGATTACATCCTGCTCGCCAACGCGCTGGCCAAGGGCGGAAAATGCGTCGTCGAGCCGACGACCGGCTATATCTACCACATCCGCACGGGCTCGATCTCGCGCGTGCTCGAGCTTCACCATATCGAGGCGATGCGCAAGGCCGACGCGGTCTTCGCCGAGACCAATTCCATGGACGCTGCTGCTGCGGCCGCCTTCGCCAAACGCGCCCGCAGCCTGCGCAAGGCGGCATCGTTCCTGTCGCTGGTCCAGCACATCAAGGCGCGTTCGCCGTTGAAAGCGATACGCACCGCGCTAAGTGATCCGGCGGCTGTCAGGCACATGTCGATGCCGATCGCCGTCCGCCTCAAAAGGGTGGCGGCGCAGTTTGCTGTCGGCGCGGAGTAAGGAGGGCGAGTACATGAAGACGTTTGTTCGTGGCCTGCAACAGGCTGAAATCGATCTGCTCAGAAGGAATTTGCGATGAAGAAAATCAGGAAGGCAGTCATCCCTGTGGCGGGGCTTGGAACACGGTTCCTGCCGGCAACCAAGTCGATTCCGAAGGAGATGCTGCCCGTGGTCGACCGGCCGGTCGTCCAATATGCGGTGGACGAGGCCTTCGAAGCCGGCATCGAGCACATCGTGTTCGTCACCGGCCGCAACAAGGCTGTCATCGAGGACTACTTCGACCTGCACCCCGAACTGATTGGAACGCTCGAACAAACCGGCAAGAAGACCCAGCTGGAGGCGCTCGAAAGCATGCTGCCCGTGGCCGGCGCCACCAGCTTCATCCGCCAGCAGTCGCCACATGGTCTCGGCCATGCGGTGTGGTGCGCACGCGAAGTCATCGGCGACGAGCCCTTCGCCCTGCTGCTCCCCGATATGGTGTCGTTCGGTCGCCGAGGTTGCCTGGCTGAAACAGTCGATCTCTATCAGCAGACCGGCGGCAATGTGATCGCCGTCGAGCGCTGTGATCCCAGCGAGACCAGCAAATACGGCATCGTCGGGCGCGGCGCCGAGACAGGCAGCGGCTTCGAGGTGACGGCCATGGTCGAAAAGCCGGCGCCGGCCAATGCGCCGTCGAACTATTACATCAACGGCCGCTACATCCTGCAGCCCGAGATCTTCTCGCTGCTGGGCAACCAGCAGCGCGGCGCCGGCAACGAAATCCAGCTTACCGATGCCATGGTGCGGCTGGCGAAAAGCCAGTCTTTCTTTGCCCAGCCTTTCGATGGCCGCATGTTCGACTGCGGCTCCAAGGAAGGCTTCATAGAGGCGACCATCGCCTTCGCGCTGGCGCGCGACGACATGAAGGGACCTGTGCTGGAAATGCTGCAGGCGTTCGTGCGGTCGCATGAGCGTCAGGAAGTGGCCGCATAATGCCCATCTTTCGAGGGCATATGCGTTTGGACGATGGCGCGGCTCGTGCATGCACGCCAGGCCGCTCAGGCCCGGCGCCAGATGGCATGAAGCTTGCGTTGCATATCTTGCCCCCGATCTCCGCAGCTCCGGGCGAGGTGCCCCGTCTCGCTCCGGCGCCTGTAACCTAGAATTGGATCGAAGATGAATTATGCCAGCTTTCCTCTCGACAAGAGGATGCCGTTGCCCAACCCCGATCAGGAAAAGGGTGAAGACTTCATCGACGTCGAGCGCCTGCTTGGCATGGCGGCGCGTCAGGTCAAGGTGGTGGCGGTCTGCGCCATCATCGGCCTGTTCCTGGGGTTGCTCTATCTGCAGACCACGCCCAAGCAATACATGTCGGTCGCCAGCGTGCTGATCGACGAAGGCCTGAACAAGGTCATCGACGACATCTCGGCTGCTTCCGTCACCATGCAGACCGACGCCGCCCTGCTCAGCCAGATCGAAATCATCACCTCGGCGCGGCTGGCCTCGGTGGTGGTCGACAAGCTGAAACTCGACCAGAACGCAGAGTTCATGAACCCGCCGCAATCGGCGCTGGTCAAGGGCATCGGCTTCGTGCGCGGCGTGATCGGCTATTTCCGCTCAAGTTCCGCCGAGCAGATTCCCGGCATGGAAAACGTCGATGAGGCGACACGCCAGGCCATGATGCAGACGGCGCGCCACGACTATGCCGTGCTGAAGCTGCAGAGCGAGGTGCTGGCGCAGCGCAACGGCCGCTCCTATGTGCTCGCCATCGGTTACCAGTCGACCAATCCGGCGCTCGCCACCGCCATCACCAAGGCCTATGCCGACGCCTATCTCGCCGACCAGCTCAACGCCAGCTTCGACGCCACCGAACGCGCTGCGGTCTGGCTGCAGGGCCGGCTGACCGAGCTTCGTCAGAACTCACAGGCGGCCGCTATGGCGGTCGAGAAATTCAGGGCCGAGCATGGTCTGGCCGCCAACAGCGACGGCCAGCTGATCAGCGACAAGCAGATTGCCGATCTCACCGCGCAACTGATCGTCGCGCAGGCCGATACGGCGCGCGCCAGCGCCCGCTATCAGCAATACAAGACCATCGTCGAAAGCGGCTCGGACAATGCCTTCAACGATTCCGCCATCTCAAGCGATCAGCCGGCAAGCTCCGTCATTGCAACGCTCAAGACCCGCTATCTCACAGTGGCCAAGCGGCTGCAGGACGTGACGGCCAATTTCGGCGCCGACCATCCGCAGGCGGTGGCGCTGGCCAAGGAAAAGGCCGACCTGTCGACCCAGATTTTCGGCGAGTTGAAGCAACTGACCGAAAGTTATCGCAACGAATATGAAGTCGCGCTTTCACGCGAGACCTCACTGAGGCAGAAGATCGCCGACGCGGCCGGCAAGAGCTCCATCGACAACCAGAGCCAGGTCAAACTGCGCGAACTCGACCAGCAGGCGCAGGCGCTGACCACGCTCTACCAGACCTTCCTTAGCCGCTACGAGGAGGCCTCGCAGCAGCAATCCTTCCCGGTCGGCAAGGTCCGCATCATCTCGGATGCCTCAACGCCGCTTTCCGCCTCAAGCCCGCGCACCTCCAGGGTGCTGGCGCTGTCGCTGGTGCTTGGCGTGCTGCTTGGCGCCGGCTTTGGTGGCCTGAATGAGTTCAACGAGCGCTTCTTCAGGACCGGCGAGGACATTCGCGATCGCGTCGGCCTCAAATTCCTCGGCTATTTGCCGATGATCGGCGGCAGGCTCGGCAAGGACGCCGACGACGGTGCGGCGGATGCCAAAGGCGCCAACACATTGTCGGCGGTCGAGAAACGCGCGCGCATGCGGGTCAGCGTCGATGCGCCGGCATCGATGTTCTCCGAAACGCTGCGCAACGCCAAGATCGCCTTCGACGTCGTCATGGAAGGGCAAGGCAGCCGGGTCATAGGCGTGGTCTCGGTCCTGCCCGGCGAGGGCAAGTCTACGGTCGCCGCCAATCTCGCCGGATTGCTGGCCGCCAACGGCTCGAAGACGCTTTTGATCGACGCCGATCTGCGCAATCCTGGCCTCAGCCGCAACCTCGGCATGGAGGCCGAGCAGGGGCTGATGGAGGCCGTGGTCAACGGCCAGACCTGGCAGTCGGTCGGCAAAGTCGACCGCCAGACCAAGCTGGCGATCATCCCGGCCGTGCTGCGTGGGCAGTTCTCGCATACCAGCGAGCTGCTGTCGTCGGCCGGCATGCGGCGCTTCATCGACAACGCCAAGGAGACGTTCGAGTACATCATCGTCGACCTGCCGCCGCTCGGCCCCGTGGTCGACGCCAAGGCGTTTGCGCCGCTGGTCGACGGCTTCGTGCTGGTTGCCGAATGGGGCCGCACGCCGCGCGCCATGGTGCGCTCGCTGCTGGAGCAGGAACCCTACGTCGCAAGCAAGGTCGTCGGCGCCGTGCTCAACAAGGTCGATCTGAAGAAGCTGCCGAAATACGGCTCGCTCGGCGGCTCGGAAAAGTTCTTCGACCGCTATTCGACCTACTATCTGGAGAAATCGGACGTGCGGGCCAAGACCGCCGCCTGAACGGAGCGCGATCCTGAAAAGGAGCGTGATCCGGAAAAGCGGATCCGGTTTTCGGAAAGGATCACGCTCAAACGAAGAAGCACGGCAGGTCAGGAAAAGATCAGCTTGCCGAATTTACCCGCGATCCTGAGCGCTGTCAGCCGGCCGCTTTGAAAGGCGCCGGTGTCGATCCCGAGCCTTCGCCCGTCAAGCCTGGGGATATCGACCGGCGTGTGCCCATGCACCACAAAGCGGTCGAGCAGATGGGCGGTGTTGAAGAACTCGTCGCGGATGTTGAGCAGGTCCTGCTCATCCTGTGCGACCAGGTCGATACCCGGCCTGATGCCGGCATGGACGAAAACGAATTTATCCGAACAGAGCAGCACCGGCAGGCTGCGCAGAAAGTCGATATGGCTGGCCGGAATGACTTCCTTCACGCGCCGGTCGACCTCGTCGCTCGAGGCATAGAGGCTGGCAAGCCGCGCCGGATCGACCCCATAGGAAAACAGCGTCTCGCGGCCGCCGACCGCCAGCCAGCGGTCCCGCGACAGATATCCGTCGAGATAGTTCAGCATCGCCACTTCGTGGTTTCCCGCCAGGCAGACGCGCAGGAACCCTGTTGGCGGTAGCGCCAAGACATGATCGAGCACGCGCGCCGATTGCGGCCCGCGATCGATATAGTCGCCGAGCATGACGATAATCTTGCGGCCGCGAAATTGCAGCGCGTCGAGCTGGATCTTCTGCTCCAGCGACAGCAATTCCTTGTAGCAGCCATGCACGTCGCCGATCGCGTAGACGACGGTGTCGTCCATATCCATTTCCAGGCGCTCGCGCGGCGCCGGCCGGGGAGGTCTGGACCGCTGAAACAACGCCACTGGGGCTGTCAGACCCCGATGCCGCGGGCTTTGAGCGCCGCGGTGATCTCGTCAAGAATGGCGGGATCGTCGATGGTCGCCGGCATCGTCCATTCTTCCTTGTCGGCGATCTTCTGCATGGTGCCGCGCAGGATCTTGCCGGAGCGCGTTTTAGGCAGGCGCTTGATCGTCACCACCGTCTTGAAGGCGGCGACCGGGCCGATCCGTTCGCGCACCAGCCCCACCACTTCGCCTTCGATGGCAGCGGTATCGCGCGACACACCGGCATTGAGCACGACGAAGCCGAGCGGGACCTGGCCCTTCATAGCGTCAGCGACGCCGATGACGGCGCATTCGGCAACATCGGGATGCGCTGAAAGCACCTCCTCCATGGCTCCGGTCGACAGCCGGTGTCCGGCGACATTGATGATGTCGTCTGTGCGCGCCATGACATAGAGGTAGCCGTCCTCGTCGATCATGCCGGCATCGGCCGTCTTGTAGAAGCCGGGAAATTCCTCGAGATAGGCTTGCCGGAAACGCTCGTCGGCATTCCACAGCGTCGGCAGGCAGCCGGCCGGCAGCGGCAGTTTCACCACCACATTGCCAAGTGTGCCGCGCGGCACTTCATGGCCGGCATCGTCGAGCACGCGAATGTCGTAGCCCGGCATCGGCACGCCGGGCGAGCCGTATTTCACCGGCAGCAGGCCGAGGCCCGCCGGGTTGATGGTCATCGGCGAGCCGGTCTCGGTCTGCCACCAATGATCGACCACCGGCACGTTGAGTTTCTGCTCCGCCCATTTGATGGTTTCCGGGTCTGCGCGTTCGCCGGCCAGGAACAGAGTGCGGAATTTCGACAGATCGTAGTTCGGCACGAATTCGCCCTTGGGGTCCTGCCCCTTGATGGCGCGGAAGGCTGTCGGCGCGGTGAACAGCGCGACCACGCCGTGTTCGGCGATCACCCGCCAATAGGTGCCGGCGTCGGGTGTGCCGATCGGCTTGCCCTCGAACAGCACGCTTGTCGCACCATGCAGCAGCGGTCCGTAAACGATGTAGGAATGGCCGACCACCCAGCCGACATCGGAGGCCGCCCAGAACACTTCGCCCGGTCTGACGCCGAATTCGTTTTCCATCGTCCATTTGAGCGCGACCATGTGGCCGCCATTGTCGCGCACGATGCCCTTAGGCTGGCCGGTCGTGCCGGAGGTGTAGATGATGTAGAGCGGGTCGGTGGCGAGCACCGGAACGCAATCGACGTTGGCGCCCGCGGCGCGCTCGCGGGCAACGGCGTCGGCAAAATCGATATCGTAATGCTCCCTCAGATCGCAGCGCAGCTGGTCGCGCTGCAGGATCAGGCAGGCGTCCGGCTTGTGGCGGGACATTTCGATCGCCTTGTCGAGCAGCGGCTTGTAGGCCACGACACGTCCAGGCTCCAGGCCGCAGGACGCGGAGATGACCAGCTTCGGCTTGGCGTCGTCGATGCGGGTGGCGAGCTCGTGCGAGGCAAAGCCGCCGAACACCACCGAATGCACCGCGCCGATGCGGGCACAGGCAAGCATCGCGACCGCCGCTTCGGCCACCATCGGCATGTAGATGATGACGCGGTCGCCTTTGCGAATGCCGCGGTTCTTGAGCACCGAAGTCAGCGCTACCACTTCGCGCTTCAATTCGGCATAGGTGAATTTCTTGACCGTGCCGGTAATCGCGCTGTCGTAGATAAGTGCGATCTGGTCGGCGCGGCCGCCTGCGACATGGCGATCGAGAGCGTTGAAGCAGGTGTTGCAGCTGGCGCCGTTGAACCAGCGCCCGTAAACGCCCGCCTTGGCATCGAAGACGCTGGCCCACGGCGAATACCAGTCGATCGCCTCGGCCGCATCGGCCCAGAATTGTTCCGGGTCGCGTTTCCAGCCGTCATAGACCTCGTGGTAGCGTGACGCCATTCATCCCTCCTCGGGAAAACTCTCTATCTTGCAATAGCCTATGCGGGTTTTCCCGGCCACGTCTTTCCCCAAATGCCATGTCTTTCCCGAAATTTGGGGCTTGGCCGATCTCGCCTTGGCCATAAATTGCAGGCACCATGGCCGGGTTTGAAATCGGGGCAGGGCGCGCAATGACGGTACGATACGGGGTTGGATCTGCCGTTGGAGCAGCGCTGCTGTTGACGATCGTTTTCGCCGCCCAGGCCGGCGATGCCGCCGCGCGGCGCATCATCGGCTTTTCCCCCGACGGCAAATATTTCGCCTTCGAGCAATATGGCGAGCTCGACGCTGCCGTTTCCGGCTGGTCGCAGATCGACATCATCGACACAAGCACAGACGAGTTCGTCGGCGGCAAGCCGATCCTTGTCCTCGATGAATCGGAAGAGGCGACCACGACGGTGGAGCAGGCACGGGCGCAGGCCGCAAAGCAGGCCGCGCCAATCCTGGCCAAATATGCCATCGCCGAGCGCGGCACGCGCACGGCCTCCGACAGGTTCACCTTCCCGGACGACACGGTCGACTACAACGACATCCGTCGCCTCGATCAGGCCGCGCAGAAATGGCTGTCGCCGTTCTATGGCGAAACACAGATTTCGACCATCCAACTCGATGAGATCCTTGCCGACAGCAAGGAGGATTGCTCGGCAAGCTTTGATGACGCGAAGCCAAGCGACCAAGTTCTTCCGGGCGACAAGACACTTCAAGGCGACAAGACACTTGAAGGGGACAAGACGGGCAAGGCCCGCGGCTTCCGCCTGTCGCTGCAGGGGCAGGACGGCAAGCCGTTCAAGGTGCTGCACGAGGACAAGGCCGTGCCGGGCTCGCGCAACTGCCCGACTTCCTACAGCCTGTCGGAATCCTACGAATACACCCCGCCCGGCAGGCCGGCGGTAGTGGCGGTGCTGGTGCAGCGCTTCAGCCAGGGCTTCGAAGGACGCGACCGCCGCTTCATCGCCGTAACCGGCCATGCACGCTAAGCCGCGGCCCGTCTTGTGGCAGGCAGAAAAAGCTCATGCGCCCGGAGAAAGCAGGGCGTTCGTGTCGGATATCAGTCTTAAAGCGGCAAGGCCGCCAGCATCAGCCCGACGCCACCCGCAATCAATATGGCGGCTGCCAACGCTTTTCGATGACGTTCGAACGCGGTCGGCGCCCGCTCCCAGTTGTAACGCATACCCAATGCTCTCCCAAAACCCCGCGACTCCATAGCTTACTTTAGGTAAGAAAAGCAACACCTTGACCCTGCGAGATAGCTGGCTTGACCGTTTGCGGCGGTGATTCCCAGCCGCAATCACCGACTATTTCTGGGGTGCTTCCCCGTTCTCAGGCTCTGAATGATGTGGAAGTTACCACAATCTGAAATTGGATGTCTCCATTAGGCTTCGGTTGCCTGTGTCGTGAGGATGGTGGCGTTGCCGGATTGCCACAGAACGGTCAGGCCGGCTTGTTCTCCCTCTCGTCCGCGCAATGGACAGACCCGCATCGCCGCGCTATCTGCTCTCCAGGAAAATGGTGGAGGGGCTCCATGGCCCAAATCGGTTCTGAAATGGTTCTGCGGCTGGCGGACGACGCCTCGGTCCAGCATGTCGGCGATGGCGCCGTCGTGCTCTTGGCGCGCAGCGGCCAGCTTTACACCTGCAACGGCACCACCGAAGCCTTTCTCGACAAGGTGGACGGCGCCCGCAGCCTTGACCAGATCGTCGTCCTGTTGTCTGACGAGTTCGAGGTCGACAAGGGCACGCTCGACCAGGACATGGCGGCGCTGGCCGCCGAACTGGTGAGCGAAGGCATTCTCGCCGACCCGGCTCCCTGATGGTGGACGGCGTTCTCCTGCGCGCTTTGTTTCGTGTCCATTTATGGGCAAGCGCGCGGCTGATGCCGACCCTGATCGGCCGCCGCAGCTTCGAATCGGTGCTGAAATGGGCGCCGCTCAGCGCACCCACCCCTTATCGCGGCCTGTCGTCAGCCTACATCGTCGCTGCCGTCAACCGGACCGTCCGGCACCCCTGGCTGATGCGCGACCGCAGATGCCTGCGCGAGGGCCTGCTCGCCCACCGCTTCCTGCGCTTTGCCGGCTTCGATCCGGATCTGCGCTTCGGCGTCGATCCGAAGTCGATGCAGGCGCCGCGTATGTCTGCCCATTGCTGGGTCTGTCTCGATGGCCGCCCGGTGGTCTCGGACAGCCTCCCCGGCATGGTGCAGATCTATCGCCATCACGCCGATGCCGGAAAGGCGCACGCTGCTTGACCGGTCCGGCGACCACCTTCTGCTATGATCTCCAGGGCCAGGTCATCAGCATATCGGCCTCGCGGGCCGATCTCTGGCCGAGCTTCGACCTCTTGCTCGGCACGTTGCGCGTGAGCGGGCCGGTCGAGCCCGATTTCCGCGTCGACATCGTCGAGACGCGGGAGTTACCGGAATCGCCTGCCGGAAAACTCGCTTTCGACGGCGAGGTGCCGGAGGACGGCCATTGCCGGCTGATCGACGGTGGCGGCACCGTTCATCTGGTCTTTCCCGGCCTGCAGACCGTCTCGATCAATGCCGATGGAGGCTGGGCCGAGATACGAGTCCATCCCGATGCCAAGGTCAAATGGACGGTGCTGATGATGGTGCTGGATGCAGCACTTGATGCCGGCGACCAGCACATGCTGCACACCGCCGGCCTGACATTGCCCGGCCGCGAGGCGCTCGTGCTGATCCATGCGCCGAGCGGCACCGGCAAGTCAACGACGTCGCTGGCGCTGGCGTCGCAAGGTTTCGGCCTGTGCTCGGATGACGCCATGATCCTCAAGGTTTTGGCCGGTGGCGGCATCACGGCCTGGGGCTTGCCGCGCAAGGTGAAGGTCCACCGCCACACCGCGGCAATGCTGCCCTTCGTGGCGCCTTGCCTTGGCGACAAATGGGACGCCAATGGCGAGCAGGCCGTCTCGCTGGAACGTCTCGCCGAGATCATCCGCATCGAGGAAACTGTCGGCAGACCGGTTGCGGCACTGTTTCATCTCGCCCGCTCGGCGGACGCGCAAACCCGGCTCGTGCCCATGACCAGGACAGACGCCATGGTGGCGCTTGCCACCGACAATGTCAGGACCGGCATGACCGGCCTTTTGCCGGCGCAGAAGCGCCGCATGGCAACCATCGCAACGCTGGTCAAAGCCGTCCCGACATTTACCCTGGAAGTCGGCGCGAACCCGGCCGAGGCGGCCCCGCTGATCCGCTCGGCGCTGGCGGCGCGGGACTAAAGCACACTTCAGGCAGAATGCGGCTTTGGCCTGGCGAGGCGCTGGATCCAGCGGAAGGCGTCGCGGCGCAGGCGCGAATGCATCTTGTCCCTGGAATTGACGCCGAGCAGCGTATCGCCGGTGATCAGCCATTTGGCCAAAAATATCGAGAGGTCGGGCTTGATGCGGTCGGCCAGTTCGATCGCGCGCGGTGCATCAAACAGCCGCCCCGTCACATTGAGAACCGTCGCCAGTTCGAGCTCGATGCCGCTGATGCGCGCCGCCTCGAAAAGCCGGTCTTCATCCGCGGGCGACCGCAGCGCGCGCACGCCCTGCAGCACATCGACGCAAAGCTGCAGCCGGTGGAACTTGTGCCCGCCGGCGGCGTGGACAATGGCGATGGTCAGCAGCGCGGCCGGCGTGTCGGCCTCGCTGCCGTCGATGATCTGCAATTCGCGAAAGCCCAGCGACAGCCGCCGCCGCATGCCGGAATCATGCACCAGGTTGCCGTGCAGTTCGATCAGCAGGCTGGTATTCTCCTTCTCCAGCCACTTGAACTCCTGCAGATCCTGCGACTGCGCCTCGCCGCTCCAGAGCTCGAAGCCGCATCCGGCAATCACCGTGTTGGCTTCAATGATGCTGGCCGGCTCGACCAGAATGTCGATGTCGGTGAACGGCCGGTCAGCGGCGTGGCGGTAAAGTTTGCGTGCGAAGACCGGACCCTTGACGATGCGGGCCGGAACATTTTTCGCCGCCAATGCCTTCATGATGCGGTCGCCATGATATTGCAGCAGCATCGATTGGCCGGTCGCCAGCGTCGAGCGATCACGCAGTTCCGACAGCTTTTGCCGCAAGGCTGCGTCCGCAGGCAGTTGGGCGTCGCCGATCTCGCTGAGCTTGCGCAGCATGATCGGCAGCACGCCGTGGAACTCGGCATTGGCGAGCAGTGCCAGCAAGCTTTCGGCAGCAACGTCACGGCCAATGGCAACCGTCGCCTCCGGGTCGGCGAAGGTCAGCAGCAGTTTTTCATCGGCAGGCGCAAGAGATGGCAGCATCAAACCCGGATTGCGTTCGCCCACATCAGCAATTCCCGTCCGGAATTGCGTCAAACAACCAACTCAGAGGAGCGTATGTTGCAGAAAAGCATGCATGAAGCCAGCGTGTGGTGGCAGAACCAGCTCATGAATTGACTTTCCACGGTTTCGGTCCATTCTTTTGCACTTGACTGAAAAGGGTGTTTGGAATGGCCAAGAAAAAGTATGAAGCGCCCGTGCTGCGCAAGGCAGGAAAGTTGTCCAGCGTGGTGGCCGGGCCGTCGCTGCCGATACCGCGATAAGACTTCTACGGCTTCGGTTTGGATGAAGCCGGAGCGGTCGGCCGCAAGGCAAGCCGCGCTGCAGGCGGGCAATCTGTCGGCGTGACTGCGGGTAACGGTCCGTCCGGTCCCGCAGGCTAAGGCAAGTTCATAAGCCGCCTGTTCGGGATATGGGCAAGGCCCCTCCGTTACAGTCCCCAGCGCAGCGCGGCTGTGTGCACCGGCGCGTCCCACATTGACGTTACCTCGTCATCCAGCATGGTCAGCGTGATCGAGCAGCCGGCCATGTCGAGCGATGTCACGTAGGACCCGACCAGCGAGCGGGTCACCGTCACGCCCTGTTTTTCGAAGATGTTTCGGGCGCTGTTGTACATCAGATAGAGCTCCATCAGCGGCGTGCCGCCAAAGCCGTTGATGAACAACAGTGCCGGGCCTTTCGCCCTGTCGCCGAGATCGCCCAGGATCGCGGCGCAAATCTCTTCGGCGATCGCATCGGCGCTTTTCAACGTGTCGCGACGCCGGCCGGGCTCGCCATGAATGCCGACGCCGAATTCCATCTCGCCATCACCAATCTCGAAGGTCGGCCTGCCGGCCGCCGGCACCGTGCAACTGGTCAGCGCCACGCCCATCGAACGCGTCGCGCTGTTGATGCGACCGCCGAGCGCCTTGAGATCCGCCAGCGCCATGCCTTGCTCGGCGGCGGCGCCGACGATCTTCTCCACCACCAGCGTGCCGGCGACGCCGCGCCGGCCGGTCGTAAAGGACGAATTCTCGACGGCGACGTCATCATTGATCACCACCTGCAGGACGCCGTCGGCCATTTCGCCGGCCATGTCGAAATTCATCACGTCGCCTTCATAGTTCTTGACGATGAACAGGCAGCCGGCGCCGGTATCGACGGCGGCGGCCGCCGCCAGTATCTGGTCCGGCGTTGGCGAGGTGAAGACCTGGCCGGGGCAGGCGGCGTCCAGCATGCCGTGACCGACAAAGCCGGCATGCAACGGCTCGTGGCCGGAACCGCCGCCCGAGATCAGCGCCACCTTCCCCGGCTTCATCACCTTGCGGCGAATGAATTTGTGCTCCTCGCCCAGCACCAGGATGTCGGCATGAGCTGCAACGAAGCCGTTGAGGCTTTCGGTCAGCACCGTGTCGACGGAATTCATAAACTTCTTCATGTGTCCTCCCGACACAACACGATCAGCCACCACTCCTGCCGGTGATGCTGGTGATCTTCTGGATGAATTCGTTGATCGCCTTGTCGAGCGCTGCATTCTGCTTGTCGTCGCCGAAATCGGGCACGATCAGCGAGACATGCCGGGTCTTGCGCATGCCTGCCGCAACCGACATCTTGCCGGGATGCGCCAGATGATAGGCAGCCAGAAACTGATCGCGCTCGGCCGGACTGAAATGGCAGACCGAAAAAATAGCCGGCAGATGTTTTGACGGGATCGGGGTCGAATAGGCCGCGCTGGAAATCTGGGTGACGAAGCTGCGGTGCTTGCCAAGCGCGTCGGCAAGGCGTTGTCGCATACCCGACGGTCGCTGGTCGATGACCTGCGACAGGATCGTCTTGTAGGCGCGGATCGCCTCTTCGGAGCCGGCTTCTGGTGTCTTGTCGGCCATCTCAGTCATCCTAGACCGATGCATCCGAGATGGCCGCCTTGGCCATGGCGAGTTGGGCGGGAGCCACCGAGAGATCCCGCAGGCCGGCCTCGAGCAGTGCCGGGATCGATGCCGGATCGCCGCCGGCATCGCCGCACAGGCTGACTGGGATTTTCGCGCGCAGGCCAAAAGCGGCAACCGAGCCGATCAGCCGCAACACGGCGGGATGGCGGACAGAATTAAGATGCGCCACGGCTGCGTTATCGCGGGCAGCCGCCATTACATATTGGGTCAGATCGTTCGAACCGATCGAGAAGAAGGCGACATCGGCGAACGCCTCCGGCGCGATCGCCACCGAAGGCACCTCGACCATGATGCCGAGCGGCGGCATTTTTTGCGCGATGCCGCGCGCGGCAAGCCCGGCCTGCTCCTCCACGAACAGAGCGGCGGCGCGTTGGTATTCCTCCGCGACGGCGATCATCGGAAACATCACCTTCAGATTGCCGTGCACCGCCGCGCGCAGCAGCGCCCGGATCTGTACGCGAAACACCTCCGGCCTTGCCAGCGACAGCCTGATGCCACGCAGCCCGAGGAACGGGTTGCTCTCCTCGACGGTGAAGCCCGGCACCGGCTTGTCGCCGCCGGCGTCGACGGTACGGATGGTCACCGGCTTGTCGCCTGCCCATTCCAGCACCTTGCGATAGGCCTGGTATTGCGTCTCCTCGTCCGGCGGCGCCTTGCCGAACAGGAATTCGGTGCGCATCAGCCCGACCCCGTCGCAGGTCGAAATGTCGATGCCGTCGACCTCGGACGGATCGGCGATGTTGACCTGCACGCGCACTGTCGTCCCGGCCCGGGTTACCGCCGGTTTCGCGAGATAGACTCCGGCCTTGTCTCGATGTGCCACAAACGAGGACGAGGACCGGTGGAACGCTTCGATCTCGGTCGTGGTCGGCGAAAGCACGATACCGCCATGCTCCGCATCGAGCAGAGCCAGACCGACGGGATTAGCCGGCGAAGCGCCAAGCCCCACAACCATCGGCACGCCGCGCGAGCGCGCCAGCATGGCGACGTGGCTGGCGGCGCTGCCGGCCTTCAGCGCGATGCCGCCGCCGGTGCTCCAGTCGGTCTCGAGAAAGCGCGTCGGCGCGATGTCCTCGCCATAGAGAATGGCGCCCGCTGGTGGAGCGCTCTCCTGCTCCTCGGTAAGGGCGCGCAGCACGCGGTCGCGGATATCGCTGATATCGGCGGCGCGAGCCCGGAAATAGTCCTGGTCTGACGTTTCGTAGCCGGAGATCTCGGCGTCCAGCGCCTGTCGCCAGGCCATGTCAGCCGGCATGCCGGACGCGATCGCGGCAAAAGCCGGGCCGGTCAGTGCCTCGTCCCCAAGCATGGCGAGCTGGAATTCGAGAATGCCGGCGGCCTCGTCATCGGCGGTTTCGATCAGGGTCGCGAGCCGGTCCGTCGCGCTGGCGATAGCTGCTTCCAATGCGGCCTTCTCGTCCGCGGCGCTCGCCTTGCCCGTGTAGTGCGCGGTGCCGTTGTCGAGATTGAACAGCGGCCCCTCGGCGTAGCCGGCGGAGGCCGAAATGCCTTGCAGCCTAAGCGGTTCGGGCATGGCCCGCGCCTTCGTCGAAACCGCGCCGCACCAGCTCGACCAGCGCTCTCACGGCATCATCGGCGCCGTCGCCTGTGGCCCGGATGTGCAGCATGGTGCCTTTCGGCGCCCTGGCCGCCATCACCTTGACGATGCTCTTGGCGTCGAACCATGGGCCGTTGGCGGCAAGCGCAATCTCCACCTCGGCGGCAAAGCTCTTGGCAAGCTTGGTGAACTTCACCGAAGGGCGCGCGTGCAGACCTACCTCGTGGGTGATCAGGACGGTGGCCTCGGCAAATGCGGACATCAGGTCAAAATTCCCGTTCGCTCACGACGGCGACAATTCATGCGCCGTCGCCACCACTTCCTTCAGCGAGGCCCCGCCGGACGCCTCCGTCGCAGCCATCACCGCGCCTTCGACGATCGGCGCGTTGCAGACGATAATCCTGAGCGCCCGCGGCTCGCCGATCATTTCCACCGCCATTTCCGAATTGGTCTCGGCGCCGCCGAGATCGACCAGTATGGCGACGCCCGCCTCCGACCACGCCTTGTCGATGGCGCCCATGATCGCTTCGACGCTGGTGCCGAGCCCGCCATGGCCGTTTCCGCCGCACCATGCAAGCGGCACTTCGTCGCCCACCATCTGCCGCACCATGTCGGCCGTGCCTTCGGCAACCAGCGGCGAATGCGAGACGATGACGATGCCGACATTGCTCATGCTTGGCCCTCGACGGTTTCGGCGACGGTCCGCACCAGCAGCGCCACAGAGCGTCCGCCGGCATCCATATGACCGATTGAGCGGTCGCCGAGGAATGAGGCGCGACCGCGTGTTGCCTTCATCGGCACGGTCGCCTCGGCAGCCATGTCGGCGATATCTGCAATTTCCATGGCCGTCTTTCCTTCGACCAACGCGTCCTGCACAGGTTGCAGCACATCGAGCATGGTCTTTTGACCGACCTGGGATTTGCCTCTGGCGGCCACAGCTTCGATTGCCTTGCCGAAAGCAGCCGCCAGATTGGCACGATCCGGCTCTCCCGAAATCTCCTTGCCCAGCGCCAGGAACAATGTACCGAAGAGCGGCCCGGATGCACCGCCAACCGTCATCACCAGCTTGGTGCCGATCGCCTTCAGCGCCTCGGGCAGCGGCTTGGCCGAAAACGCCTCGGCATCGGCACGCAAGGCCTCAAACCCGCGCTTCATGTTCAGCCCATGGTCACCGTCGCCGATCGCCTGGTCGAGCGCGGTCAACTCTTCCGAGTGAGCGGCGATCGTGTCCGCGGCGGCGGTGATCAGCCTGGCAAGGTCGAACGCTGCCATGTCCAGATTCCCGGTTTCGATCCTGCCGGCAGTATCGCAAGAGTTTTCATTCGACAATCTAAGCATGCCGTCAGGCCGTTGCATGCAGCGCGGCGGCCGCGAACACTTCGGCCACGGCATGGGCGCCAGGGTCGACTACGCCCTGCAATTTGGTGCCGACATAGGCGGAGCGCCCGGCCTTCGCCTTCTCCATGGCCGCGGTCGCCTCGGCGCCGTGCCGTGCCGCTGTAGCCGCGGCATCCAGCCCCTTGGCATCGAGCGCCTTCAGCCCCGGCTCCAAGGCATCGACCATGGTGCGGTCGCCGACCCTCGCGCCGCCATAGAAGGTCATCCGGTCAAGCCCGGCAAGCAGCGCCTTGGACAGGGTTGCTCCGCCGTTCGAAGCCTGAGCCGCCGCCGTGAAGAAGATCGACAGCAAGACGCCTGAGGAGCCGCCCATTGCGACGCCCAGACTATCGCCTATAGCCGCAAGCGTGGCGGCAGGGTCGGCCAGCGGCAGCGCATCGAGCCGTTCCAGCACGCTGCGCGCGCCGGTCGCAACCGTCGAACCGGTATCGCCATCGCCCGCCTTGGCGTCGAGCCCGTTCAGTGTCTCTTCGAGCGCGATCAGCCGTTCGCAGACCGTGATGATCAAACGCCTGGTGCCGGAATCCTGGCTGGCCCTTTGGGCTGCGCTGTTTCCAGCCGCTTTCGCCATAGGCACGATAGCCGGCGCGACGACGGTTTTGGCCGGCATCCAGGCATGTGGGCCGACAGGCGCCAGCAAGGCTGCCTCGCGCGCCGCATCGAGCTTGATCAGCGACAGCGAAAAACCGTTCATGTTGAGCGCCGTCATCAGCGGTCCGGGGCCGATCGCAAGCTTCACGGTCTTGGCCAGCGGCGAGGCCAGCACGGCATTGGCGACCAGCGACATCTCAAGCGGCGGCACCGAGCCGAGATTGTTGATGAGCAACGCGTGGCTGGCGTTCGGGTCGAGCCGCGCGGCCAGCCGCTCCGCCATGATCGCCACCAGCTTGTCGGCGCTTTGCACCGCGATGCGCTCGACGCCCGGCTCGCCATGGATGCCGAGGCCGAGTTCGCCGTCATTTTCGCCGAACCGCTCTTCATGTGGCTGGCCGGGGATCGAGCAGGACGACAGCGACATGCCGAGCGAGACGATGTCCTTCGCCGCCGCGCGAGCGGCTGTAGCAACGGCTGCCAAGTCCTGACCGGTCTCCGCCAAATGGCCGGCGATCTTGTGCACGAACAAGGTGCCGGCGACGCCGCGCGGCTGGTTGATACCCGGCAGGGCGATGTCGTCGGCAACGATCGCCATCTCGACGCGAAACCCCTCGGCGCGCGCCTTCTCGGCCGCCAGGCCGAAATTGAGCCGGTCGCCGGTGTAGTTCTTGACGATCAGCAGGCAGCCGGCGGGGCCGGTCACCGCGCGGATGGCCGCCAGCACCGCCTCGACGCTGGGCGAGGCAAAGATCTCGCCCGAAACCGCCGCCGTCAGCATGCCCTTGCCGACAAAGCCGGCATGAGACGGTTCGTGTCCGGCGCCGCCACCGGAGACGACGGCAACTTTCGCCTTGTCCCAGTCGGCGCGCAGCACGACCTTGATCTCGGGGTAACCGTCGAGGCGCGCGAGATCGCCGGAACCGATAGTCCGCAACAGCCCGTCCAGCGCCTCGGTGACGATCGTTTCCCTGCGGCTGAAAAAGTGCTTCATCGAATTCGTCCTGTATTCGTCAATCAGAAGCCGGTGCCGTGCCCTTGGCGAGACACCGAAAACCTCACATCAGTCTTTGTCCGTCGGCGCCGAAATAAAGTGGCGAGCGGTAGCGGATCACCACTTTGTCGCCCTCGGCCAGATCCGTATCGGGGTCGGTGAGCGTCACCAGTTTCTTCGGGCCGACCGTAACATGCAGATGGTTCTGGTCCCCGAGATGTTCGACCCAGTCGACGACGCCGTCGGCATGGCCGTTTGCGGCCTTCTCGATCGACAGATGCTCGGTGCGCGCGCCGATGGTCTTGGTTCCGGTCGGCGCCCCACCATCAGGCAGCAGCCCGGCCGGCAGCAGGTTGATCGCCGGCTGGCCGAGGCGGGCCGCGACATGAAGGTTTGCCGGCTCCGAATAGATCATGCGCGGCGTGCCGATCTGCACCAGCACGCCGTCATTGAGGATGCCGATGCGGTCGGCCATGGTCATCGCCTCGATCTGATCGTGGGTGACGTACAGCATGGTGGCGCCGAGTTCGGCCTGGATACGCTTGAGTTCGAGCCTGAGATCGGCGCGCAATTTGGCATCCAGCGACGACAGCGGTTCGTCCATCAGATAGATCGATGGCTTCCGCACTAGGGCGCGACCGATGGCGACGCGCTGCATTTCACCGCCCGACAGCTTGGTCGAGCGGTTGTTCAGCTTGTGGTGGATGCGCACCATCTTCGCCACCTCTTCGACGCGGCGGCGAATCTGGTCCTCCGGTACTTTCCGCGCCGGCGAGCGCAGCGGGAAGGCGAGGTTGTCGTAGACTGACAGATGCGGGTAGAGCGAATATTGCTGGAAGACGAAAGCGGTGTCGCGCTCGGCCGGCGACAGCGTCGTCGCATCGTGGCCGCCAATATCGATCCTGCCGCCATCCGGCCGCTCCAGTCCGGCGATCAATCTCAGCGTCGTCGTCTTGCCGGCGCCGGTCGGGCCGAGCAGCACGACGAATTCGCCATCGGCGATGTTGAGGTCGAGGCCATTGACGGCGACATGATCGCCAAAGCTTTTGGTCACGCCCTTGATGTGCACGTCAGCCATGCTGCGCTCTCCCTTGAGAGGCGGTATCGTGGATCGCGGTGCGCACCGCCCGACCCGAGCCCTTGTCGAACAGCGACAGCCGCGCGCTGTTCAACGTCAGCCCGACATGATCGCCGGAAGCGAGCCGGATTTCGGCCGGCACCCGCGCCTTGATGATGCCGTCCGCCGTCTCCACCGCCACGATCTGCGTCGTGCCGAGATATTCGGTGCCGTAGATGGCGCCGCGCAGTTTCGACGCATCGTCGAAACGGATGTGCTCGGGACGGATGCCGAGCGCCATGTCGGCGGGCGCAATTTCCTCGCGCACTTCCGGCACCGCCACCTTGGCGCCCTGGACGACGATTTCCTTCGCCCCCTTCGCCAGCCCGCCACCGAAGCCCAGGAAATTCATCGGCGGCGAGCCGATGAAGTCGGCGACGAACATGGTTGCCGGGCGGTCGTAGATTTCGCGCGGGCTGCCGAACTGTTCGATGACGCCATGGTTCATGACGGCGATCTTGTCGGCCATCGACATCGCTTCCATCTGGTCGTGCGTGACATAGACGGTGGTGGCATGGATGCGGTTGTGCAGCTCGCGCAGCTCATGCACCATCAGATCGCGGAATTCGGTGTCGAGCGTGCCGAGCGGCTCGTCCATCAGGAAGCATTTTGGCCGTCGCACGATGGCGCGACCGAGCGCCACGCGCTGGCGGTCGCCGCCGGCAAGGCCCGAGACCGATTTGTTGAGCAGATGGTCGATGCGCAGCAGCTTCGCCGTTTCCTCGACACGGCTTCGAATCTCGGCCGAGGGCATGCCTTGCGCGAGAAGCGGGAAGCCAATGTTCTTGCGCACATTCATATGCGGATAGAGCGCGAACAGCTGGAACACGAAGGCGATGTCCCGCTCCCGCGCCCGGCGCATGGTGACATCCTCGCCGCCGAGCAGGATCTGGCCGCCCGTAGGCAGTTCCAGCCCGGCGATCATGCGCAGCGTCGTGGTCTTGCCGCAGCCCGACGGGCCAAGCATGACGAAGAACTCGCCATCCTCGACGATGAAGCTGGAGTCCTGCACGGCGACGAAATCGCCGAAGGCCTTTCTCAAATGTTGGACGCGGATTTCGGCCATGATTATTCCGGGAATTTCGAGACGATGATGAACATCACTGTGCCGGCGAGCATGGTGATGAAGGAGTAGGTGTAGAGCGCGAGCGCGAAAGGCTGGAACAGCATCAGGAAGCCGACGGCGATGAGCGCCGTCGCAATGTTTTCCATGAGGCCGCGCCGGGCCCAGCGAGGCCAGGATGACTTTTTGGAGATGGCTGGGCGCGTCATGCGTAGCTGCCTTCCTTCTGCCCGGCAACGGGGCGAGACGGTTGCCAGGTGGTTCCCCCACTCCGTCGCTGCTTCGCAGCGCCACCTCTCCCCCCTCCGGAGGGAGAGGAAGGGAGCCTGGCTGAATGAAGTTCGCGTCCTTCCTCTACCCCGTCGATCGGGGGAGAGGTGTAGCGCGAAGCTAGCCAGGGGTGGTGTGTATTTTTCAAAAAAAAGAGCCCACGCCACAAAAGCGGATGCGGGGTGGCGGGTTGTGGGG
>NZ_JAMYTN010000021.1:0-88992 GCF_040322455.1 Mesorhizobium sp. M0139
CGACACGCCCTGGACATACATCTCCGCCAGCGTCGCACCAAGGCCCGCTCGGAACGCTGGTAGCGCTCGAACAGCGCGGTGGAGAAGCGCCCGGCACGGTCCTGCGGAACCCGCAGCTCGAGCTTGCCGACCCGCGTCACAAGGGTGCGGCCGTAATAGCCCGAGCGATAGCCAAGCCGTTCGGGCGTGCGCTCGCTCTTCGAGGCACCCAGCGCCTCGTCCATCTCGGCCTCAAGCACCTCCTGCATCACCGCACGGAGCACTTCGTGAAGGCCGTCCGGGTTCGAAAGCAAGATGTCTTTGACGGCAGCGCTGGGGGTCTTAACTTCAGTCTTGGTCATGGTGGCTTCCTTCGCGGGAATCAGGTGACGTGAACAATCACCAGCCTGCCATGACCGCCCCCTCTCAGCGAATTTGCAGAACTCTCAGCACACTACCGAGCCAACACCGAGGCTGCGGAAGGTGTGCGGGATGAGCCCAACCGATTTCGCGGTGCGGTAGGCGTCACGAGTCATTGGCGTCTCTTGCCTAAGCCGGTTCGTTGGATTCTGCGCTCTCGACGAATCCACAATTCGAAGGCAGCAGGCAAGGAATCACTGTGTCTGTTGACGGGCTACCCAATGCGTATGTTCTCTCGAAAAGGCTTGTTCGGCTTCGTTCACAAAGTCCGAGAAAGCAGCCTCTGATGCGACTTCCATAACGCGTCCCTGTATGATCCCAATCTCGTGGGCCGTTAAAGTGTATGAAGACGAAAGCTCGTTGAATTTTTTTACTTGGGTCCAACCCACCATACTCGAAGCTAAGACGATTAACGGCTCTATAGGCCAAATCGCCAGGACAGGGTTGGCTATCCGTAGCAAAACAAGTCCGATGGCAATGACGTATGCAGTTATACCAGCGAACATCCAAGCTCGACTCGCTTTTTTGTTTTTGCTCGCCTTAACTGCATACCAAGAGCGTTGCTCACGAATCCGATGGGTATCGTAGTACGATTTTCGATCATCCAGCGACAGAGCACGCGTCGCCTCCATCGAGACCGTAATCTGGTCGTTGGCGGCTTCGTCTGGCGGGATTCGACTTCCAATATGGTGGTTGGCATCAAGGATCGCGAGCAAATAATTTCGGAACTCCGCCCTTCGAACCGCAACTTTGTCGGCATCGCCGAACGGTTCCGCCCGCATGCAGTAGCGCCAGCATGAGGTCTTAATGGACTCTGCAAGTGCTCGGCCTTTGTACCAGTCTTGCTCAGGCTTCTTTAAACTGCGAGTGATTAAAACTCCCAGCGAAATCAAGAAAACAAAGGCGTATCCAGCAAAGTAAAGGGGCGTTTGACTCAAGTCGAGAGAAAGGATTGCCGCGACCAGGAGCAACATGTACTCAGCTCGAATGAGCCATAGGAACTCACTTTGCGAGCCAGCGGAGAGCTGGCTCGCAGCACGATATAGCGCAGGGTAATCGAACTTTATTGTCAAGGTACAAGACGACGAATTGCTGCGACAATGGAGGCCGAATTCCAAGCGACCATCTCATCAGCATAGTCAATTACGGACTGCGGCGTTCTCTGCTCCCCCCACCGTTTGATTCCTAAAATCGGCTTGCCGAGGCACCTTGCAAACTCCATCTCGAACTGAATCCAGTCACTGTGGTTAACATACATCCCGGAGACAATCACCACGCACTGCACGGGTCGGATTTGGCGCCTCATCGCTTCGGCGAGTTCGGCTTTGCTCATACGTGGGAACGCGTCGTCCACGGGAACGGAGTAATTTGTCCACTCGAAGTTCGACGCATCGTTCAAAAACCTTACCGCACGTTCGTACCGCTCGCTGTAGCTCCACGCGTGGCTGATAAAGAGCCGATGGTTGTGTAGATATGGCACGACAGCATCCTTTGAAAAGCGCAAGAAATATTAGGTATCGGTCAAATAGCCGCATAAGTCCCGTTTAGCACGTGCCGCGCAGCGGTCAATGCTCCTGGCCTTTTCTTGCCCCCTGAAGTATCTTTTGCGGTGGAAATCGATCCCTAGCAGCCGCACCTGACGCCGAGGCGGTTTTGAAAATGGTTCGAGCGCTCCTAAAGACGTGCTACGAAAAAACCGGAACCATGAAGGACGTGGTCAACACTGGGGACTTTTTGTTGACAGCCTACGGTGCCGCATCTCTGTTATTACGGCGCGGGAATTGCCGGGCTGTTGACGTATGCCGGAATCACTCGATAGCGATCAGGGGTATCATTGCGCGTGCGGAGTGACGGTGTCGCCCTTAACTGCGGTTTGCAAAATCAACTTAGTTCCCGCCACTCGACCCTCTGCAGCGACTTGAAGAACGGGTTAGCCCTTGGATTCTTTCGGGACGGCCGTAACAACTACCGGCGGGGTACTATCAACCACCCTAGCGTGTTCAGTTTCTCACGCACACCTTCATCGAAAAAACAGGTCTCAAGCCCTTTGGTCCCGCTAAAATTCACAAATTCGAGACCCTTGGCATATCTGAAATCGGCATTTAGTAAATTGGCGTTGCGGAAGCTTGCACCTGCTAGCTCGGCATCTTCGAATGGCGGAGCGTACACCTGGGCCCGGTTCTGCGGATCGTCATCTATCACCTCAAACCAATCATCCTCATTCGGCTTGAAGTCCGTCCATTCAAGCGTAGCGCCGTCGAAAGTCGCGTTAACGAGATTTGTTTGAAGAAATCGCAAGTTGGTACCCTTTATCCCGAATAAGGTGCCACCCAGCATGCCTTTTGAGAAAACCACTCCAACGCAATCAGTTGCAGAGAAGTCTACATTGTCGAGTACGGTTCCGAAGTTTGCTAGTCCGCTGATCGAATTCGTATTGAACACCGTGCCGCGCAACTTCGTGATTCTGTTCTGGAAAAACGAGAAGTCACGAAGGGTTATCCCGCGCAGATCAAAGGCGGTCACTCCCAGCTTGGAGAGCCGCCGCAGATTTCCAGCAATTCGCACACGTGCCTCTTCAGTGTCCCAGCGTTTGTAGTCGTCTATCTCCTCGCTGTAGCGCTCTATGTGCTGCTTTCGTTCGCGCCGAAGCTCAAACCAGCCGATCAGCAGGACGACAAAGATGATGTCGAATAGCGTTCCCCAAGCTTCGACGTAGACCCCTTGTTCGATGTCACCGACGGAGCCCCCGATAGGACGCAGGTACAGAAGCAGTGCCACCCATGCGACCGCGATACCGATAGGAGGCGCATATGGCCCAATTGCATTTCGGAACGAAATCCATCTGCGCCTCCACTTGTTGCGGCGCAGTCGCCAACGGAACTTCTGTCGGTCCCACCAACTCACAGCTTAACCCCGTCGTCGTGCCCCAGACACCATATCGATCAACAATACGCCAGGATAGTCACAGGGTCGGTATCTTGGCACCCATATAATCGGGGGACACTAAAAGGAACCTTGACGGGCCGCACTCCACCGGATCTCCGCCATCGGCGACAACCATCTGGTCGAGTTATAATCCGCAGATGATGCCGTTGCTTCATTTCGTACCTTTTGGTACCTTCGACAACAAGACCGGCGCAATAACATCAATAGCTTAGAACACGGCGGTGCGTTTCCGAGAGGGCGGGGTAGTCCCTTTCCGCCCGTCAGGGATCGTTTTTGTCGCACTCCCTTCCTCGTTGCCCTCGACGATCCCAAAATCGTGGAAGCCAGACCGCGATGCGGATGTGTGAAATACCAGCTAGGCGAGCACTTCCTAATATCCGCGAATGCCGGGTTTCACATCCGGCGCCTCGTCGAGATTGACGAAGATGAAGCCCTGCTGCCAATTCCGCTGGTCCAGACCAATGGCGAACCAGTCTGCCCGCATTCGGCATCGTGGGACGTGATCGCAAGTCAAGTGCTCCGACGGACGCCGCGAGTTCTCCGTTACCTCAGGAACGTTACTGGCCTTCCCCAAGCTGAGCTTCTGGAAAATGCCGGTGGCGATCTCGATGACGGTGAATGCCGTCAAGGCAAGCCCGCCTTGCACCGCTCTTCCAGCGAGCTTCACGGCAGCAGAATCGGTCAGTTCTCCGAAGCGAATGGCTGTCGCTATCAGCGAGCTTTGACACAGTTCCGCCACTGCGATGATCGCGTCAGTAGGGCGGCTGGTTAGTTGCCCGCGCATCTACAGCAACCCAGCCCGTTCCGCCTCGCGGCGCAAATTCTGCCTTGGCCTTGGGCCGATCTGCTGGATCACCAGGCCGGCCGCCAGCGAGCCAAGGTCGCCGCAGGTCTTGAGGTCGCGGCCCTGCGTGTAGCCATGCAGGAAACCGGCGGCGTAGAGATCGCCGGCGCCCGTCGTGTCGACCAGCTCCTTGATGGCGGTCGCATGGATGACCACGGTCTCGTCGCCGCGCACGATAACCGAGCCTTTTTCCGAGCGTGTGACGGCGGCGATCTTGCAGTCCTTGCGGATCTGCGCCACCGCTTCGTCGAAGGACGAGGTCTGGTAGAGCGACTTGATCTCGTCGCTGTTGGCAAAGACGATGTCGACCGTGCCCGAGCGCATCAGATCGAGGAACTCGTCGCGGTAGCGGTCAACGCAAAACGAATCCGACAGTGTCATCGAGACTTCGCGCCCGGCCTCGTGCGCGAGCTTCGCCGTCTGCCGGATCGCCTCCTTGGCGCGCGGCGGGTCCCACAGATAGCCCTCGAAATAGGTGACCTTGGCGCCAGACGCCTTGTCGGCCTCGACATCCTCCGGCCCAAGCTCGACGCAGGCGCCGAGATAGGTGTTCATCGAGCGCTCGCCGTCCGGGGTGACGAAGATCATCGAGCGCGCCGTCGGCGGCTCGCCCTCGAGCGGCCTGGTGTCGAAGGCAACGCCCTGCGCATGGATGTCGTGCGCATAGATTTCGCCCAGCGCATCGTTGGACACCTTGCCGAAGAAGGCGGCGCGGCCGCCGAAGCTGGCGACGCCGGCCGCCGTGTTGCCGGCGCTGCCACCGGAGGCCTCGATCGCCGGCCCCATGTGGCTGTAGAGCAGCTCGGCGCGCTTGGTATCGATGAGGTTCATGGCACCCTTGATGATGCCGTTGGTCACCAGAAAAGCGTCGTCGCACTGGGCGATGATGTCGACAATGGCATTGCCGATGCAAAGCACGTCATAATCCGGCATCAATGTCTCCGCTTGGGCTTTCCGCTTGCCAATTCGCTCGCCGGCGGCTTCACGGGGCGGCTAGTCCTGCCTCGCGACGCAATTCGTCCGCCCTGTCTGTCTTCTCCCAGGTGAAATCAGGCTCTTCACGGCCGAAATGGCCATAGGTGGCTGTATTGCGGTATATAGGGCGCAAGAGATCAAGCATCTTGATAATGCCTTTCGGTCTGAGATCGAACAACTCAAGAATGAGGCGCTCGATCCTGCTTTCCTCAACCCTGGCTGTCCCGAACGTGTTGACCATGACGGAAACCGGACTGGCCACGCCGATTGCGTAAGCAAGCTGCACCTCGCACACGTCCGCAAGTCCGCTGGCGACGATGTTCTTTGCGACATAGCGGGCCGCATAGGCAGCCGAGCGGTCAACCTTGGACGGGTCCTTGCCCGAGAAGGCGCCGCCGCCATGACGACCCATCCCGCCATAGGAATCGACGATGATCTTGCGTCCAGTGAGACCGCAGTCGCCGCGCGGCCCGCCGACTACGAACCGCCCCGTCGGGTTGACCAGAATTCTGATGCCTTCCGTCTCCAGGTGGGTCGGCAGGACAGGCTTTATGATTTCCTCAATGACGCCCTCGCGGACAGTCTCTTGCGAGACCTGCTCGTCATGTTGCGTCGACACGACGATGGTATCCAGGGCGACCGGGCGCAACCCCTCATAGCGCACTGAGACTTGGGATTTCATGTCAGGACGCAACCAGCCAAGCTGTGCCTTCCGGACATACGCCTGCCGTTTCGTCAAGCGATGAGCGAGCTGGATCGGCAAAGGCATCAGGGTATCGGTTTCGCGGCATGCGTAGCCGAACATGAGGCCCTGATCTCCCGCTCCCTGCTGGAGGTCTTGCCCTCTTCCCTCGTCAACGCCTTGGCTGATGTCGGGCGACTGCTCGGTGAGGGCATGGACGACGGAGCAACGCCGGCCGTCGAAGCCGACGGCCTCGTCGTCGTACCCAATGTCGAGAATCGTATCGCGCGCAACTTGGCTGTAATCCACCTGGGCATCGCTGGTAATCTCGCCAGCCAGAACGACTATCCCTGATTTTACCAACGCTTCACAGGCGACGCGCGCCTTGGGATCTGTGCGGAGGACGGCATCGAGGATGGCATCCGAGATGTTGTCGGCCAACTTATCCGGGTGCCCCGCGCCAACCGATTCGGAAGAGAACACGAACTGCCTAGCCATGAATACCTCGCTTCGGGTGTTGGATGGGGTATGGGCATTTTGCTTGGCCCACCTTACTTGTCGGAGATGCCCGGGACCTCGAACGCAGCGCACAAGTCGGCAACGTCTCTTCGCACGCAGGCATGGAGATCTTCGTCGTCTGGCCGCTGGAGGACGGAGTCAATGAAGCCAGCAATTTGCTCCATTTCCAAATCGCGCATGCCCATTGACGTCACTGCTGGTGCCCCCAGGCGAATTCCGCTTGTGACCGCCGGATCCCGCGGGTCGCCAGGCACCATATTAAAGTTTGTGATGATTCCTGCCTTTGCTAGTCGCTCGGCATAGGCCTTGCCCGATAGTGGCCGATTGCGAAGATCAAGGATCAGCATGTGATTGTCCGTCCCCCCGGTCACCAGGTCATGACCTCGCTCAAGCAGTGCATGTGCCAGAGCCTTGGCATTCTTGACCGTCTGTTGGCCGTAGCTTCGGAAGGACGGGTTCGCGGCTTCGTGCAAGGCAACCGCTAGCGCAGCGATGGCATTCATGTGGGGCCCGCCTTGCAGGTGAGGGAAGACCGCCCGGTCTATTCGTCTGGCGAGATTGTATTTGCTCTTTGTATGATACAGGGCCTGATAGCGATCTTCGTTCCTTGACAAAATGAAGCCACCGCGGGGACCGCGGATCGACTTGTGGGACGTGCTGCTGACCACGTCGCAATGGCCCACCGGATTCGGGTGCGCTCCCGCGGCAATCAGGCCGCTGATGTGCGCAATGTCGGCTACGAGATAGGAGTTCGCTTCCAGGGCGATTTCTGCCATTGCCGCGTAGTCAAAGACACGCGGGTAAGCAGTTCCGCCGACCCAAATGAGCCGCGGCCGTTCCCGCTTGGCTGTCTCGCGTAAGCGGTCATAGTCAATCTGCTGTGTCTTTTCATCTAGTCCATAGGGCACGCGTTGATAGTCAGTTCCGGAAAAGTTGATGGCCCAACCATGAGTCAGATGGCCCCCTTCCGGAAGGGGCAAGCCCATGACTTTGTCACCGGGACTCAAAAGCGCACGATAGACAGCCTGGTTGGCCGGCGAGCCGGAATAAGGCTGGACGTTGGCATGCTCGCTGCCAAATAGTGTTTTCAGGCGCTCAATGGCCAGATTCTCAAGCTCATCAACGATCTCGTTTCCAGCGTAGTAGCGCGCACCGGGGTACCCCTCGGCGTACTTGTTCGTGAAAATCGAGCCGTTCGCTTCCAGCACGGCCGAGGACGCAAAGTTCTCTGAGGCGATGAGCTTGAGGGTCGTCCGCTCCTGCCGCTCCTGTCTCAGAAGCAGCTCGTGAACGCGGCAATCAACCGCGGCCAAGGAAGACCGCCCGTGGGTGTCGGGCTGTGCGATCGCGCCGTCTGCGGAGTTGTCCATGGTAGCTTCGCGCTCCAATTGAATTGACCTATTTCACGATCAAGCACGCGGTCCCCTTCGGCCGCGTGTCTCGCACCGCTTCGAGCCGCTGCAGGTCCTGTTTATGATAGCCGTCGCGATGGGGCAGGAGATCGACCAATAATTGAACCAGCCCGCCGTCGTTGGATCCTGCGTTGAGATGGTACGAGCGCCACGGAGGCTGTTCGTTGCAGCAGAGAAAGTCGGCTCTGGCGAGCAGCCGGACGTGTCGCGCAACCCGCTCTCGACACACGCCCAGAATCTCCGCTAGCTCGCAGACAGTTAGGTCCGCATGCGCACAAAGGCCCAGGATTCGAAGGCGGTCAGGATGCGCTGCCATGCGTAGGCGACTAACCAGTGTCATCATGGCTCAGGACCAAGTCCTGCCGAATTTCTCATTTCGCGTTCTCCACAGAAGTTGCAGATTTCGAAGGATGTCCAACGAGCGGGCAAATCTCGGTGGCCGTGACGACCGTCGATATCCTGTGTCGAACAAACAAATGTGCGCTCTTCTTGCCTTTAGCCGAAATTGCAGGCAGGTCGGCGAGTCGAAGACAAGCGGGGCCACGGTTTGGAACCACTGACCTCAGACGTTGCAATAAGCCTACCATTCACAGCGAGCCGGAGTTGCTAAGAGTCTATGAATTTCCTTGAAGGATCTGTTGCAACGTTTGCCCAGCCGGGCCTGCTCCCGGTTTGCAGCGGTCATGGTCAGGCGATCCATCGCCTCTGCGAGCACGATCAGGAATTTGCCCTGCATCGCATCGCTGATCAGCTCCTGAAGGCCGGGACGCAACAGCGACGCGCCGCAGATCGCGCGGTGGGTATTGCTGTGGACGACTGTCCAGCCTTGCTTTTTCAGCACGCAAGCAGCAGAGCCGCAACTGATGCTCGATCGAGGCGTCTCGGTGATTGTCAGTTGAGTAGCGAGCGCCAAGCGCGACCTTCATGAGGCGGCCCCTTACTCCGGGACGCGGTCTCGCGTCTGGCTAGCCGTTTCGGCTTGAACGAAATCCCGTGCGGCCTGTCGCGCCAGCGGCCGGACCAGATTGACGAAGCGTCGATCGGGCTTCGGCGACGCAGGCACAGCCGATTCGCGGGCCGCGCCGGCGACCACACGAAGCTTTTCGGCTGTTGCACGTTTCGGCGCGCTATGATCGCGTTCCTGTCCTGACGCGAAATACTCCTTTTCGCGACAAGGATGCCAAGTCACAGTGCTTCGACAAGATGGAAATTCTTTGTGATCAATAACGCGCGTCGCGCAGGAGCCAGTGCTGGCCGATGACGGGGCACCTTGTGCTCCGAAAAAGCCATGGCTATATATCCGGATAGAGAACGGAGGCACGCGATGGGCAACACTGCACAGAAGAGAGCCATCGAGAATTATCGCTCTCGCCTGGCTGAGCGCGGCATCGCGCGGTTCGAGATCCAGGCGTTCGACGCAGACCGCGATCTACTGCGAACTCTTGCCCGAAAATTAACGGAGAGCGGGCCGGATGCCCGACAGCTTCGTCGGACCATACAGCAAGCCGTGGCGGGTGAGCCACCGAAAGTGGGCAGCATTCTCGCCGCGTTGCGTCGCTCGCCTCTGGTTGGCTCCAATCTCGACCTCCGCCGGCCGCGCGAAGAGGGGCGCAAGATCGACCTGTGACGCGCTACCTTCTTGATACCAATATCATCAGCAACGTCATAAAGCCGGAGCCTACGGGCTGGTTGCTGGCCTGGATGGGCGCGCAGAAGGACGAAGACCTCTTCATTGCTTCGCTTACTGTCGCCGAAATTCGCCGAGGCATCCTAGAGAAGCCGAAGGGGAAAAAGCGCCGCAGCCTTGAAACTTGGTTCGAGGGCTCCGAAGGCCCGCAAGCGCTGTTCGCTGGCCGAGTGCTATCGTTCGACGAGAAAGCCGGCCTCGTGTGGGCGCGGCTGATGGCCAACGGCAAAGCCAGAGGCCGTTCGCGGAGCGCCCTAGACACAATCATTGCCGCTATAGCTGAAGCCAACGAGTGTGTCGTAGTGACCGACAATGAAAAGGACTTCGAGGACGTTCAGATAATCAACCCGCTCCGTAGCTCTGGAAGCCAAGCGGGTGATGATAGCTCCAACGGTCCGGCCGATTTAATTTGAGGATTTCAGCGGCACGGAGTCCGAACGTCTCGTGTTCGCCTACCTCTAGCGATGGCTGGATTGATCTTGCTTAGTTCGGCCAGGACGTCTCTTCCAGTTCCGCTTTAATGCCATCCCGGTTCATCTAGTCAGCTCGATCTACCAACAGTTCGCACGCACGAGCGCCGCGGACAAGGCGCGATCGCAGGGACTGCGCGATACGCGTGTCGAGCTCGTCCATCTTACACTCGATCTCGTCTTCGAAGGCTCCTCGCCAAACGCCACTGTAGTCGATCCCGCGTGCGGCTCGGGGGCCTTCTATCGAGGCTTTCTCGCGACTGGTCTGGCGCGCTACCAATGGCAAGTTCGCCCGCCGGGAACTCGTCGGTCTGTACTTCCAGCTCTGGGCGTCCACATCAACTGCGGAGCTCTTGGCATCGCCGTGTTCTGCCTTTAGCTGGCAGCTCTCGAGCTCGACGAGCAGCCGATCAGCGACACCCGCGACCTCAAGTTCGACCCGGTTGACTCGATAACACCCTATTGGCAGATTCAGTCGGGGAGGATCTGCCCACTCCGATCACAAGCCGATCTTTCGACCCGTGGTCGGGAATTCTCCATGGACCTTCGTGAAAAAGGAATGCAGCGCCGAAAGCCGAAGCGCTTCCGATACATCGACGCCCCTTCCGAGAAGGAGCCCCGATTAGGCATTCCTGCCACTCTATCTAGCCGACCCCCGTGGCAGCGTTGCCGATCGGTGCGCACTGGTCGCCTACATCGCCCCGGCACGTGAAGATCGTCTCTGCTGACGCTCGTTGAGCAATTCAGGCCGCCTCCGGCTGGCGTTTGATCAGCGTCAGCGTCAACCAGCGCGCGGTCAGCGCCGGCTTTTTCGAGCCCTCGATCTCAATCGTCACGCCCAGCGCCGTCTGCACCCAGCCCGACGGCCTGACCTTGACGTCGGCCAGTACGAAACGGGTGCGGATGCGCGATCCGGTTTTCACCGGCGCCAGGAAGCGCAGCGATTCGAAGCCATAGTTGACACCCATCTTGCAGTTTTCGAGCGGCCGCATGGTCTCGAAAGTCATCGCCGACAAAAGCGAAAGCGACAGGAAGCCATGTGCGATGGTGCCGCCGAACGGCGTCTCGCGCTTGGCGCGCTCCGGATCGCAGTGGATGAACTGGTGGTCATCGGTGGCCTCGGCGAACTGGTCGATCATCCGCTGCGAGACCACCCGCCACGGCGACACGCCGACTTCCTTGCCGACGCTGGCCAGAAGTTCGTCGAGACTGATCGGTTCCACGCATGTCCTCCATTTCAACCGTCCGAAGCGCGAGCGGCTTCATTCCGTGAACAGTGTCAGCCCATGCTGCACCGACTGCCGGCCCATCGGCAGGATGGCGCCGGTGAGATAGCTGCCTGCACGGCTGCACGAATAGAACGTTCCGCCGGCAGTCTCATTCGGCGCACCGATGCGGCCGATCCGAACATGGCCGCAGACGGGCTGGCTTGTACCTCGGTCGCGGTGCGCGTCCTGCAGGCCACTGAAAACAGCTCGTCTTGCTACCGGTGATCATTCCGCCGGCGCCGCTATGCGGTATTGTCGCAGATTGATAAAATCAATTGTCTGGATAGGAACCATCCGTGTCTCGAATTTGGAGGAGTCCAGCAGACGGCGTGGCTTGTGGTCCTTGTTGAAGCGCGCCGACCTCATTGGCCGCTAGCTCTGAGCCGGCAAGAAGCGCCAGTTCAATGACATTGGGTGTCGACACGGCAAAGCGGCATCAGATGCTAATTTATTATGCGGGATAGCGCTTGCTTCAAGAAGCGCTCGGCCTGACGTGGAAGCAGCACTGGATCTGGATTGTCGGTATGCGCGGATATTCGCGCAGCACAGCGGCAACCGCAGCGACGATCGATCTCAGCCGTTGCGAGCATGCCGATGTTGGTGGCGGCCACTCTGTTAGGCTGAAGCGTAGCGCGCATCTGATCCGCCACCAGACCGGGTTGCGTAACTTGGATTTCCAAGGCGTCTTCATGGGTTTGCACCGTCAGCGCGCTGACAGCAAGGCAGGT
The DNA here is from genome assembly GCF_040322455.1 of Mesorhizobium sp. M0139. Classification (NCBI taxonomy): domain Bacteria; kingdom Pseudomonadati; phylum Pseudomonadota; class Alphaproteobacteria; order Hyphomicrobiales; family Phyllobacteriaceae; genus Mesorhizobium; species Mesorhizobium sp. M0139. The sequence goes on from NZ_JAMYTN010000021.1 coordinate 11,931, forward strand.
GCGCACGCCAAGGCAAGCGATCGTCTCGATCTCGCGGGCAATTCCAGCCCCACCGCGGGAATCTGACCCGACAACGACGAGCAGATGCGGTTCTCGCCCCAGCGCCATTGCTCTGTCTTTCGATCCATTCTCGCGTGCGCGCTTCTGGGGCGTCGTTCAGCGCAAAGTCGGTGACCACGGCTGCGCTTCCCGCGCCAGCTTCGAAAAACGCCTTCGAGCCGGTCAGGTTGAGGCTGCCGATGGAGACCAATGGGATCGGCGCGACCTGGTGCTTCCACTCGCTGATCCGCTCGAGCCCTTGCGGCGCCGATTTCATCTGCTTCAGGCTAGTTGGATAGATGGGCCGAGCGCCACATACTCCGGCTCGGCCACTGGCGCCGTTTCCAGTTCGGTGTGATCGTGGATCGAAAGGCCGAGCTTCAATCCGGCGTATTTAATCGTCAGCATCGGCGGCAGCCAAATCCTTTTGACCAAGATGGACGAAGTCGCAGCCTTCCTCGATTGCCGTGCGCCAATTGTCGTTGACGCTCACTTGGCAACCATGGACCGCGCAGGCGTCGTTCGCGCGGCGGATTTCCGTCTGCAGTCCTTTCTCGTCCATATCCTTTATCCGGAGCTGCAGCAGACTCACGCCGAGCGGCGCCAGCCGGTCAACCCAGCCGGCACGTCGAAATTCAGATAGAAGGGATCGAGCTTCATGAGAAGACAGCCCTGCCGACCGTCGGTGAGTAGCGCGGTTCGAGCATTCCCGAGTTGAAAGCTTCACGACCGGCATCGACCGCTTTGCCGAACGCACGCGCCATGCCGACCGGATCGGCCGCCCTCGGGACCGCCGTGTTCAGGAGCACGGCGTCAAACCTGAGCTCCATGACGGTCGCCGCGCACGACGGCCGTCCGAGCCGTGCATCCACAATCAACGGAATGTAGGGGAAATGTCCGCGCATCAACTGGACCTCGGAGCTCAACGCTTCATCGCATTAGAATGAGCGTTCGAAACGCAGGATACCGCCGACACTGCTCTTCTTGTTGGCATTGGTCCAGTTCACTTCGGAAGCTTTCACCTTTCCGACGGCGGAGCCTCCGTAGCGGTCAAAGTCGAGTTCAGCCGTAACTGTGAAATCTGGAAGAAGCGCGTAGGCGACGTTCGCAGCGACACCATAGTTCTTGAGCTGATCACCCGAGAGCTGAAGGTTCAACGAAGTTGTCTCGTTGAGCTCGTAAGCGGCGCCAGCCCAGAAAGCCCAGTTCCCGCCCCAAATCTTATAGAAGCCGCGACCATGAGCGTCGATCGCGTTCATGGGGTCGTCGTTGAGCTTGCCATTGGAACCGTAGCCGAACATTCCGAACAGCAACAGTTCGTTGGTGACATTGATGTCGACACGGACCTTGGCGGCCACCGATTCGTAGTTGCTATCATAACCAGCAACGCCGGTGATCGCTCCCCAGCCATGTGTGTATTTCAAGCCGCCGACTATCTGCGGAGCGTAGTTGTCGATTGTGCCGACCACGCCTGAGCCTTCTTCGAGCGAAACCACGGCCGAAAAGCCGTTCCCGGCGTCGAAGTAGTACTGGACCACATTGGTATCCAAAGCGCCGTACGGAACCGGCGTCTGGTTGAGTACGTCACCCGCGCCGCCAATAAACATGTCGAAGGCCGACCAGTCCTTACCAACTCGGAGGCCACCAAGCTGAATCCAGGCGAAAGTCAAGATGCTGTCTCCGTTGAAGGCATAGGACCGAGAACTGTCCGAAACCGAAGTGTGGCGGTTACCGAAATTCACGCGGGTTTCGGTGTAGGTCTTCAACGTGCCGAGTTCGGTCTCCTGGCCGGTCCAAGCTTTCAGTGTGAAGCGCGTGTTGTTTTGCCATGTACCCTGATCCTCACCAGTCCTCACATCTGAGGTTCTTGCGTGGTAAAACAATCCGACATCGCCCAAGCCCACGTAGTAGCTAAGATAGCCGCCGATGCGCAGGCAGGTCTCGGTGCCTGAAATATAGACGTAGCTGGAGCCGTAGACGTCGCAGATCTTGAGGTACTCAGTGGGATCAGGCTCGGGGACGATGATCACGGCGCGAGCGTCGGAAGCGGCGATCAGTGCCGCAGTTGAGCCGAGGAGGAGGCTCCCAATGGTCATTGTTGATCTCCGTCTAAATAGTAAAAGGAATCGAGACCGATGAATGATTTTTGCTAAGCGAACGATTGACAGCGAACCAAGCTTAATTCTAGGAGTGTTGCTGCATCGACCGTGCTAATGCTTAGGAGAATTTAGAATGTGACTGAGACTTGTTGTCACATATATTAAGCAGTTATCACTCCCGGACGGTCATACAACATTTTTATACAATCACCCCTTTTCACCTCCGCGGTGGGCCTTACAAAGGGTACTACTGCAAATAACGTACCATCCTGACGACCCAGCTGCGGCTTGAAGCTCAAATGTGCGGGCGGACCTTGGTTCCCGCTTCCGTTCTTTTTGCCTTGCGGATCCACCCAAGCAGGAACGGCAAATCTTTCGGCTACGGCTCGTCTGTTCGCTTCGCGACAGTTTGGCTTAATGGCGACGGCATTGTTTGCTGTGAGCCCCGCCGTTGAGGCATCATGCGGCGGCCACCGCCCGGTACGACGCCGTCACTTTGGCGAGCTGATGGTCGATAACCACGCGCCGCAGCCTTGCACCACTGAATCAGTAGGCGCTAGCCTTGGCAGTGCGGCGGACCTGACGGTCGCGTCGAGCAGGTTCTCGTCCTGAAAGCGGCGCGCCACAGCTAATGCTTCTTGCCAGCAATTCACACAACGAGCTCATCGAGATGGCAGAGATCACTATGGGGCGGCGCTAGCTGGCGAGCAAAGTCTGGTCCCAACACCGTATTGTCTCATCGGATGCGGCATCTGCGCTCAGAAGAATCTCCCACGCGCAGATGAAGGGAAGGTACGGTGGAACAAAACGGTGCGCGTGAGGGTTGCGGCGGGAACACCACGCTGACCGAGTGCGCTCAGACCATCGCTGTCCAGCCAAGACTGAACGGCGCCCATTGCTAAAAAATTTCGAGCCCAAAGCGGAACGGACTGACATAGCGCAAAGACGCAGGCGAGCGCAGCGGTAAGGTTGGATGTTATCAGCATGGGACGGTGACCGTTGCAGACCACGAAATTTCGAGAGGCCCGGCTGCCTTGGTACACTATCTATCCGGCTGTGTCGGAGTTCTCTGGGGCGGTCGGCGCCGAGGCTTATGAGGAATGGCTCAGGAACCTGCCGGCTGATGATCCGGTGTCACTCTATCTGCACGTTCCGTTCTGCCGATCAGCCTGCTGGTATTGCGGCTTCCCAACCACCATCACCCGCCGTGATGCGCCCATCCTCAACTATCTGGCGGCGCTGCGTGACGAGATCCGTCTGGTTTCGGTGCGAGTGCCGAAGACGTTGCCCGTGAGCGACATACATTTCGGCGGCGGAACGCCGTCTCTCATCGGACCAGCCGAGTTCCTCGCTCTGATGGAGTTCCTGCGATGCCGCTTCGCCATCTCGAAAACAGCTACGGTCGCCATCGAGATCGATCCACGCACACTCACGCCCGAGATGGCGGAAGGCTTGGGAGCGGCCGGCGTGAACCGCGCGAGCCTGGGCGTACAGAGCTTCGATCCCATTGTTCAAAAAGCGATCAACCGAATCCAGAGCGAGGCCCAGACGTCGGCTGCCGTGGAAGTGCTGCGCCGGCATGGAGTAAGCCGCATCAACTTCGACCTCATCTACGGCCTGCCGCGTCAAACGGTGGAGTCGTGCGTCGAAACAGTGAGGGCGGCGGTCGCCATGCGCCCCGACCGGCTTGCCTTGTTCGGCTACTCGCATATCCCATCCCAAATAAAGAATCAGCGCCTCATCGAGGCGGAATTTCTTCCCGACAGCGCTGCCCGCGCTGAACAGCATGCGGCTGTCGCCGTGACGCTGGTTGCCGCCGGCTACCGGGAGATCGGGCTCGACCATTTCGCCTTGCCGCACGACGAGCTCGCGCTGGCACAGGAAACAGGTCGCCTGCGACGTAACTCGTTGGGCTACTCTGCCGATACCTGCAGAACCCTGATCGGTTTCGGCGCGTCGGCTATCGGCCGCATCGGCCAGGGATACGTTCAAAACGAAGTTACACGGGATTCCTACATCCAGCACATCGCAGCTGGCCGACTGGCGACATCGAAGGGCCATCGCCTCACAGACGACGACCGCGTGCGAGCCGCAATTATCGAGCGATTAATGTGCGATTTCGAGGCTGACGTGCCGGCAATCTGTGTCGCCCACGGATCTGATCCGATCCGTCTTCGCGATTCGGCTGAGCGCTTGGCGATGCTGGCCAAGGACGGGATAGTGGACTTCGAAAACGGCTTTGTTCGGGTACGGCGGGAGCATCGCTTTGGGATTCGCGCTGTCGCTGCCGCATTCGATGTTTTTAGGGATGGCGTTACGTATATCCCGCAGCAGCTTAATGCGATGCAAAGCACGACATAGTCCGGCATCAATGTCTCCGCTTGGAACCGCCGGCCTACTTGCCACGCCGGCCGGGCGCTGGTCTGGCAAGTGGGCTTTCCGTTTGCCAATGCGTTCGTTCCCGGCCCTCACGGGGCGGCGAGTCCCTGCCGTGAGCGCCTCACCCGCGAGGCTACATGGCGGCCGTGGAGATTACCTCAGCAGCGGCGCCCGATCGGAAACCTTAGCACCTCAGCGCTTTGGCGTGGCTGCTTGAACTCTTCGACGGCAACGGCCTCAATTAGCAGGTCCAAGGCTTCGCGGCCCCTTTGACTCATCGGGTCATCCCCACAAAGGTAGTCATACGCTCGATCTAAATGCACTCGGGCGGCGGAAAAATCGCTTATCATATCATAGAACCCTCTCTACCCGCCCGCATTGCCGTCTACGAGGTGAAGGTAGTGCAATCGTCAATATATACAGACAAATTTGAATTAAATCGGAGATGATCATGGAGGTCGAGTTCCCTGACCTGATGCCGCCATTGAGCCCGCCGACGACCACTCGCTGGCGCTCGGTCGGTTCATAAATGCCGAGCACCCCGTCCCGAGACCACCTCTGACCTCCCTCCTTCGATGCTATACGCGTGGAAGACATGGCTGCGCCGCCGCTGCGAGAAAGGCGTGTCCCATCGCGCGGCGGCTGCTTAGTGGGTAGCCAGCGCCGGGAGCTAATCGGCAAAGCCGCGTGTGGCGATTTTGCATAGCGGGCGCAGGCGAATCGCCACGCCCGTCCAGCATGTCCGATGTCGCGTAGGCCGCCAGGATCCCTGAGCGGAGTGCATGCACGATCCCGCGTGATGACAGTGGATCGGCACAGAACAGGCAGTCGCCCGCCGCGACCCAGCGGTCACCGGCGGCGGGATCGATCGTTGCGGTTCCCGCCGCCTTGATCATGCTGGCGGTCTCGATTGCGTTGGGCGGCACGAGCGGCGCGATGGACTGCGTTGCGGCTAAAGCGCGGTACCAATGTCCGGCTTTGCGCAGTTCGCTGCCCAGATCCGGATCGGTGAGGCACGCGCAAGTCGGCGCTGTACCACCAGCCTTCGGGACGCGCCTCGACGACCATGCTGCAATCGCCCGGTGCGCGGTCGAAAAAGCGTGTGTAGGCGGCAAGATGTCCGTGCATGGTGAGCTTGGCGCCGAAACATCGCGCCGGCCTCCAACTGCGACCGGTCGCCCAAACCACGTGCGCGGGCAACGATAGCTTCATCGGCCAGCTTGAGCAGCCAGCCTTGATCGTCGCGCACTGCCGAACCCACGGCCGAGCCAAACCGCGTGTCCACACCTGCCGCCTTAGCCGCCTGCACCATCAGCCGGTCGAATCGCGTCCGGTCGAGCTGCCAGCCGGCACCTTGAGCGGAAAACATGCCGTGCCGCTCGCTGGGAACTACATTGGCCCACACCGAAACAAGCGCACGATTTTCAACGAAGCCGGCCTCGGCGAACGGCGTCCAGACACCAAGCTGACGCAGCAGCCCATTCGCTACTGCCGGCAGCACCTCTCCCGGCTTTGGCCGATCATGCCTTCCTGCTTCCAGCAACAGCACGCTGCGCGCGGGTGCATCGTTGCCAACGCCAGTCCGGATGTGGTCGCCGCCGAACGTGATCGTCTCAGCGAGCTGGCGGGACAAAATGCCAACCTCAAGATAGCGTTGGCCCGGATCAGCGAGGCGGACTGAGGAAGACTTTAAATTCAAAAGGTGACACGCGGCAATAGTCGCGTGCCGCTGTAGCCCCAGGCTCCGCTTCACCGTGGGGACCGATCGGTCGCACTCTCAGCCTGGGGTTCTTCTCTGCCACCCATCATCGAATTTTGGTGGATTGTCCGTCTCCCGCACCGGTTTGAGCGCGATAGACAAGAATCGCGTTTTCTGTGCCGGCCGGGCTTCAATGACGGGGATGGCGAAAAGCTGAGTGCTCGGGCTTGCGGGCCGAGCTTGTCGGTCGCTCGATGGAAAGTGTCATCTGAGGCGCTTCCTCTCCCGCGTGCAACTGGAAGACACGCTCGTCCAGTTCCTTGTCCACTTCCGTCAGACGATGATTGAGGCGAAGGTAGTCCGTCCAGGTCGGCGTGCGGAACGTTTCCGTCCAATGCATAGGCTTCTGCAAGTTCCGCTGGAGCGTCCAATTCCGAGCACCGACCCGGCTGTGTACATGACGCCGCTGCCGCATGAGGTCGAGGAAAGCCTCGAGATTTCTCTCGGCTATCAGATATTCGATCTTGACCACGATCGGGCCGCTTCTCGGCTTCAGATTGAGAGCGACAGCCGGGGCATCGAATTCCTCCAGAGGATCGGGCTCGGAGTCGCGGCGCTCGCGAAGAGGAAACAGAACCCAGCTGCCGAGCGCGATGCCACCATCTATCAAAGCATAGTAGATCGAGATGGTGCGCCCCACGACCCAGCGCGGGCTTGCCAGCTGCACGCTCACACCGACCCCTGACCAGGCGGTGACCCAACCCGCGCCGCCCAAAGCGAGTGCAATTGCCGCCACCCCGATCGAAGTTGTCAGTGCCAGGGAAAGTGAGCACGCCGCGCAGGCGACGCAGGAGAGCCTCATCAGCCGCTCCTGCGACAAGCTCCGTCTGAACAGGCTGTTGGAGAGGCCAGCGAAGACGGCTCCGGTCCCGAAGCCGGCCATGAGCGCGCCATAGGCGAGCGGGCCTCCTCCCAGTTGATCGCGGACAACCACCGGCAGCAGCGCGAGTATGGCGATGCTCGCCAAGCCAAAGAGGGTTCCGCGCGCGATCGCGGCCTTGATTTCCGATGACATCGCCGTGAAGCGCAGCCCGTCATAGATCGCCGTCCTCATCGACTCGCGTGGAAGAGGGGAAGAACGAACCTTCCACTTGCAGCGCCAAATAGTGGCCAGGGGTACGAAATAGGTGAGCGTGGTCACCGCGAATGCCGCCATAAGGCCAAACGAGGCAACTACAATGCCGCCGAGCGCCGGGCCCACAGTCCGGACGGTATTGAATCCAACAGAAAGCAGGGTGACGGCAGCGGGAACATCTCGTCGATCCACAATATCGCCAACCGACGCTTGCCAGGCCGGATCATTGAGAGCACCGCCGCTTGCGATCAAGAAGCTGAAGCCGAGGATCATCCACGGACTGACAAAGCCCAGCGCCACCGATGCGGTCAGCATCGCGGAGGCAGTCACCATAAGGCACCGACCGGCGAACATGACCCGGCGCCGGCTGAAATTGTCAGCGAGAGCCCCGGCGAAGACAGACAAGACGAAGGCGGGCAGGTTCGATGAAGCCTGAACCAACGCAACCATCAGATCGGAAGTCGAGATCGTTGCCATCAGCCAGCTGATGGCGACAGTCTGCATCAACCAGCCGAGGCTTGAAACCTGCGTGGCGAGCCAGATCGAGCGAAAGGTGGGCTGCAGAAGTGGCCCAAAGGTCGTTGGTGCAGCCAAATCTTCGTTTGATCCAGCCACCCTACTCATTTTGCGATCCTTTGCTTTCCGTTATTGTCGCTTCCCATGTAATCTAGGCTGAACCGTGGCGGCTGGAAGAATAGATGGACCCATTTGTCTCCGACGATGTGGCCACAGTTCCTCCTGACCAGTGGTCTGGCGGCCGAGACGCAGAAATGGGCCGGCTCACTCGCCTTCGGCGACATGTTGCTGAGCCGGAATTCACATGTCATTTGAGGCATCATGCTCGTTCGACGCGCTGCCGAGCGATTTTTCGCCAAACGTTACCCTGTTCTTTTGTTGGAAACTCACTCATCAGCGGCGTTCGATGCTGAGTGTGGCTTCCGAAAAGTGAGGACGCTTGCAGATCTTTGACAGGATCAATTCCCTGCTTGACGCAGACGATTGCCACGCCGCGATCGAAGACGCCCGCGCCCTGCTCCTTCAGTTCGGACAAAAGTCTGATGCGCTCACACATGCGATTGACGAGTTTCTGCTCGACCTGATGACATTGGCTTTCATTGTCGAATGTTACGGACGCGGCTTTGAACTCCTGGCGCGAACGCTTGCCCGTAGAAGGCTGGTGAAGATCAGACTTTTGTCGGGAGGGATTGGCCGGGCAGAAATGGTTCCAAAGTCTGATGGCTGAACCGGCGATCGCGCCGCGTTGCAATTGACGACGTGGCGACCGCCAAAAAAAAGGGCCATCGGAAAACCGAGGCCCTTTAGGTTAAAGTCAAAACCTTCAGAGGGGAACAGCTGGTACGATGGAACGGGAGGAAACCATCGCGTGCATCAGCTGTAAGCTTAATCGTTAAAATTTGCGCAATGCGCAAACACATATTGTGCAATGCAGCTATGCAGTAACGCAAAGCCTCAAGTTATAAGATCGAGTTTGGAAATGTTTGCTGCTCGTACGGTGATGGGCGAGATCCTTAAGCATGTACGGCGGCATGATGGACGCTTGCAAGCATCCAGACAAGATTACCGCGAAGCTAAAATAAGAGGTTCGGTCCAATCGGCGATGCTCAATAGCCGCGCCATTCTGGTTCCGCCGGGCGTTACATCGCCTCGCCAAGTTGAGGATGTATTGGTCGCGAGCAGCCGCGCGCCAATTTGGAACCCACGACCATATGCAACGATTGGGCACTGTCCGAAGAAGGCCGAGAACTGTTGAAAGTGCGCTAGATGGAGATATTCTGAATTGGAACGGGGGCCTGGTTCATCGCCAAAGCGAGACATGGATGAAAAGCAGATCGCGCCCAACGCCTGATCCAACCATTGCAACGGAAGTCCCCTGGTCGGAAAGCCTAACCGCATATGATGACAAGCATTTCGAGCTCTATTTGAAGCTCATGGACGCTTGCGCCGACAGTGCCAGCGAAGAGGAGATGGCGCTGGATGTACTGGGTATCGATCCGGTCAAAGAGCCCATCCGCGCCCGTAAGGCCCTTCGCAGTCATCTCAAACGGGTGCTCTGGTTTATGCATGAGGGCCATAAGGAACTGCTTCCAAGCCGGCCGCCTCAATAACTGCGGCGCCGAACAAGGTTGCCCGAGAGATCAGGTGGCGCCCTCGGGGGATGCGAGGACACTTGAGCCGCAATCGGGTTATCATCTCCATACTGCGTGTGTTCGGCTCCGCTCGGCAAGTGCCCTTGAGTCGAGGAGGAATGCACATGAAGAAAGTTCATCTGGAAGCCTGCTGACCGATCCCTTGGGGCCCATAATCGGGTCCCAAGTTGTTCCCGACGAGCGTTGCGAGGGGCGGATGCAGGACCAGCCGGAAATCGAGCCCGGGCGTGAAACGAAGGCAACAGGTGCGAGGTTCGGCCTGCTGGGTGTGGCTGTGTTGGCCGTAGGCGCCTTCATCTGGACCGGCTTCGGCGAAGGCATCCAGCAGGGCACGTCCAACGTCGTTCGGACTGTCATCGACAAGAGCATGCAGCGCCTTGGGCTCGGGCAAGCCCCCAACGCTCTTACAGAGGGCGAGTGGTATCTCTCGGTGTACTACGGTCCCGACTTTACGGATGTCACCCCCGTCGGCCTGGGGCACCCCTTCAAGGTGACATTCACGTCGGCCCCGGATTTGTCTGGCACCTACGAGAACGTTGCAGGGAGCGGCTCGGTAAGCGGCTTTGAACGACCCGGTCAACTCGTAATGACCTACTCCGGAGCAGATGGGATGTCCCATGGAGTTGCCATTCTCCAAGACATTCAGACCCACCTGTCTTCCAACAACGTCGAGCATGATTACGTGGGAGCCGTTTTGGTCCACGCTTGCTATAAGGCGGACACCCAGCAGTGCGATGCCGCCAAATCGCAATATAAATTCTGCAGGGCGATTTTGTCGAAAAACAGGGAACCCGACAAGGATCCTTCCCTCAAGGGTTACCTCGACGAACCAGGTTTGGCTTTTCAGAACGATCTGAAGCTGAAGCTTAGCCCGACGGCACAGCTTTAGGCACGAAGGCGCTCACCAGGGTCGCAGCTCAAAGAGAACGGCGCCCTTCGCCGGGGGCCATCCGTTCCGCATCCCGCCTGACGGCGGCGCGTTGCTGATGCTCCTACGGCCGCCCTGTTGAGCCGGTCTCAGGGCCACGGTCTTTCTCCTGCACCGATCTGACTTGGTCCCGCTGGCGGGCATTTCGGTGCTTCCGTTTTGTACGCTCTTCTTTCTTGGGCCGCTTCGCGGCACGGCTGCGCCGACATGGATGTGCCTAGCGGCACCTTTCCTATGTAGCGGGAGAGAGGCGCGCGGCCCTCTCTCCCCACCAAGCCGCCGCGGGCGGGTTCCCCCATCTTCCTCCGCTTCGCTAGGTGCAGACCGGGGAGACCCCTCCGCCCCCGGGACTTGCCCCCCCTCGCTCCCCGCTACTCGCCGCGAGGCAGGGGTTCAGGGGACCTGAACCCTTCAGGTCAATCCCTGAAATCAACACGAGCAAGTCCATGAATACCGCTGAAATCACTATCCCGCTCGCAGGTAGGGCCGAACTGGCCGCCAGCATCGAGGCCCATGGCCTCATCCATAACCTTTTGACCCGCAAGGCCCCGAAGGGAGCCAAGTTCGAAGTCGTCGCCGGAGGGCGGCGACTGGGGGCGTTGCGGTTGCTGCTAGACGAGGGCCGCACCGTACAGGGCTGTGACCAAGGATTATCCGGTCAGGCGCCCAATGATGAAGCGAGGGAAAGCGAAAAAGATATCTGACGCGATAAGGTCGCGAGCGGGGACTGGTCGGTGCTCTAAAATGGGTTCATGTGAAATGTGATCAGGTAGCAAAATAGCCAATTGACCCGAATTCGTTATTTTTCAGTGGCTAAGAGGTGTCAGGATTCACGTTGAAAAATTATAGTCTGTATGCTATAACGCAAATCGAATGAAAGTCAAAAGCCCGCGGTATGGATAGGATCGTCGAAGGATGATCTGCGCGAGTTTCCGGTCGATGTTCGCCGCGTGATGGGTGTTGCAATCAACGATGCCCAGAATGGCGAGGAGCATCCAGCAGTCAAAGCTCTCAAGGGACTTGGCGGTCGCAGCATCCTTGAGGTGGTCGACGACTTCGACGGAGATACCTACCGCGCCGTCTACACCGTCCGCTTCGCTGGTATGATCTACGTCCTTCATTGCTTCCAGAAAAAGTCGAAGAAGGGCAGGGAGACGCCCAAGCACGAAATCGATCTCGTGACAGTGCGATTGAAGGCGGCCGAGGCGCACTATCGCGAAAACTATGAGAAAGGAACAAAGTCATGACAGAAGATATTACCGCCGAAGTGAGCAGCGGCAACGTGTTTGCGGACCTCGGCTTTGACAATCCCGAAGAGGAATTGCTCAAGGCCAAGCTGGCCCGCGAGATCCGCGCCATTATCAAGCGCCGGCGCCTGACCCAGGCGAAGTCGGCTGAACTGCTCGGAATGAAGCAGCCCGACGTCTCGGCGATCGTCACCGGGCGAACCGGTAAGTTTTCGATAGACCGCTTGGTGCGCTGCCTCGATCGGCTCGACTACAAGGTTGACGTCGTGGTGCGCCACAAGCCGCGTAAATCTGGACGCGCGGCAGCGGAAGCGGCCTAAACTCTCCGAAGGCAGAGGTCACAGGTTCGAATCCTGTCGGGTGCGCCACTTTTATACTGTGAAAACAGGTGGTTAGCAAGGCCTCTTTTCTGCGAGAAGAGGGCGGGAAACACGTCGCGGAAGCACCACGGAAGCAGTCGGACGTCTGTTCGGGGTACCCTTAAGACCGATCACTGTGAAGTCATCGCCCGTTCCCCGCCAACTTACCAGTGTTTGCGGCCGGTTCAGCCTGGGGATTAGGCGTTTGGGCCATGGGTCAGAGTGGCGGCCTGGCTGCTGTCGCGTTTATTTCGCGCGGGCTGAGGTATAGATAAGATTGCTATAGCTCATCTTTTTCGCTATCATGAGTTATAGAAAGGCGTTCTATAGCTCATGGCATGGAATTGGGAGCAGGTCGACTGGCCGCATTTTACCTACGACAAGATGGCATTGAACTCGCTGGAAAGCGAGTTCCTATTGCGATCTGGCGAGTTCCTCGGCGTCTTTCGTCACGTCGATTCCGAGGACCGCGATCAGATCCGCATCGAGCTTATCAGCGAAGAGGCCTTGAAAACATCTGCCATCGAAGGGGAATACCTCAACCGCGAGAGCCTGCAATCGTCCTTACGGCAGCAACTTGGGCTTGGAGATGAAAACAGGCGCATTCCTCCAGCGGAGCGAGGCGTCTCCGAAATGATGGCCGACGTGTACCTGCATTTTGCAGAGCCGCTTTCGCATCGCACCCTCTACGCCTGGCACAAGATGGTGATGTCGGGTGAACGGCGCATCGAGACTATCGGCAGTTATCGCCAGCATGCCGATGCGATGCAGATCGTCTCCAATCGGCTGGACAAGCCCAAAGTGCATTTCGAAGCGCCGCCCTCATCGCGCGTGAAGGCCGAAATGGATGCCTTCACGATCTGGTTCGATGACACCGCCCCCAAAGGCAAGACGCCGCTTCCCGCACTGACGCGCGCCGGCATCGCGCACCTCTATTTTGAAAGCATCCACCCGTTCGAAGACGGTAACGGCCGCATAGGACGTGCCCTTTGCGAAAAGGCGCTGGCGCAAAATCTTGGCGAGCCTAGCCTGATCGCACTGGCCTATACGATCGAACGTCATCGTAAGGCCTACTACGACAGCTTGGAAGCCAGTAACAAGAGCAATGCGATTACCGGCTGGCTGCTCTACTTCGCCGCCACGATCCTCGAAGCGCAGCGCGTAACGCTCGCCCGCGTCGAGTTCTCCGTCGCCAAGGCCAAGTTTTACGAGCACCATCGAGGTCAGTTCAACGAGCGCCAGGAAAAAGTCGTCGCCCGAATGTTCCGGGAAGGTGTCGACGGCTTCAAAGGTGGCCTCAGCGCGGAAAACTACATCGCTATCACTCAGACATCGCGCGCGACGGCAACTAGGGACTTACAGGACTTAGTCGCCAAGGGTGCGCTAGCAAAAACCGGTGAACTCCGACACACACGTTACACGCTGAATATTCGTGACGATCGCGCGTAAATCCCATCAGCGAAAGAAGAGGCAGGCTGTCAAAGAGCCTGCTTGCCTCAACATCGGTGAATGGCGGGCAGCTACCCGGCAGGAAGTGGTGGAATGGGTTACGCGCGACAGGAAACCTAAGAAGAAGAAAGGTGGCGCCATTCTCGCGGTCAGGTCACGGCTTAGGCCGGTGGACATCTACTGTTATCTGAAAGCTCGCTTTGGCGAACCGAACGGTTTTCAAAACTTCCTGCGCAAGGATGACAGCGATAACTGGATACACTGGGACTACAGCCTCAAGGCCGGCGAGACCGACGTGTATATCTTGGGCATGTCGCGCGAGATTCATATCATGGTCGGCGAAGCGCTAACGCACCAGCAGTGGCGGGACCTAATTGTCGGTATCAGAACGGACTATGCGAGGATTGGTCCGCAGAAATCTGCCGTACTACAGAGCCTGGAAAAATTCGTTGTCTTCCAGAACAAGTTTGTCAGTATCGCGGGTCTGTGCGCCGACTTGCACGCAGCTATTATCGATGCCCCGGCAAAGACGGCTTTTCCAAAAAGATCGCAAGCATCGCGGCTGAAAACCTTAGAAAAAGCCATGCAAGGAGTATCCACACGTGCGAACGATCTCTTCGGCAACTGTCTAAAGCTTCACCTTCTGATGCCGGTTATGGCCGAGGCCTTCATCAATATGGTGATCCTCATGTTCACCCGCGATGAAATCCGAAATGCCCCTGAGGCCTATCAGGCCTTCATCCGGGCCAAGATTCCCGACCGCCTCGCGCTGCTCAGCCAGCATTGCGATGGCTTTGCACGCGATATCGACAAAAGCACCAACGCCTATGGGCATTTCATGCGAGTCATCGATAAGAGAAATTTCGCATTGCACGGCAATGTCGACCCTATCCGAGAGCAGATCGAGGTGGTTTATTTCGATGGCAGACGCCCGCTCTTCAATACGCCTGGAAACCATGTCGAACGGTTCTTCGAGCATCTCGAAGCGATTCATCGACCCGAAGAGGTCGTGTCCGATTACGAAGCCGTCCATGCATTTCTGTGGGAAATTACGGAATGCCTGAAGCCTCGCACGCAGGCGTTCTTCAAGCAGGTCATTGGGGATGCATATCCCGGATTCGAAGTCCATAAGAAACGGGCTACCCGCATCCTGCCCGACCATGTGATGATGGGTATGTTGCCAAGCATGCTCTACGACGACGACCTAGATGTTAAGTGGTGAGCGAGAGAGTCGTTCTTTGGCCCAATAGCTCTACCCGACATAAGAATTAGCGCGACATGACAAACATGGAATTGGAACACCCAGGGCGACCTGAGGCGCGTTCTCTCGAAGAAATATTCCACGACTTGCGTGTTCTTGCGCAGAGCGCCGGTGCCTTGCATGATATTTCTGCCATCATGTATCGCGATTGGATCGTTGCTATCGATTTGCGAGAAGGTAAGGTCGCCGACGATCCAGAAAAGCGCTGGTCTACCACAAAGCTAAACAGCAATGAGTTCATGCTCTTGCTCGGGCTGATGGTTCAGTCCGCGTCTGATTGCACTTACTCCATCGTCAATCCTGAGAGCGATTTTGCAGACAAAGCTGACAGACTTCTCAGGGAATTCCACGACCGGCTCACACTGGATTCGATGCCGGATTTCGGCGATCTTGCAAAGGTCGAGAGGACACTCGGTGCCGCGGCTCGGGAAGCCATCTATTATGGTGCCGACAGCTTCTTTCTCCATCAGCTAGAGCGTTTTTCCCGAGACCGGTATCGCGGTGATTTTGAATGGCTGATCCGCAATGCCGGACTTTCAGCGCGTCCAATGGTCGAAATCGCGCGGTTCATCATGGAATATACATCGCGCCAGATGTCGGCGATCAACGCGATGAAAGAGGACGGAGCTATTCCGACCAAGGCAGACCTAACGGACAGCCTCTTGATCGCCAAGGCCGAATTGATCAAGAAATTCGGCGCTAGGAAAGCGAACGCCTTTATCGGCAAATTCGCAACGCCTGCCACAAACGCCAATGCGAACTTCACGTCCGCGTTTGTCGCGAACCAGGCCAATCTTGCGCCGCTGATCGACATTGGGGAGCATTTCTATGCACCAAACGCATATAGGCTAGCTGAGAGCGTCTACGAAAGTCCGACTTATTGGATGATCACCGATAAGACATATGTCGATAAAGCAGCCAAGCATCGGGGCGCCTTTCTGGAGAAAGCAGCAGCTGACCTCTTTCGATCGGTGTTCGGCGCGGCGAACGTCTATGAGAACGTCACGATCCAACCAAGCAAAAAGAAGACAGCCGGTGAAGCCGACGCGCTTATAGTTTTCGGCGAGTTCGTAATCGTCGTGCAAGCGAAATCCAAGCGTGTGACGCTATTGGCAAGAGCCGGTGACGAAGAGGCTTTGACGAAAGACTTCGAAGGCGCCATTCAAGCCCCATACCGTCAAGCCTACGAGTTTGCCGAGCTGATCCAGGCAGGAGCGGAATGCAAAACGAAAGAGGGCAAAACACTGACGTTCCCGCCAACAGTGCGGACGTTCCCGGCCGTCATACTGAGCGACGCTTTTCCTGCCGCGACGCTTCTTTCAAACATTATGCTGAAGCGAAGCGACAGGATCGCGCCTGTCATTTGGGACCTCGGCGTTCTCGATTGTGTGGCGCGCATGCTGCCGACGCCCATCGAGTTTCTTTACTACCTGAAGTGCCGCTCGGACGTGTTCGATAAGGTGCATTCGGATAGTGAATACAATTTTCTCGGCTATCATTTGAAATACAAGCTGGCGATGGATCCTGAATATGACTTCATGAATCTTGAGAAGGATTTTGCCGAAATCGTCGAGGATTTCATGATGCCGCAGGATGTAGGGGTGAAGACGGTTCGACCAGTTAGCATCCTTGAGCGGTTGGACATTCCGGTTATCTCCGAATTGTTCAAGAGCCTGAAGACGGCACCTCCCGAACTGATATCGGTAGTCATCGATCTCTACGATTTTTCCTATGGCTCACTGACGGACTTATCTAAGACCGTGCTGGCAATCCGAGAAGAAGTTGCGGCGGGCAAGGAGATGAAATCGTTCTCGATTTTAACAGAAACGGGTGGCCTTACCTATTTGGTTTGCCGGAATCTGAACGACAAAATATGGCTGGCCGCTGAGGCAATCGGGCAAAAACACAAGTATGATTCGAAGCGCGATCGATGGTACGTCATCGTGGACGATATCAGCACATCAGCGCCTATCGATGCGGCCCTCCCGCTGGTGGAGAAGTGGCATGAGGATGCTAATCTAGCCGAAAATTCCCGCAAGGTAGACGAACTATTCAAGACCAAATGGCAGCCACGTACCATTCCCCCTAGGCATCAGAAGAATGGGCCGAAGTTGACATGACTTGGCATTCATTTGGAGATTGAATGACGCGGGAGGGGTGCACGGAAAACCCCAAATAAGGTGGCGGCCCGGTTTTCCCAGACCGACCAGGTTGGCCGCGATCGCTTGATATTGCCTGCAGTCCGCCTGAACGACGGATCGCTCAGGCCGTCCACGCGGTAGGCTCCCGACGATTTTCTTCAAGTCGTCAAGGATCGAAGCAATATGCGGCCAGGGAAAGTCTGTCGGATCGTCGATATCGCGATCTGCACCAGCGATAATTTCGAGCTTGGCGACGATGCCAAGAAGCGAGCGCGCCTGTATGTGGGGGAGTTTGTCCTGAAGCTTTAAAACCGCAGTTGTGGCCTCGACCTCTGCTTGGCAGGCTATCGAATACGGCCGCACCTTCTCGAAAGCGCTACGGGCATCCCTCAATTCGCGCATCTGCTCGGGACTGCCCTGTCCGTCCGCATTTCCAGTGCTCAGGATCGCGTCGAGTGCACGGGCGTGACGCACGAGCGCCTTGGTGCGAGCGCTGCGCAATGCCGCTTCCGGGTCCGCCGGAACATCCGTGTGGCGCGACACTCCGGTGGCGGGAGTTTTTCTTCCAGGCGTAGGGCCGCCATCTCCGGTCTGCGCTCCGCCATTTTCTCTTCCCGGACTGCGCTCACGGTCCTGACCGGGCTCGGCGTCCGCGGGTGAAGGCGAGCAAGTGCGCAACCTATGGCATGCGAAGGGGAAGCAGGCGTTCGATGCGGAACGGCATGAAGAGCAGATGGGCGGGTGGACGTAGCGAGGGTTGGTGCGAGTGGCGGGCGGGGCGAAGCCGCAAACAGCGTAGCCCCGCCCTCGGTGCGCCAGGGGCCGACGCTGCGTGTAAAGATGTGGAATGTCTCTATTGGGGCCCGACACCGGTGTGACAGGTTTCGAAAGGCAGAGTGATAAACTGCCCCTTGAGGCCGCGAACGGCATCCTTGGTCGGCTCCGTTATTGCGGTAACACTCATTGTACGTGATACTTGCCGCAAGGGGAAATCGGGCAACGTTTCTAACTCAATGTTCGACAGCAACAGGGGTCCGCTCTTTGGGGTAGTGACAGCGATATGTTTCGCTGTCCTTTGCTGCCTGATTTTTGCCATGGGCTGTTCAATTGGATCGCTAGACACCAATTACTCCCAGCGTGCCGATCAGAACTCCCAGCAATATATTGCCGACACCAAGCAGCGCATAGAACATGAATGCGTCAAAGTCGAGCCAGCCCGCGTTCTTGAATGCGTACAGGAAATAGTAGAGGCCTCCCGCGAGTCACAACGCGGCGAGTATGACCTTTCCTCGCAACAGGAAATGGCCACTTGGGCTCGGTGGACTTTCATAACCACCCTAGCCGGCCTGTTCGTAAGCATCGCGGCTCTTGCCGGTCTCTTTTGGTCCCTCGCTCAAACGCGTACCGCGATTTGGGACAATCGGCATTTCGGGGAGGCCCAAGTGCGCACGGTCGCATCAAATACGACATTGTCGTCGGAAGCATGGAACGCTTCGTGGACATCAATATCTCCTCACGCCCGGCGATGGCGGCGGACCCGCCCCAGGTGCACATTGAGCGCAGCAAGACAGGCAACGCATCCGACTAGCAGAGAGATCGCCATGAAGGCTCCAATCTTGGCACTGTTCATAGTGCTAACCACTCACGCAAGCGCGCAAGAAACCCAAGGAGTGACCGGTGAAGGCCCATCCGTAGCAAAGCAACAGGCCCAGCAATCCAATGACGGAAGCAGCGGCATTGCCAAGACGGGGCTGCCGGTGACCATTGTGGAGACCCCAGGACAGTCCTCCCACGCAACTGAACGCGAAGAAAAGGCCGATCAGCACGATGCTGCCGATCTGGACGCCCAGGTACGCGCTGCCAATGCTGCCGAGAGAGGAGCTGCAACCGCTGAAAGGCAGGAAGTACCGGCATGGGCCCAAATCATCGTCGGGGCCGCTAGCACGCTCATTGCCGTGATCGCTTTGATTATCAGCGTTTGGACGGCTATCACCAGTATTCGAACCACGAGAGCGCAGTTGCGTGCTTATGTCTGCTTGGAGGGTGTCACGGCCCCAACCGGGTTCGAGGCCGAACAGATCACCGCCGTAGCCCACGTCAAGAATTTCGGCGCGACCCCGGCTTCTAAAATGTCCCAGTGGACGCTCATCAAACTTCGCGAGTATCCGTTGGTCGGGGACTTGGAACCCTTTGACTCCGCCGGCCATCCCAACCAACTGGTTTTGCCGCCCAGCGCTATTACACTTTCAATGCCGACACACCGCGCTTTGGAAGCGTGGGAGATCACTGCCATAAAAAAAGAAGAACTGGCGCTCTACGTCTACGGGCAAATTGACTACTTGGACGCTTTTGGCTCGAAGCGGTCGACCAAGTTCCGCATGAGAAGCACCGGGGAGCAAGCCTTTAAGCTCGGTGTGTTCAAGGCCACTAAGGAGGACAATAGCTACACCTAGGATTGCCGCAACCGCGAGGGCGCAGACGCAAGCAGCCGAATAGCCGGCGCATCGTTCAACCTCTTTTGATTCGGATTAGGCTATGGGCGCGGAAATGGCGCTTCGGCTGCTACATGTTCAACGGGGATACATCCCAAAAAAGCAATCCTCACCGTCTGACGCCAGTGGTTGCCTGTTCGGTTTCGATCCGCATTTCAATTTCATGCGCCTCGACACTCCCAGGCTGACTAGTCGGCCGAGCGTGACGTCGATCCGTGCCCGTTCTGGATGATCGCGGCCGAGCAGAGATGGATCTGCCACCGCCACCATCTCAAACCATTCCGCAACCTTTCGTCCGATGCCGAGGGAGTGCCACATCGAAGGGTCGTCTCGTGTGGCATGGAGCCATGTCTCGACCGCGAACAGGAGGAAATCCAGGTGCCGCGCCGTGGGTGCGACCGACAGGCTGTTCATCGTGCAAAGCGCAACGAACGCAGTCGGGCCACCGGGCAGCAGCGGTCGTAGCGTGTCGAGAATTGGATCTACCCGATCGAATACTGCTGGGACCAGATAGCTCTGGGTGCCGGCGAATGGGTTGTAGAGATTCATTAGCAACTTCGCGATAACCGGCCCTGTGTTGTGATCGATCCGTAAATCTCCAGGCCGGTTGTCCCATGACCAGCGTACAAGTGCCTTCGTGCGCGTAACCAGGCGACCGCGAAGCTGGCGTGCGCGATCGGCATGGCGGCTCCTGTCGTTAAAATAGCAGACGTCGGCGGCGTGGATGAGCGTGTCGGCAACATCGCAGAACGACCGGTCGGGAAGCTCAAGAAGAGGCAGCAGAAGCTGCTCGAAACGGTCATGATCCGCATCCAGCAGCGCAGATGCGACCAGGATATAGAATTGGCGATTCCAACCGTCCGGCGCCCGGTTCAAATCCGCGTCCGCCGGATAGCCATGGGCATTCGCGCGTGCAGACCAAGGTGCATAAGCGTCGATCACCTCATCGTACCAATCCGGCGTCGCACTCCCCTCGGCGTTCAGGAGGCCCAGCCATTCAGCGATGCCCTGTGTGTCGACGTGGATCGACGCCTTCTTCGACTGCGGCTCGACACCATCCTCATTGCATTCAAGCTTGTGCGCTGGGTTGGCGGAGACCCTCACCCGCGGCCTGTTTCGCAAAGACGGCTTCTCTTCCGGAAGGACAGGCCAAGACGGTTCGGGTCCGCCGTCGAGCCAGGCGATCTCCGCTGCGACCGCGTCTCGATCAAGGCGCGTCTTCTCGACATCATAAATTTCGCGGTCCGCTGGATCCTCATCATAAGGTTGCCAACGCCAGCGGCGGCACTCGAAAGCGATCCGGATGGTCGATTTGAGAAGTCGCGGATCAGTCTCATTGATGCGCACCAGCGCGGCGATGAAGGCTGGCACGGCGGCGCGATCGCAGCGGGCAGCTGCTTTCATAAGAAGATTGCGATCTGCTGGGAGCCTGCGCCGATGCCAGAGGTGGATCAGCGCGCAGATTCCCATCCCAGGCCGGTTGAACTGCAGCATCTCTCTGGAGCCATAGGGATCTTTCTCTTCTTCGAGCGCCTTGGCAATGACAGCCCGGACCCACCCTTCATTCTGGTCCAGAAGGGTATCATCACCATCGCGTGCGACTAGCATGGCCGTCGCGATCAGACGTGTCGATCGCGACTTGAGATGGTCGGTGTCGCTGTCGTCGGGCAGATCGCCGGCGGCATAGTCCACCGCCTCGCGCGCGACCTCCGCCGAACCCTTGGCGGGATCATTCGTCGCCAGGTGAACCTTCGCTTCGACCGTACTCGAATGGACGAGCTTCAGCCGGCTCTCTTCGAGCTTCGCCAGATGTTCGGCTTCAGATGGCGGGGACTGGTATCCGCGTCCGCCATCGACCTCGACCCAATTGGCCTGGTCGAGCATGTTGAGGGCATAGGCCCCCATGAACGCGGCGTCTCCAAAGCTGGCATGATCGGCATAGGGTCCGATCTCGTCGACAGCCCTCCCAAGCAATGCACGAAGGCCGCGTCCAGCATCGTCATCGGCCAGATAGTACGGAACGAGTTGTTCGAGCATCAACCGGCGCGATGGACGCTTCGCGAGATCGGCCAGCTTCACCCGGCCGTTCGGCTCCTTCTGTCTCAACATCATATGTCCGAACGCCTCATGGGTGGCCCGCGCGCGATCGTTGGCGAGCAAATCCGGGTTGGCCATGAAAGGGACGAGCGCGTCCCTCGTGCCAGGCCAATGGGATACGAGTGCATCAATCGCGATCAGAAGATAAGCCGCACAGCTGCCCTCCGGCCCGAGGATATCGCTGAGAACGGCCCGAACGTCTTCGCCCTTGTCGAGCCGCTCTTGCGACCATGCTTCAAGCGCCATGAGTCCCGAGGCCGCGGAATATTCCTGTGCTTGATCGCGGGCCCAGAAATAGGTCTGAACCCAGGGAAAGAAGCGCGGCTTGCCGTCGACGACGACCGTGTAGCCGTTCGTTTCCCTTGTCTTCCCGTCGGCATGGAAGGCCACGGCCGCCTCGACGAGCTTTCGAATGAGCGCCAGCCCGATGTCCGGCGCCACATCGAGCAGATCGAGGAAAGGTGGCTGTGCCGGCGAGGGCGGCATATAGTCGGTATCGGCGAAACTCAGCGCGCGGTCCATGGAATCGCGTCTCGATTTGCCGCGGCGCGGCGGTTCGATCAGGCTGGCCTCGACGAGCGCGGCAAGCTCAGCGGGCGCGACGCTCGCCAGCGTTCGGCTGAATGGCCGGATCTCCTTGACCTTGTAGCGATCGTTTTCGGCCGCCACCGCCGTGAGATAGGCTCTTGCCTCGTCCGGCGCGTTCGCCGCCAGCAATAGCGCCATGGTGCGAAGATCCTCGATCATCCGCTGGCGTGCTTGCCCTTCAAGTTCCACGCCATCTGATGGAGATGGGATACTGATCTGGGTCATGTACAAGTCGAGCTGCATCAGCCATTTGAACAGCATCTTAGCCGCTGCCTGCCCGTATTCGGAGACACTCAGCGCGAGGAAGAACTGAATCTCGATGAGTTTGACGACGACCCCGATCGCCTGGATCGGTATCTCGGCGGCATGGGCGAAGCACCACATCAGCACGGTCGGTGCCGATGGGGTCGCTGCCGCTCGCAACGAACTTGGCGGCATGGCCGGAAGCTCGGCGCCCTTTGCGGCGGCTCGCGAAAATAGCTCGGCGGCCGAGACCGTCTCCACTGCGGTGATCGCCGTGCAAAGCTCGATCAGCAGGGCGCCGCCCTGAGCAAGCAACGCCGCGCTGCAGCGGTTCAGAAGCTCCGGGGAAAGCTCGGATCTAACGATCGCCATGAGCGCCTGGCGCCGCCACGCACCGTGCGCGCCTGGAGGCGACAGTGCGGCCAGGAGAGCCTGCCAGGCCGAGCCGTCTTGCTCCTTTTCGAGCGCGAACCGGCCCGCGAACTCGATACCTCGCGCCAAGCGCGGCGAGGGCGGAACCGTGAGGTCCAGACCGGCAAGGAGCGCCAAGTCTTCGTGCAAGCGTGCGCCGATCGCCCAGTCGCGTAGCACGTCATGATAGAAGCCGAGGCGGTCGCGCTTCGGTTCGCTCATCGTCAGGCTGCGTAGCAAATAGTCACGGGCCGGTGAATCGATGGACGCCTCGATCGTATCGAGGCCGGCAAGCGTTGCCGCAGCAAGCTCGGTGCGAATCTCAACTGTGCTCGGCACCTTGAGCAACTGGGTCAGGCGATAGAGATTGCGGGCAATGCTGGCGGCTGGATGGCCCCGTGAGAGGAGCGCGCTTAGTTCCGGTGCGGCCGCGCTCAGAGCCGCAACCTCCTCGTCGTCGAGTTCGCCCACGAACACCAGATGTGGCGCGCCCAGCACAGCGAGCGCGTCTTCGGCGAGCCAGTTACTCCCCTCGACACCGAGAGTGGGCCGGGTAGACACTACGATCGAGAAACCGTCTATCCCGGCGATCTCGCGAAGGACGTCATTGACAGTGCGGCGCCGCTCCTCCGAGGCGAACATTTCGAGCCCGTCGATGAAAAGGGTTCCGCCGCCGCCGGCGGCAAGGTCGCCGAGGAAATCCTTGGCAGTTCCTGGGACGTCGAGCCGTTGCGCGAGCGCCGCCCAGCCGCCATCGGGCGTTCCGATCGGATCAAGGACAATGACATGCGCCTCCCGTCCTTGCCGCTCGGCAAGATGGCGCAGCACATAGGATTTGCCGGCACCAGGTTTGCCCGTGATCTCGACGAAGCGGTGCTTGTCACGGGCCGCTTCGAATGCCGCCAGCGCGCTCAGGCGCGGCAGATTTATGCCGCCGACCGACGTGCCGATGTCCATCAGCGCGAAGCGGGACATTTCCGCCAGCCGGGCGCGCGCCAAGGTATAGTTGCGTGCGCCGGCCAGGCGGAAACCACGCGCCGCCAGCGCTGCGGGCAGTTCATCGCGGGTGATTGAACCTCCGGTCTTGCCGGTCAGGATGACCAATTCGATGAGATTGCTCCAAAGCGCCTTGGCTCGCGACGCGTCCTCAGGCGCGAGCACCTGCCCCGCGACCGTGAGCGCATGCGTCCGGGCCTGCGGGGCGCCGGACTCGAAGTCGAACTCCAGGATTAGAAATCGCCGGATAACGTTCCAAACGCCTTCGGCGTCGTCCGGCACGCCTTGGGCGACAAGATTGATGCGAAAGGTCTGCGCGAAGCCGCGCATTGCATCGCTGCCGACGCCCTTGAGGGCTAGCCGCGCGAAGAACTGTGCCCCCGTCTTTGCCGTGCGCGCCATTCGAGCACGTCCTGATAAGGACCGGAAATTGCAAAGCTGGTGCGCTGGGTTGCGACTGCGAATAGATGGCGGTCGGCCGGCTGGCTTTCGGGAGCGCTCCGCGCGATCTGGCCGCAGACGCTCTGGAAAACGCTGTCCTTCGGCGCAAAACTGATCGTGCGCTTCGACTGGATCTCAAGCAGCGAGTCGCCTTTACCCGATGCCCCATGAACGATCAGATCGTCCAGTGCGTAACCTTCGTCGACCCCCTGGAACTGCACCCGTTCGATCCGGGCGTCCGGCAGTCCGCGCGCTTCGCTGCCGGCCAGCATTTGAAGGAGATAATAGGCGCCCAGTTCGCCCTCAATATAGGTTCCGGCACCCCCGCGCCCGACCGGACTGG
The DNA here is from genome assembly GCF_040322455.1 of Mesorhizobium sp. M0139. Lineage (NCBI taxonomy): Bacteria > Pseudomonadati > Pseudomonadota > Alphaproteobacteria > Hyphomicrobiales > Phyllobacteriaceae > Mesorhizobium > Mesorhizobium sp. M0139. The sequence goes on from NZ_JAMYTN010000021.1 coordinate 36,446, forward strand.
AGCCGCTTTCCTCCTCCTTCGCTGGTTCCGCCGGCACCTGGTCCATCGTGCTCAATTGTTTAGTCCCGGCCCACATGCCGCTCCGTTGCCATATAGCGCGCGCATGATCTCAATTCGACTGGTTTCGGATAGCAATTCGAGGATCGCGTGCCAGCGGGCCTTGATTTTTGTGTGCGGGATCATACGGAATGAAACTCGATTGGAAAGCATCTTCGGCCACGTCCGGACCCATTTCTCACCGACGATCCAGACCCGCGCCACGAAAAGGTGGAAACCAATCGCTTGTTAGGATTCGCCAATGCCGAACAGCGTCCACCTCATTCCCCGCAACCGTCTCTGTTGGATACCAAACGACTTGCGATTGGCCCACGAGTATTGCTTCTTCCTTCATGACGAGAGTGCCCGCCTCATGGTGGAGTATGAAGGCGCGGAGGCACATGTCGTAAGCTTCAAGTTCCGCAACAAAGCGGAAGCGAAAGCATTCAAGAAACACGCAGCTAAAGCCGACGCTATCGCAGCGATGCGAGCGGGCGGATATGAGGCCGAAGCGCGAAAAGCCGTGTTAAATCAGATCACAATCGCGATGGTGTCTGATTGCCTGCATCATATCTATGAGTCGCTTCGATGCCTTGAAAAGCGAAAGATAATAGTGGCACTCAACCTGCTACGAAAGCCGCTTACCGATAATCTTCTTTATCTCTCGTGGATGCTTGGCGACGAGAACGGTTTCTACCATGCCTTCACAACAAACAGTCCCAGAGGAATTACATCGAGTATATTGAAAGGAAAACGAGTTGAAATTCTGTCGAGCGCACTAGCTATGACTGAGGTGGCTGAGGTTCTCGATTCCGAGTTTATTGATCGGGCACTCTTCACACAAGCGAACCCATCAGGCTTTCAGAAGCTGTTCCAGCACGCAGTGCATCTCGTCACTGTGCAGCGAATTGAGCTTGAGACCACGCCCGAAAACTTCAATTTTATCTTCAAACGCCACACCGACGACGATTGTACGAGCTGATCTATGACGTGCTCCCGCAAGTCCTTCTTTACCTCTCACATGTCATCTTCGGTCTGTTTGAGCGGATAGCCCTTCCCGATGACGGTGGCAAGAATGCCTCCCACTCGTGGAACATCCCTGCGGTGACACTCAGCCGGGTTTGGTCGCGCATGCCGCTCAGGAGCTGGTAGAACTCAATGCCGGCGTCGCGAGCAGCCTCGTAGAAATCCCCGGAATCGTCCGGTCGGGATCAAACCGGCCTTTGCTTTGCTCCAGCACTGCAGGGCCAGATCCGGCGGCCCCCGCCGCGCTGAAATGCCTCCCTCCTGCGGCCTCACACTCGCCAGGAGGTACGGGTGCATCCCCATGCCTGACCGGCAGTGCGCTTCGCCGCAGGAAGAGTCCCGTTACTTTCCCGGCCTGGCAGGGCAGCTTGTCTCGGCGCTGCTGAATTCCGATCTGCAAAGCGGCCTCATCCGTCACTCCCTGGGAAAAAAGGGCAGGAGGGCTACGGCTTCCATTTCAGCGTCAGCTACGGCTATTCGGCTGGGGTTTTCCGAAGCTTTTCTAACACAAAGAGCTTGCCCTGGCGCACGGCGTACTCGATTGATTGCGCCTTCGCCAGATGTGCCGCAATCGAGCTGGCCAGCATGCAGCCCGTCCCGCGCATCGATGCGGCAAGACGCGGCGTGTCAAAGCGGACTGATTCGTGATCGGGGCGCAACAGAATATCGGTTGATTGCGGTCCCGATGCATGGCCGCCCTTGATCAGCAGAGCCCGCGCGCCGGCTGCCAGCAATTCCTGGCCTTGCCACACTACGCCGTCCTCATCCACTGCCCGCTCCGAGCCAACAAGGAGTGCCAGCTCGAAGAGATTGGGGGTGACCAGACGGCAAAATGGCATCAGATCGCATTTCAGGGCGGCGATGGCGCCGGCCTCTAGGAGCGTCCGGCCTGACGTCGACGCCAGCACCGGGTCGAGCACTGCCGGCACCTGCGGATTTTCGCGCAGCACTTCGGCAACCGCAATGACGATCTCCACCGTGGCGAGCATCCCGATCTTGATGGCCGCCACCTTGTTGGCCTGCAACGCCGCACGCATCTGACCGGCCACCAGACCGGGTTGCATAGAGTGGATTTCCATGACCGCATCGTGCGTCTGCACGGTCAGCGCTGTGACAGCCAGGCAGGTGCGCACGCCAATGGAAGAGATCGTCTCGATATCGCGTGCTATTCCGCCTCCACCGCTGGAGTCAGATCCGCCGACCACGAGCACATGCGGTTCTCGCCTCAGCGCCATGGCTTTGTCTTTTCGATCCATTCTCGCGTGCGCGCTTCGGGATCGGCATTCAACGTGATGTCGGTGACCACCGCCGCGCTGTCCGCACCAGCCGCGAGAACACCGTCGAGCCGGTCGGGGTTGAGGCCGCCAATGGCGACCAATGGGATCGGCGCCACCCGATGCTTCCACTCGCTGATCCGCTTGAGCCCTTGCGGCGCCCATTTCATCTGCTTCAGGATGGTGGGATAGATGGGGCCGAGCGCGATATAGTCGGGCTCGGCAGCGATGGCCGTTTCCAGTTCTAGATGATCGTGCGTGGAAAGCCCGAGCTTCAATCCAGCGTACTTAATCGCCAGCAGGTCGGCCGCAGCCAAATCCGCTTGGCCGAGATGGACGAAGTCGCAGCCTTCCTCGATTGCCGTGCGCCAATAGTCGTTGACGATCAGTTGGCAGCCTTGGACCGCGCAGACGCCGTTCGCGCGGCGGATTTCCGTCCGCAGCGTGGCCTCGTCCCTGTCCTTGATGCGCAACTGAACCAGCTTGACGCCAAGCGGCACCAGCCGTTCGATCCAGGCGGCGCTGTCGACGATCAGGTAGAACGGATCGAGCTTCATGAAAAAACTGCCCTGCCAATTGTCGGCGTCGACGGCACGGCGACGTCGCGCGGTTCGAGCATTCCCGAGCTGAAAGCTTCACGACCGGCCTCGACCGCCTTGCCGAACGCACGCGCCATGCCGACCGGATCGGCCGCCTTGGCAACTGCGGTGTTCAGGAGTACGGCGTCAAAGCCGAGCTCCATGACGGTTGCCGCGTGCGACGGCCGTCCGAGCCCCGCATCCACGATCAGCGGAACATCAGGGAAATGTCCGCGCATCGAGCGCAGCGCCGTGATGTTGATCGGTCCGAGAGCGGAACCGATCGGCGCGCACCACGGCATCAAGACCTTGCAGCCCGCCGCAAGCAGCCGCTCGGCAACGACAAGGTCGTCGGTGGTATAGGGGAATACAGCAAAACCGTCCTCGCACAGGATGCGGGCGGCTTCGACCAGACCGAAAACATCCGGCTGCAGCGTGTCATGGTTGCCGATCACTTCAAGCTTGACCCAGTTCGTACCGAAGACTTCGCGCGCCATTTGTGCGGTCGTGACCGCTTCCTTGACTGAGTGGCAGCCAGCAGTGTTGGGCAGGATTCTGACACCAAGCGAGCGGATCAACGACCAGAATTCTTCGCCAGCCCTGCCGCCTGCCATTTCACGGCGCAACGAGACGGTCACCACCGCCGTGCCCGAAGCCCTGACTGCATAGGCAAGGATGGCCGGCGAAGGATATTGAGCCGTGCCAAGAAGCAGGCGCGACGGAAGCTCGGCTCCATAAAGCTCGATCATGGCCTAGCCGCCCTGCATGGGCGAGAGGATTTCAATCCGGTCGCCGTCGTTCAACTGGAATTCCGCCCGGTTGGATTTGTGCACGAGGTCGTTGTTGACGGCCGTCGCCAGCCAATCGCCCTCATAGTCAAGCGCGGCAAGCAGCGCCTCCAGCGTTGTGGCGGCAACCTCATGCGCTTCGCCGTTGACCATCAGTTTCATGAGCAAGCTCCTTGGTTCTGTCTTGAGTGAAAACCAGGTCGGCAGCCTGGCGCGCCATGGCGGGAGCCAGGAGAAAACCGTGACGATAGAGCCCGTTGATCGCGATGATTTCCTCCTTGGTTTCGACGCGCGGCAAATTGTCGGGAAAGGCTGGGCGGACGCCGACACCGGTTTCAACGATCTCGGCCTCGCCAAAGACCGGATGGAGGGCATAGGCGGTACCCAGAAGCTCCATCATGGAGCGCGCCGTAACCGGTCCGGCGGACTGGCTTTCAATCATCGTCGCACCAATCATGAAACGGTGGTCGGTGCGCGGCACGGCATAGAGTGGAAAGCGCGGATGCAGCAGCCTGACCGGGCGCGACAGCGAGAAGTCTGGGGTGCGCAGGATCAGCATTTCGCCGCGAACGCCGCGCAGCCGGCCATTTTGCGCCGCCATTCCCGTACAGTCGATCTGACGATCGAAACCAAAAACATGCTGGGCGTCGGCGCCGAAGCGGAACTCGACCCCCGTGGCCGCGAGCTTGTCATGAAGTGCTGCCATCGCCTGGCGCGGATCGAGATGGCCCTCATCGGGAAAGAGCAATCCGCGGCGGAAGCGGCCGGCTAAGTCGGGCTCCAGCAAGGCAATTTCATCTTCCTCGACGCGCCGATAGCCCGTCGTGCGGCTGGCGAACCGGTCGAGCTCGCCCGCATCGCGCGGCGCGGCCACGACGAGTGTTCCCCGTCGTGCTACCAAGCCGGACGTTGCGGCGTCCCACCAGTCGGCAGCGTCACGTCCGAGATCCAGCACCGCCTGCTCGGCGCTTTCACGCTCGCACCACGGCGCCAACATGCCACCGGCGAACCACGACGCATTGCCCCCAAGGGCAGGCCTTGTCTCGGCAACGGTAACCGCCGCGCCGCGTGCGGCGAACTCGAAGGCGGCGGTGAGGCCGGCAACGCCCGCCCCTTTGACCAAGACCTTCATGATGGCTCACGTGGCTGAGGTATGAGCGGTGCGCCGGTCTCGTCCGCCGGCAGGTAGAGATCGCCGCCCTCGCGGTATTTCGCCGCCATCGCCGCCATGCCCTCTTTCTGTGCCTCGGCGCGGATGTCGTGGGAGATACGCATCGAGCAGAATTTCGGTCCGCACATCGAGCAGAAATGCGCCAGCTTGTGCGCCTCCTTGGGCAAGGTCTGGTCGTGGAAGGACCGCGCGGTTTCGGGATCGAGCGACAGATTGAACTGGTCCTCCCAGCGGAACTCGAAGCGCGCGCGCGAAAGCGCATCATCCCTGACCTTCGCTGCCGGATGGCCCTTCGCCAGGTCGGCGGCGTGCGCGGCTATCTTGTAGGTGATCACGCCGATCTTGACGTCGTTGCGATCGGGAAGGCCGAGATGCTCCTTGGGCGTGACGTAGCAGAGCATGGCGGTGCCGAACCAGCCGATCATCGCGGCGCCGATGCCTGAGGTGATGTGGTCGTAGCCCGGCGCGATGTCGGTCGTCAGCGGTCCGAGCGTATAGAACGGCGCCTCGCCGCAGACGGCGAGTTGCTTGTCCATGTTCGCCTTGATCTTGTGCATCGGCACGTGGCCGGGCCCTTCGATCATCACCTGGCAATCCTTCGCCCAGGCGATCTTCGTCAGCTCGCCGAGCGTCTCCAGCTCGGCGAACTGCGCCGCGTCATTGGCATCGGCGATCGAGCCTGGACGAAGACCGTCGCCGAGCGAGAAGGAGACGTCGTAGGCTCTGGCGATGTCGCAGATTTCGGCGAAGTGCTCGTAGAGGAAGCTTTCCCGGTGATGGTGCAGGCACCATTTGGCCATGATCGAGCCGCCGCGCGAGACGATACCCGTGACCCGGTCAACGGTCAGCGGGATATAATGCAGCCGCACGCCGGCGTGGATGGTGAAATAGTCGACGCCTTGCTCGGCCTGTTCGATCAGCGTGTCGCGGTACACCTCCCAGGTCAGATCCTCGGCTATGCCGCCAACCTTCTCGAGCGCCTGGTAGAGGGGCACCGTGCCGATCGGCACCGGCGCGTTGCGCACGATCCAGTCGCGGATGTTGTGGATGTTGCGGCCGGTCGACAAGTCCATCACCGTATCGGCGCCCCAGCGGATCGCCCACACCATCTTTTCAACCTCTTCAGCCATCGACGATGTGACGGCGGAGTTACCGATATTGGCGTTGATCTTGACCAGGAAATTGCGGCCGATGATCATTGGCTCGCTCTCGGGATGGTTGATGTTGGCGGGAATGATCGCCCGTCCGCGCGCCACCTCGTCACGCACAAATTCGGGCGTGACGAAATCGGGCAGCGTCGCGCCGAAAGCCTCGCCGTCGCGCTCAAGCTTGCCGTGCAGGATCTCGCGACCAAGGTTCTCGCGAATGGCGACGAACTCCATTTCGGGTGTGATGATGCCGGCGCGCGCGTAGGCAAGCTGCGTCACCGCCTTGCCTGCTTTGGCCCTGAGCGGTCGGTGGCGGATGGGAAATTCTGGCGTCAGGCGTTCGCCCGTCGCGAATCCGTTGTCCTCCGGCCGGACATGGCGGCCGTCACAGCCCTCGACATCGCCGCGCGCCAAGATCCATTCGTGGCGAAGCCGGGCCAGGCCTTTTTCGATGCTGGTTTCGACAGCCGGATCGGTATAGGGGCCCGACGGATCGTAGACGGTAACGGGCGGTTCGCCGGCTGTCGGATGGACGGCGATTTCGCGCATCGGCACTTTGATCTGCAAGTGGATGGTGCCGGGCTTGTGGATCTTCCGCGAGGCGGGCAGCGGTCCCGTCGACACGGCGGGGGTAAGGGCATTCATCTTGAGGCTCCTTTGCTCATGCATTGGAGACCCAGTTCTGTGCCGGAAGGATGAAAAGACGCTTCTGTCGACCTGCCGAAACAGGACCTCGGGCGTAAACTCCCGCAAAGCGCTTGCACCGTCCCTACGCCAGTATGAACTGGATCAGGTTCAACGGGTCACTGCGCCGCGAAAGCCAGCAGTATCTCAGCCCCTTGCCGGGACTCCCCTGGTGAATGCCTCAGGTTGAACGGGCCGGGGTTATCTTGTCAAGCGCATGTTCGTCCTGCGGCGGCGGTGGGCGGCAATCAAATTGGGCCCAAATTGGGCCGACGGCCTCGCCACGGGTCGCGGAGAAGTTCCGCGGGAGATAGGGCAGGTGTGGCCAAAGCTGCATTTGCCTCGTCAAACTTGATGTGACATTGACGTAGACGGAACTGCTGCGTTTCAAGGATCTTAAGCCGTCAATGCCTGATCGGAACAGAACTGGTGGGCCGCCCGAACGCCCCACAAACATCGTGCTCTCGATCACCTCCTATTGTCGCCGGAAAAGGGGTGATCGACCAATCGATCAAGTCGACCGCTCGCTGAAGGGCGCCCTCGGTTTCAGCACGGCTGGGCGAAGTGGCAATGACATGTCCAATCCAGTCTCGGAAATCCCCCTTCCTGACGATCGGTGTCTTGGGTTCAACATTCAATTTGACCTCGGCCACACCTGATATAGCAGCTGCCTGAGTGTCGCCACCAATCCAGTCCAGGGTGCCATCTTGATCAGGAAGCAGGAATCGCGCGGCCGCAGTATGCGAATGCTTTTTGCGCAGATCCCATTCCTCGCCAATGACAAGCTTGATGTGCTCGGTGACGAGGTCGACACCGTAAGCTAACTGGACCAGTTGAGGGTCGGGCGCGCCACTAAGACGCGGATTGACTTCAATGACAACTGGACCGCGTTTCGTGCACCGGAGTTCAATGTTAGTTGGCCCCCAGCCAAGGCCGAGAGCCCGCAAACAGCTCAGCGAAACATCGGCGATGCGCTCACGCTCCTGATCGGTTAGCAGGGCCGGATACGTCACCTCACGTATGACGAAATGGGGGAGGGGACCAAAGTCATTGGCGCAAATCGCAACGACCTCATTCCCCATAACATTAATGCTATAGAACGGGCCCTGTGCGAATTCTTCGACGAGTATTTTCGGTGTAGACCGCCATATGTGCTTTCCGCCCAATAGATAGGTCGTATGTTCGGCTACGTCTTCGAGGCTGCGGCACAATCGGACACCCATGCTGCCGCTGCCTACTGCCGGCTTAAGAATCACGGGCAGGCCGATCTCTGCAGCCGAGCTTTCTACCTCCGCCGCATTCGTTGCCAACCGATAAGCCGGTATTGGAACGCCGGCCTGCGCGAGGAGTTGGCGTTGCTTGAATTTGTCGCAGCTTCGTTCAATCGATTCAGGGTTCGGTCCCGGTAGATCGAAATGCCGGCAAAGCTTGCCAACTGTCGCATAGATCGATTCATGGTCCCCGGCAAAGCCAGTAATGCCAGCAATGTCGTGGGTAGCACGCAGCCGCGAACTTTCGCGGACCAACGCTTCGAGATTGCCAGTGTCGACACGGATTGCCTCAACGTTTTCCGCCGAAAGATAGTCGTACCGAGGTGGATCAGCCGTCAGAGTAATTGGATGAAGACCAAGACACTGAGCCGCTTGGACGTATAGCTGACCAGTACCCCTATGGCCTTCGACCAATATGAGCGCTCTTCTTCTTACCATTGCTGTTAATCCCGATGTTGCGTGCTGGCGGCGGTCCGAGGGTACCGGCGTCACTTTTGTGGCCGTGCCGGACCTCAGACTCGCGGTGCCGTACCATTGTCAACGACTGACGGTTGTAAAAATCTTGTAAATTGATTTGAAGGATCTGTTGCAGCGTTTTTGATTAGGACGGCGTCGGAGGCTTGCTCCGTTCAAACCAGGTTAGCTGGGGTTGGTGTGTGATCCCGTGGGCCTGGGCGTGACCTACCCCTCGGGTAGGGCACGCCAAGCCACATCAAACTCGCAGCACAAGAACATGCGCTCTGGTCATACCGGCTCATGGTGAGCCCTGAATCTGAAACCGGCCCGATGTGTAAGCAGCAAGTCGTCAAACGGCCCCATTCAATCATGGAGTCACATCATTTAAGATCGCGAAAGCTGTCATTGCGGGTTACGGAACTGCTTTCCGATGACATTCGAAGATGCGATCGGGCGTCAGAACCGGATCGCTGACCGCCGCTTCCACCTCGGCGAGCCCGGCTGATATAATCAGGTCTGAGGCTGCGCGCCCTGTCGTCCCCAGCATTTACATTAGGCAGCCTTGCCAAGATTGTCCCGCAGCAGAACCTGCCTGAGCGCATCGACGAACGTCCGAATATCTGTCGTACTATGGGCAGGCGTAACCGTCACCCTGAACCGCTCGGTTCCCACCGGAACACTCGGCGCCAGAATTGGCTGAACGTATATTCCATGCTGATTCAGAAGCTGGCGGGACGCTTCCTTGCAACGGAATGGATCACCAATAAGCACAGGAATGATGTGGCTTCGGGTCGGCATGACGGGGATGCCCGCCTCTTTCAGCAATCCGATTAAAAGTTTCGTTTTCCGGTGCAGATCAATTCGTTCTGAATCTGAATCGCGAAGATGGCGCAGCGCTGCCAGCGCACCAGCCGCCAGCGCTGGCGCAAGCGCCGTGGTGAAAATGAAACCGATCGAGAAGCTTCGTATGCTGTCAACAATGGAGGCAGGTCCGGTCACATAACCCCCCATCGAGCCGAACGCCTTACCTAGCGTCCCTTCGATGATGGTTGGACGATCCATGATGCCAAGTTCCGCGGCAATGCCGGCGCCTTTCGGACCGTACATTCCCGATGCATGAACTTCATCCAGAAACGTCATTGCGCCAAATTCGTCCGCCATGTCACAGATATCTTTGATCGGTGAAATGTCACCGTCCATTGAATATACCGATTCAAAAACAATGATCTTGGGTCTTGCAGGATTTACACTGCGCAGAAGCTCCCGCAAATGCGCAACGTCGTTATGCCGGAAGACGCGCTTTTCGGCCCGGCTGTTGCGGCATCCACTAATAATTGAAGCGTGGTTGTGCTCGTCAGAAAAAATAATTGTGTCCGGCATCAAAGATGCCAATGTACTCAATGATGAATCGTTTGAGCTGAAGCCGGAAACAAAAATCAATCCTGCTTCCTTATTGTGGAAACCTGCAAGCTCCCGCTCGAGCAACACGTGATAATGGTTGGTGCCACCAATGTTGCGGGATCCTCCCGATCCTGCGCCGTTGGCATCGATGGCGCGCTTCATTGCCGATAGCACTTTGGGGTGCTGCCCCATACCGAGATAATCATTAGTGCACCAAATGGTTATCTCTTTTCGGCCGTCGGGCCTATTGAGCCAGGCCTTTGGGAAGTTGCCAGACTGACGCTCCAGATCGGCAAATTCACGATACCCGCCACGGCCTTTGAGTTGCTCGATTCTTCCGGCGAAATACTGCACATAATCCAAATCAATCTCCTGTTGGGAAGCCGTTTTTCGGCGCGCTCAGTGCTGCTTCACAGCGCACCTGCGCCGGCCCATCGCGTCGCATCCCTCGACAAGCACCAGCAAGATTGGATTTCGACTACGCGCTTGATCTTGCGGGGGTTTCGGCCGCTCCAGCTAATTCGGGTAACGCGCCCCAAAGTGCAAGTGAAGAGAATGTTAAATCTATTTGTTACTGAAATGTTTGAAATTGCATAGTGTCGCAAGGGATTTCATAATTCTGGCCAGTCGTCGTTCGATTCCTGTCGCGGCCTTGTCAGAGCTGCGCTCGGCGGGCTTTCGGGCCCGAGAGCCGCAATGCGCGAGGGCCGCGTCTTGTCGCGCAACAGCCCTTGAAGCCCTTCGGCGGCGAAACGCTCTGCCAACGCCATACGCAGCTTTTGGACTTGCTGGCCTGCCGGATCATCTCGACGGTGCCGACGTCATCGTCGGTCCAGCCGGTTCGGAGTCGCCTCAGAATCGGAATTTTCTGCCCATCAGACTGGAAATTGACATGTAAGCTTCCCGGCTCCTTCAGATGTCATCATCTCTCGCACACCATCTCATGCCACGCAGATGAGATCGCGCCTTCTTCTTTGGTCACATTCCATTATCAGGATCGGAAAAGAAGGGGTTCCTTGTTTTTTTATATGGCTGAAACAATAATTTCACAAATAATTATGAAAACGGACATGTTTGCTGCAGACAATTAACGTGCACGTACTTGTCTGCTGCTGAATAACAAAATATAGACAGCGATTATAACTTATAAACGTAGTGAAACGCGTCAATCGGACATTTCCGTACATCTGCAGCAGAGGCGAGGGGAGTCCCATGGGCCCTATGAAGATGCAGCCTGAGGAGATGGGCAGCCTGTCCGCGCGGATTTACAGCAAGGTGCGGGATGGCTTGATCATCGGCAATTTCGCGCCGGGCGATCGTCTCCTTATGCAGGATCTTGCCGAGCAGCTCGGAACCAGCATTACGCCGGTGCGCGAAGCCTGTCTGCGGCTCGTCAGCGAGCAGGCGCTCGAGTTGCGCTCCGGCAGGTTCGCCGCGGTGCCAGACCTCAGCCGCGCCCGCTACATTCAGATCAAGCTGATCCGCGTGGCACTTGAAGGGCTTGCGGCAGAACACGCTGCCGACCATTTTGCCCCCGCCGATCTCGAACAGCTTGAGACCTTCCGCGCCTCATTTGTAGAGAGCCATAAGGCCGGTAATATCAAGGAAGCGCGATCCTCCAATCGCGCTTTCCACTTCGGCGTCTACCGCCTGTCGCGTATGCCGATGCTGATCGGACAGATCGAAAGCATGTGGGCCTCGATGGGTCCAATCCTTAACGTTTACGATCGGGAAATTCCGCGCGGGTACACCGGCGCGGAAGAACATGACCATCTCATCGAGGCCTTGAGGGCTGGCGACAGGAAGAGGGCCCGCGAGGCGATCGAGAACGACATCCAGCGAGGCTCACATGGTCTTCTGCGCTATTTCGACGAGCGCGGCTCCGGCTGAGCTGAATTGCCCTAAGCACCATCGATTTGCGCGACGCGCGGTGTGCGCAGGCCGGCTGTTTCCCCGCCGTCTACAGTCACCACCGTGCCGTTGACATAGCTCGATTGACTCGAAAGTAACCAAGCGACGACATCAGCGATCTCTTCAGGGGCACCGAAGCGGTTGGCAGGGATCCGCAGTTCGAGCTGCTTCTTGCGCAGTGCATCGCTTATGATGTTGCCCATCATGCGTGTTTCGATCTGGCCGGGGCAGACGGCGTTGAAGCGGATCTCCTCGCCGAACTCCAGCGCGAGTGCCTGCGTCAGCCCGATGACCGCGGCCTTCGAGGCGCAGTAGGCAGCGAGCCCTTCTTCGCCCGTCTTTCCGGCGATGCTGGCCATGTTGACAACTGAACCCCTCCCATGCCGCAAGCCGTCCAGCGCATGACGGATGAAGAAAAAGACGCTGCGTGCATTAACCGCAAGGACCTCATCCCAATCGTCCTGGGTGGCGGTGGCGAAGGCAATGCGCTTCGACATGCCGGCATTGTTCACGAGCCCCGCGAGCCGGCCGTTGCCAAGTTCAAGCGCACGGTCGACGACACGGCGGCAATCGTCTTCACGGATGATGTCACCGGCAACGAACGTGACACCGTGATTGGCGCGTTCGAGCGCCGCGCCCGCTTCTGCATCTCGGCCGGTCGCCACCACTCTGGAACCGGCAGACGCAAGTTTCTCCACGCAGGCCCGCCCAATCCCGTGCGTGGCGCCTGTTACGATGATCATTCCAATTCACTCCATTACGCATTTGGCAACCGCACAGTTTGTGGGGCTCGCTTTTGGGCCAATCCCCGCCCCATCAAATCATGACGAACAACGTTGTCGTCTCCTAGGATCAGTGGATCAAGTTGTGACGCAGGTTAAAGCCGGTGGACTGGCCCAAGCGCCGGGCCGTCGGTCCAACGGCTAGATTGGCGACACTGCGCATGTGGCCATGTCTTTCCTCGCGTGATGGGGTGTTCCCTAGAAGCGGAGCGATATGCGGGTGTGACGACCGATAAGGCGGACCGGCTATTCCGATGGGGACATCCATACTGTCGCATGACCGACTCGTCATCCCCGCAAGGCCAGTAATGCCAGAAGTGCTGCACAACGCCAAGAACGCACACCGACCAATCAGTGTTTCGACTGTTCGCGGCACACGGGATCGGCCTCTCAGCTGACAAAACCATGTCGCAATGGCTGGACGTGCATCGCGATTTGCGAGCCTGGTGACGCGGGACCTTGCGCCGGCACGCTATCAAGGGAACCGGCCGCGACGGCTTGCCGGCGGAGGCTGTGCTGCCCTGCCCCTGCTCAAGCAGCACCACCCACTAAGCATCGGGAACCCGCGTTCCATTTAGAAGCCTCCACGTTGCGGGCCTTTGCCCGGCTGCCGGGAGAATGAAGTCTCAAGACAACACCCGCAATCCGGGCGCCGACCTCTAGGAAGAACTCAGGCTGGCAAGCGCCAGACGAGAGAAGTTGGAAAGCGGCACGGTCGTGCGCGGGGAACCGTCATTTCAACAATCATCCGACCGCAGCGTGTTATGGCACGCTGCCGTGCGGTTCAGCGCGGCTGTTGCAGCACGCGAATGCACTGGGCACATCTCCTCCCTAAAGACCCTATGACGATTTGGTCGATAGCGAAGTGCGGCTGCTGACCAATGGCTCTGTATTCGAAGGCCACGCTGATCGCTTTGACTTATTCGCCGGCGCTTGATGTCAGGCAACTCGATCGACAAGCCGCATACCGGTCGGTCGCGAGGAAGCCCACATCGCCGCGGCCAGTTGCATGGCTGCCGTCTCCGACCTCGTCTTTCGTCAAATGGATTGTGATCCCGGTCGAGGCAGCGAAACCGCGATTGAAGACACCTTCCCGGCTGAGCATCGGCTAATGAAAACCCTATTGACTTATAACTTATAAGTAGTACGGTAGCACTGTGAAAATGAACAACGGCGCGGATGGCCCAGAAGGCGAACTCGCCTAGACGGTACTACGATCCGCCAGCAAGCCTCTGCTCCCAAGGCAGACCGCGGAGCCGGCGAAATCGCCGGCTCCGGACCCGGGAACACACGAAAATGGGGAATCACATGACCAAGAATCACGCTTTCCGATCCATCCTCGCGGCGGCTTTCGTCACCGGCGTGGCCGTCCTGCCCAACGCCGCCCAGGCCAAGGATTGGTGGCCCTTCAAGATCAACGCGGCCAAAGGCGGCGATCTGAAAAAAGTCGAGGCACTCGACTATGTGCCGCTGGAAAAGGCCGAGAAGCCCTGGAACCTGTGCGTCTTGTTTCCGCACCTCAAGGACAGCTACTGGGTCTCGGTCGACTACGGTATCGTTGAGGAAGCAAAGCGCCTGGGTGTCAAAGTGACGGTCCTGCAGGCTGGCGGCTATGACGCGCTGCCCAAGCAGCTGTCGCAATACGACGATTGCGTCGCATCCGGTGCCCAGGGTATCCTCGTCGCCGCCATCTCGGAAGCCGGTCTGGCGGCCAAGCTGAAGGAGGGCGACGCCAAAGGCCTTGTCCAGATCGCCGTCGCCAATCCCATTCTGGAAACTCCGATCACCGCGCGCATCACTCCCGATACCTACCAGAAGGGTTTTCAGGAGGGTGAGTACCTCAAGAAGTACCTCGGCGACAAAAAGACGACCGCGATCGGCCTGCCGGGTCCGCAGGGATCGGGCTGGGCGGAGAGCTATATGGCGGGCTTCCGCGACAGCACCAAAACCGGCAACATCAAGCTCGCGGCCGAGCTCTATGGTGAGCCCGGCGTTCCGCAAAGCCTGCGCCTCGTCGAGGACGCCCTGCAGACCTATCCCGATCTCAATGTCGTCTGGGGCGGGGCTGCTGCGGCGGAAGCGGCCGTCAGTGCCGTCGCCGACGCCGGCCGCGACGATGTCGTGATCATGTCGTCCTACGAGAACCAGACGATGCTGAAGCTGGTCAAGGAAGGCAAGGTGCTTGGCTTTGCCGCCGAGTATCCGGTCATGATGGGCCGCATCAGCGTCGACCTCGCGGTGCGCGCCTTGGAAAAGAAGGACTATGAAAAGGTTCTGCTGGTCGCGCCGGGTATCGTGACCAAGGACAACGTCGACAAAATCGACCCGACGCAGATTTTCGCGCCCGATGGGTGGAAGCCTGAATTTTCGGTACAATAGTCGCATCTTCGATGGGCGGTAGACCTCGGCCTTGGCCTGCCGCCCGTTTCGCTTCGAGTTCGGTGGTATCAGCGATGCTTGAACTTACGGGTATGACGAAGCGTTTCGGGGGTGTGGTGGCGCTTGACGGCGTCGACTTCACGCTGCTGAGCGGTGAGGTCCATGCCCTTCTCGGCGAAAACGGCGCCGGCAAGTCGACGCTCATCAATCTGATAGCGGGAACCTATGGCTGGACCGAAGGCTCGTGCCGTATCGACGGCCAAGCCGTTTCCGCGCTGACCCCACAGAAATCCCGCGATGCCGGGGTGGCGGCTGTGTTCCAGGAATTTAGTCTCGTCCCCGACCTCACGGTCGAGGAGAACCTGTTTCTTGGACGCGAGATCAAAGGACGGCTTTTCCTGAACCGGGGCGCGATGCGTGCCCGCGCGGAAGAACGCTTCCGCGACATTGGCTTTCACGTCGAGCTGGACAGCAAGATCGAAACGCTGACCCGGGCGCAAAAGCAGATGGTCGAGATTGCCAAGGGCATGCTTTCGGATGCCAAGATACTCATCCTCGACGAACCGACCGCGTCGCTTACCGACGGTGAAGCGGAAAAACTCTTCGCCGCCATCGCAGGCCTCAAGGCGCGGGGCGTCGGTATCATCTATGTGTCGCACCGCATGGCGGAGATCCGTCGGCTCGCGGACCGCGTCACGGTGCTGCGAGGAGGGCGCAAGATCGACACCTTGGCCATCGCCGCGGCATCCGACGCGACGCTCATCGAGATGATGGTCGGCCAGCCGGTCGAACGACTTTATCCGTCAATCAGCCAGCGCCCCGCCGAAATCGTGCTGGCGACCAGGGGGATCAGTGTCTCCGGCACCCTATCCGATGCCTCCATCGTGGTCAGAGCTGGCGAAATCGTCGGCCTGGCGGGCCTGGTTGGCTGCGGTCGTAGCGAACTTTGCCGAGCCGTATTCGGCCTGGAGCGTGTGACGTCCGGTGAGATCGAACTCCATGGCGAGGTGGTCAGAGCGCCAGTGCCGCACAGCATGTTGCGTGCTGGACTTTGTTACTACCCGGCCGATCGCGGCGCCGAGGGACTGGCGCTTGGCCGGCCAGGCCGCGAGAATGTGACCATGGCCGCGCTCGACGACCCGCGACTGTCCCAGGCCGGACTGCTCAAGTCCTGGCGCGAGCGCCGGGCGATAGCCGCGCCGTTGAAGACACTGGGTCTACGACCGATGGCGCCGGAACGCGCGGCGTCGTCGTTTTCGGGAGGAAACCAGCAGAAACTCGTGCTGGCGCGCGGTCTGATGCGTCCTGTCTCGGTCCATATTTTCGATGAACCGACGGTCGGCATCGACGTCGGCGCCAAAAGCGAGGTCTACCGGCTTATGAAGACCCTGGTGGAGAACGGCGCGGCCATTCTGCTGTCATCGTCCGAACTGCCAGAACTCGTTCACCTGGCCAACCGCGTCTACGTCATGCGCGAAGGGCGCATAGTCGCCGAACTCAAAGACGACGGCATCACCGAGGCCGCGGTGCTGCGTCACTATTTCGACGCCGAAACCGGCGCGACGGAGGCAGCATGAGCCCTGACACGCTGCGGCGACGTTTTGTGGAAACCGGCGGGATCGTCATCCTGCTTCTGGTCGCGGTTGCGGCCGCGGCCGCGATCATCGAACCGCGTTTTCTGAACCGCCTGAACATCCTCAACGTCCTGCGCAATTTCTCCTTCCTGGCGGTTCCGGCGATCGGCCAGATGATCGTCATGACCACCGGCGGTTTTGATCTGTCGGTCGGCGCCACGATGGCCTTGGCGTCCGTGGTCACGGCCGCGGCGATGGCCGCGATGCCCGACGCGCATGGGCTCCAGCTGCTGGTGCCGGTAGCGCTGGCCTTGGCCAGCGGCGCCTGTGTTGGCCTGGTAAACGGCACGCTGGTGGCGCGCCTTTCCCTATCACCTTTCATGGTGACATTGGCATCGTTGTCGATCGTCGCGGGACTTACGCTCTATTACACGCAGGGTATCCCGATCTATGGCGTTTCCGACGCCTTCGTCTATGCCATCGGGCGAGGGCAGGTGCTTGGCCTGCCGCCGGTCTTGCTGCTGGCGATCGTGGTGATCGCCATCGCCATCATTCTGCAGCGTCGGACCGCGCTCGGGCGCCACTTCTACGCCGTCGGCGGCAACGTCGGCGCCGCCCGACTGTCGGGAGTGCGCACACACCGCGTGTTGATTACCGCCTATGTGCTCTCCGGTCTCCTGGCCGCACTCACCGGCGTCCTGATCACCGCCCGTATCGGTTCCGGCCAGTCGACGATCGGCGGGACGCTCGGACTGGAGACGATCGCAGCGGCGGTGATCGGCGGCGTTTCATTGAGCGGCGGCTCAGGCCGCGCCGAGAACGTCGCCATGGCCGCGCTGTGCCTGGCGATCATCGCCAATGCGATGAACCTCACGCAGATCGACAGCAAATTCCAGACGCTGGTGCTGGGTTCCGTGCTCATCGGCGCACTGGCTTTCGACCGAATTGTTCAGGGGAGGCGGGCCAATGTCTGATCGTCCAGACATGGCGGCTCCGGTTATTCTTGACCGCGCTCGCCCGGACATCCGCCAGTTCGCGTCGCAGGCCAAGCTGCCGGGGCTCGTATTCCTGGCCCTGCTGGGTCTCGGTCTGCTCGACCCGCGCATTGTTTCAAGCGGCAATCTCTGGAACATCGCGATCCAGACCAGTTATCTCGCACTGTTTGCCATGGCGCAGACCATGGTGCTGCTGACGCGCGGCTTCGACCTGTCGCTTGGTTTCACCGTCTCGCTCGTCAGCGTCATATCGGCGATGGTGATGACCGGAAGCGGCGATATGCCGATCCTGTGGGGAATCGCCGCCGGCCTCGGCGTCGGGCTGCTGATCGGCGGGCTGAACGGCTTCCTCATCGCCGGTATCGGCATCAACCCGTTGGTGACGACGCTCGGCATGGCCAACATCGTCATGGCGCTGGCTTCAACCGTCAGCGGCGGCTTTCCCGTGCCGGGCGTTCCCGAGGCCTTCACGGACGCCTTGGCGGAGGGACGGCTGATCGGCATTCCGGTGCCCATCGTGTTCGCCGCGCTGTGTTTCGCACTGCTCTTCCTGGTCCTGCGCTTCACCGTGTTCGGCCGCGGCCTGTATCTCATCGGCGCCAACCCTCGCGCGGCGACGGCGGCGGGCGTTCGAACCGGACGCGTCGTTGCGATCGACTACGTGGTCTGCTCGCTGCTGGCCGCGATTGGCGCCATGCTGCTCACCGCGCGCACCGGATCGGGCGAGCCCAATCTTGGCGGCAACCTGACCCTGGAATCGATAGCGGCGGCGGTGGTCGGTGGCGTGCGCCTGACCGGCGGCGAAGGAGGCGTCACCGCGGCTCTGCTGGGTGCCCTGTTCATCACGGTCATTTCCAACGCCATGAACCTCATGCAGGTCGACGGGTATCTGCAGCAGGTTCTTTTGGGCCTCATCATTCTGGCCAGCCTGATACTGGGCCGCGATTACAAGAAACGCTAACAGCTTCGGACCTTAAATGGCTTATCAAGTCTGCATCGATATCGGCGGAACCTTCACCGATTGCCTGATTTCCGAGCCCGGTGGGAAAATCTCGATCTTCAAATCGCCCACCACGCCCGGCGAATTCGAGAAGGGATTCATCAACGTGCTGCACGTGGCGGCGGCCGGATACGGGCTCGATCCCGCGACGTTCATGACCAAGATCGACTTGATCGTACACGGCTCGACCGTCTCGACCAACGCGCTGGTCGAGCGCAAGACCGTCAAGGTCGGATTGATCCTCAACGAAGGACATCAGGACATCCTCGTCCTGCGCGAGGGGCCGCGCAAGGGCGCCTTCCAGTGGCGGCTCGACTATCCCGAGCCCTACGTCCCGCGCCACCTGACGAAGACGGCCCGGGGCCGCGTCGATGCGCGCGGGCGGGAGCTCACGCCTCTGTCGAGATCCGATGTCGAGGCGGCGATAGCCGACTTCCGGCGCTATGGGGTCGAAGCGATAGCGGTCGGTCTGCTTTGGTCGGTCGTCAATCCCATCCATGAAACAACGGTGCGCGAAATCATCGCGCAGGCATGGCCGGAGATGCCGGTGACGCTTAGCCATGAAGTCAATCCGATGTCGCGCGAGTATAAGCGCATCATCGCGGCCGCTATCGACGCGTCGATCAATCCGATCGTGCGCACCTATATCGAGGACTTGCGGCAAGCACTGTCGCAGGCTGGTTTCCAGGGCGAGCTGCTGCTGGCCAACTGCGTCGGTGGAATGATGCCTCCCGCTGAGATGCTGCGGCGGCCAATCTACAGCGTCATGTCGGGGCCGACGCTGGCGCCGATGGCCGCGCTGGCGCTGAGCGACGAAGCCAATGTCATCGTCGGTGACATGGGCGGCACCACATTCGACGTCTCGGCTTTGCGCGACCACCAGATCATCGTCACCCCGGACAGCATGATCCACGACGACTCGCTGGGGATCGCGAAGGTGGATGTGAGATCGGTCGGCGCCGGCGGCGGGTCGATTGCCTGGGTCGATGATGGCGGCCTGCTGCGGGTCGGCCCACAGAGCGCTGGCGCGCGGCCGGGGCCGGCATGCTACGGAGCGGGCGGCACCGCGCCGACGGTCACCGATGCCAATGTCGTGCTCGGCATCATTGACCCCGATTATTTTCTCGGCGGCCGGATCAAGATCAGCCGCGAACTGGCCGAGAAAGCGGTCGCGAGCATCGCGACGCGGCTCGGCATCCCGCTGCTCGACGCGGCTTACGCCATCCAGACCACCAGCAACCACAACATGGTCGGGGCCATCGAGGAAATCACCATTCGCGAGGGCATAAACCCACGCGACAGTTTCTTTGTCTGCGGCGGCGGCGCGACCGCCATCCACATCGCCGAGATGGCCGACATATTGGGCTTGAAACGCTACATGATCCCGCGCTTCATGGCTGGGTTGAGCGCGTTCGGCGGGTTGATCTCTGATATCACGCGGGAGGAAAGCGCGGTTTTCCTGACCTCGACCCGGCGCTTCGACGCCGCCGGCGTCTCCGACATCCTGGCGCGGTTGAAGGTGTCGGGCGAGGCATTCCTCGAACAGGCCGGCGTTGAGCCCGAGCTGCGGCGTTTCGAGTTCTCCTTTCTTGGTCGCTACGAGTACCAGTCCTGGGAAATCGAGGTCCATTTCGAGGCCAATGAGCCGCGCCTCGAAGCGGAAAAACTCCCAAGTCTCGTCGAAGCGTTTCATCAGATGCACGAACGCATTTATTCGATCAGATCCGACCGCGACATTGTCGAATTCACCAACTGGAAGCTGCGCGCGGTGGGCAAGCGGGCTAACCAGGATGCCTGGAAGGATTTCAGGCTGGCCGACCAGGCGACGGCGCCGGTCGCCAAGACCCATCGGTCAGCTTATTTGCATGAAACCCGGCGGACGAGCTCTCTGCCTGTTTACGACATGGACCAGCTGGGCGCGGGGGCGGCGCTTGATGGGCCATGCCTGGTGGAGGCGACGACGTTCACCGCCTTCCTCAAGGACGGACATCGCGGGCGCGTCGACCCACAAGGCAACATCGTCGTGACCGTCGATTGACACCAACCTTCCCGAGCAAGGCATCATAAAATGAATTCACCTGTCATTCGCCTGGAGACGCCAACGCGCCGCGTCGATCCGTTCCTGATGTCGGTTCTCAAAAGCCGGTTCGAGGCCGTCGTGCGGGAAATGACGCTGGTCGTGATGCGGGCCAGCCGCTCGGCGGTGATCAAGAACGCCCGCGACCTGAGCTGTGCGATCCTGACCTATGATCACCGCCTCGTTTCCACCGAGGACGCGCTGCCGATCCACGTCATGTCGATGGATCTGGCGACCCGTCCGATAACGGAGTTGTTCGACGATATCGCCGACGGCGACATCTTCCTCAACAACTGCCCATACACGGGCGGCACCCATCATGCCGACCTGATCATGGCGATGCCGATCTTTTTCGATGGCAAGCCGCTGTTCTGGGCCGTGGCGCTTTCCCATCACGCCGATACTGGCGCGCCGACGCCTTCGACATATCTGCCATTCGCCAAGAACGTTTATGAGGAAGGCATCCACTTTCCCTGCGTGCGCGTGGTCGAACAGCACAGGGAGAAGCAGGACATCCTGCGCATCGGCATGATGCGCAACCGTGTTCCAGACATCTGGCTGGGCGACGTGCGCGCCCAGATCGGCGCCTGCAGGACCGGTCGACGCCGTCTATTGGAATTGCTTGAAAAATACGGCCGCGACACGCTGCTGGATTTTGTCGAGGACTGGTTCGACTACGGTGCACGTCGCGCCATGGCCGAAATCGCCAAATTGCCGAAGGGCAAGTTCTCCTACGAGGTCCGCCATGACCCGGTCCCCGGCGTGGCGGAGGAGGGCATCCCGGTCCGGATCACCATCGATGTCGACCCTGAAGCCGGCGAGATCACGGTCGATGTGCGTGACAACATGGATAACGTCCCTGGTGGTCTCAACCTTTCGGAAAACACCTGCACGGGCTCGTGCCGCATTGGCGTCTTCAACAATCTCGACGACGGCATCCCGCACAACGAGGGCGCCAAGAGCCGGATCAAGGTGTTGATGCGGGAGGGAAGCGTGGTTGGCAAACCCCGCTACCCCGTAGGCACCTCGGTGGCGACCACCAATGTCAACGACCGGTTGATCATCGCCGGCAATTGCGTGTTCTCGACGATGGGAGAACCCTATGGCCAGGCCGAGAGCGGCTCGCACCTGCCGGCGGGGATCGGGGTGATTTCGGGCAAGGATCCGTTCAAGGACGGGCAGCCCTACGTCAACCAGGTCTTCATTGGCTACGCCGGCGGCGGCGCGCGTCACGGCTATGACGGCTGGTTGACATATTGCGGGCCGGCGAATGGCGGCCTGATCGCGCTGGATTCCGTGGAGGTGGACGAATCCATGTATCCCATCATCATTGAATCGCGCGGCGTGGTGGCGGATACCCAAGGCATTGGCGAGTTCGAGGGCGCTCCCGCGGTGGGCGGTGTCTTCTATCCCGTCGACCACGAGATGACACTGGTCTACTCGGCCGATGGCACAACCTTTCCGCCGCGCGGCGTGCTCGGCGGCGGTGACGCCAAGGCCAGTCGCAGCGCCAAGCGCGGCACGGACGGCAAGCTGGTGGAATTGCCTGCGTTCCATGAGGAGGCGTGTCGCGCCGGCGAGCGCATCGAGTTCGTTGCCTGTGGCGGCGGTGGCTACGGCGACCCGACCAAGCGCGATGTCCGCCGTGTCGCGGCCAGCGTTGACCGCGGCTGGCTGACGAGCGAAGCGGCTCGCCAATCCTACAAGGTGGCCCTGGTGCTGGACGCCGAGCAGGGCGTCTGGGTCGTCGACCAGGATGCCACCGCGCGCCTTCGGGCGGCCTGAGCCAGCGCGAAGAGAGGTCGCCAGCAAATGACCGGCGGCTTCGATCACGCCCGCTTGGCGGCCGCGTCCTGCTCGTCGAAATACCGCAACAGGTTCATGCCACCGCGCACGATGTCGCGTTCGATCGCCTTACGCGCCACCTTCTTGTTGCGGGTCCGGAACGCTTCGATCAGCGTCTCGTGCTCCTCCGCGCCGATGTAATCGTTCTCGGCCTGCAGATAATACACGTTGAGGATAGGGCCCATCGAGACCCACAGGCTTTCGATCTGGGCGATCAGCATATCCATCTTGGACAGGCGGTAGACGCCGAAGTGGAATTCACGATTGGCGCGACGGGCGCGGTCGGCATCGCCGGACGTTTCGCCGGCCACGAAATCGCGATGGATATCGACCAGTTTTTCAATGTCCGCCTCCGAAACATGCTCGACGGCGAGTTCGGCCGCTAGCCCCTCGAGCGCGATGCGAATGAGCCGGACCTGCCAGTAACGCGACCGGGTCAGCTCTGGAACGGTGATGAACCGCCCTGACCGCAGTTCCAGCGCCTGCTCGCTGACGAGCCTGAAACAGGCCTCGCGCACAGGCGTGACGCTGGTGCCCAGCCGTTGCGCCAGATCCTGCATCAACAGCCTTTCGCCGGGCCGGAAATTGCCGGCGATCAGGGCTTCGCGCAGCGAAATATAGGTTCTCGCCGACAGACTGCCTTGCTCGATTGGCTGCATCGTGCTCATGGTCCACCGCTGCAATCTTGGCCGCACCGAATCGACAACGGATAGTGCGAGACGCTCTTATATCCTATAAGTCCGTTGCGAAACATGGCTAGGAGCTGGCGGGTTTCCCAGCGGAGAGCTTGCGCAGGATTGTCTCGATGATATCCAGCGATTTGTCGACTGTCGCCCGGTCATGGCTCCCTGACAGGTAGAGACGCTTGAGCGGAAGCGGCTGGCCGATCAGCCGGTTCGCCACCATCTCTCTGCGGAATGCAAGATCGAAAACATCGTCGTTGCCCAGCAAGTCCTGGTAGTCGCGGTAAGGACCGCTGAGGAAATAGATCAGCCAGACCGAGCCAAACCCGGCGCTCTGCGCGGGCAGGCCGAGGCGATCGATAATGCCATCCAGCTGCGTGCGCATGAAAGCGCCGAGGGCAAACAGGCGGTCGTAGAAGCCTGGTTTCGACAGCTCCTCGATCGTCGCCTGCATGGCGGCGAGCGTCGACGGCGTGCCGTTGAAAGTACCGCCCATGAACACGGATCCTTCCCCGGTCCGGCCGACGAGCGCCATGAGATCGCGACGACCGGCCACCACGCCAACGGGATAGCCTGAGGAGGCCGCCTTGCCGAAGGTCGCGAGATCAGGCGTGACGTCGGCGATCGACTGATAGCCGCCGAGCGCGTGGCGAAAGCCGGTGATGACCTCGTCGAAGATCAGCACGACACCATGATCGCTGGTCAGGCGACGCAGCTCGCCCAGGAAAACATCCGTCGCGATCACCGACCCCATATTGTGAGCGATTGGCTCGATGATGATCGCCGCGACATCGCCTGGATTGGCCTTGAGATAATCCTCGACGGCGCCGGCATCGTTGTAAGGCAGCACGATGGTGTGACGGGCGGCATCCTCGAGGATGCCAGCACTGATGGGATCGTACTTGCCGATCGCCTGCGCGTGCGACTGTACGTTCATGGCGACATAGTCGTGCCAGCCATGATAGCCGCCTTGGAACTTGATGATGCGCTTGCGACCGGTGGCGGCACGGGCAAGGCGCAGGGCGTGATAGGTCGCCTCCGATCCGGAATTGCAGAAGGCGACGAGATCCGCGCAAGGGATGCAGTCGACCAGCGCCTCCGCCACCTCGATCTCTAGCCGCATCGTTCCCGCGCCGACAAGATCGATGTCCTGGGAGACCGCAGCGATGCGTTCACGCACCGCCGGATGACAGTGGCCAAGCACATTGGCGCCGAAGCCGCAATGGAAGTCGGTGTACTGGTGTCCATCGACGTCGTAGAGAAACGCACCCTGCGCCCGGGCAAACACATGCGGCGCGCCGAGCCTGCGGCTCGGGCTGAGCAATCCGCCCGGCATCACCGCACCGGCGCGCTCAATGAGTCGGGCGGTGTTATTCTGATCGGTCATCGGAATGTCCGTGCATGGCTATGGTCCGCCGGCTCAGCCGAGGGCTTCAAGAACGGTGGCCTCGATCCCCGCCGCGTCCAGCCGGTAGTGCTTGTAGAGATGCGTTGGCGGCGCAATCAGGCTGTATTCGTCGCGGATGCCATGGCGTATCAACCGTGCCGGGCTGCCCGCCTCCGCCAGGATTTCCGCCACGGCGCCGCCCAGACCGCCCAGGATATTGTGTTCCTCGATGGTTAGAATGAAGCGGGAGTGAGCCGCGGCCGAGAGCACTGCCTTCGTATCCAGTGGCTTCACCGTATGCATGTCGATCAGTCCGACGGATTTGCCCGCCGCGCGCAGCGCGCGGTAAGCCTCCCTTGAGGGATGGACCATCGAGCCACAGGCGATGATGGTCAGGTCCGATCCTTCGCCGTGAACGATCGCCTTGCCGAACTGGAAGTCGACGCCGTCGTCTTCATAGACCAGCGGTTCCTGGCCGCGGCCAATGCGGAAGTAGATTGGCTGGGCATGATTGACAGACGCCTTGACGGCGGCCGCCAGTTGCGGGCCGTCAGCCGGCGCGACGACCGTGAGGTCGGCGATGCTTCGCATGATGGCAAGATCTTCCGTCGCATGGTGGGAGGTGCCGTAGAAGCCGAGTGAAATACCGGCATGATGACCGATCAGCCGCACCGGCAGCGCCGAATAGGCGACGTCGGTTCTAATCTGTTCGCAGCACAGCAGCGCCAGGAAAGAAGCGAATGTAGCGACGAACGGCATGGCGCCGGTGCTGGCCATGCCGGCAGCAGCCGAAACCATGTTCTGCTCGGAAATGCCAAATTGCGTGAAGCGCTCGGGAAAGCGTTGCGCGAACCGCACCAGCCCGTTGGAATATTGAAGGTCGGCCGTACCGGCCAAGACCGGATAACCGTCTTCGACCAGATCAATGAGCGCGTTGGCCAGGTAACTCAGGCCAGGCGCGCGCGCGTTGATCTGGCGGTACTGCCAGGAGTTGGTATCGATCGGGCCGTTCATTGTGTTTTGCCTCCACGCTTGATCTCTTCGGCGGCCAAGGCCTCGTCCGATGGCGCGAGATAGCCCAGATGCCAGCCGGGTTCGGTTTCCATGTAACCAACGCCCTTGCCTTTGGAGGTCTTGGCAATGATGCAGACGGGCCGGGTGCGGTCTGCCTCGGCCTTCAACTGTCGCAGCAGCGTCGCCAGAGCGACGACGTCGTGCCCATCGACCTCGTGCACCTGCCAGCCGAACGCCGCCCATTTGTCGGCCAACGGTTCGATGCCGATGATGTCGTCGACCTGCCCGTCGAGCTGGTATCCGTTGCGGTCGACGATGGCGATCAGATTGCCGGCCTTATGGTGGGCGGCGGACAGCGCCGCTTCCCAGACCTGGCCCTCCTGCATCTCGCCGTCACCGAGCAGGACATAGACATCGAAGCGCCGGTTGGCCGTACGGCCGCCAAGCACCATGCCGAGGCCGCCGGACAGGGCATGGCCGATCGAGCCGGAGCTGAAATCGACGCCGGGCACCTTGCGCATGTCGGGATGATCGCCAAGCGGATTGCCGAGCCGGGTGTAGCCATCGAGGACGTCCTTGGAGAAGAAGCCCCAGTCGACCAGCAGCGGGTAAAGGCCGACCGCGGCATGTCCCTTGCCCATCAGGAAGCGGTCGCGATCCGGCCATTGCGGCTCGCCGCGCCTCAGCCGCATCGCATCGTAGTAGAGCGTGGCGAATATTTCCGCGCAGGAGAACACCGACGAATAGTGGCCCACCTTGGCGATCTGGATGAGGCGCAGCGTCTCGAGCCGGACGAACTCTGCCCTGTCGCGCAACAGGGCGATCCGCTCGGTGTCGGGTGGCAGGGTGTTGTTTGAAGGAGTGGGTGCGTTGGCCATTGGACGTCACTCTCGGGATCATTTTTTCTCGACAACTTATAAGTTATAAGATATTTGTCGCTGAAGCAACCGCCTATCTGGTCGCAAGGAGAATTTTGATGAACAACGAATCGCGCGTGCTGGACATGGCCAGGCACTTTCATTCCCAAACCGATCCACGCCTGCATGAGGATCATGGTCCGTTGACGATCGTGGCCGGCGAAGGCGCGACCGTCGCGGATGACGCGGGCAACCGCTACATCGAGGGCATGGGCGGACTCTGGTGCGCCTCGCTTGGCTTCAGCGACAGCCGGCTGGCTGTCGCTGCTGACCGCCAGATGCGCAAGCTCGCCGTCTACCACACCTTCAATCACCGCTCGAACGAGCCCACCGTCGAACTCGTCGAGCAGCTTACCGCGTTGGCGCCGTTCGACAACGCGCGCGTCTTTCTGGTCGGCTCCGGTTCCGAAGCCAATGATACGATGGTCAAGCTCGCCTGGTACTACCAAGCCGCGCGGGGGCGCCCGGAGAAACGCAAGATCATCAGCAGGTTTGGCGCCTTCCACGGCAGTACGATCATGGGCGCGGCGCTGAGTGGCCTGCCGCATATGCACAAGTCCTTCAACCTGCCGCCGCTTCCCGTCATATTCGCGGCGCGGCCATTTCACTATCTCGACGGTCTGCCGGCAGAGGCGGAGCATGACTACGCCACGCGCCTGGCCCAGGAACTCGAGGCCCTGATCCTGGCGGAGGGGCCAGAGACGATCGCCGCGATGATCGCCGAGCCAGTCATGGGCGCCGGCGGCGTGCTGGTACCGCCGGAGGGTTATTTTCCAAAGGTTCAGGCGGTGCTGCGCAAATACGACATCCTCATGCTGTCCGACGAGGTGGTCTGCGGCTTCGGACGCACCGGAAATTGGTTCGGCAGCCAGACTTTTGGCATGGAACCGGAC
The DNA here is from genome assembly GCF_040322455.1 of Mesorhizobium sp. M0139. NCBI lineage: Bacteria > Pseudomonadati > Pseudomonadota > Alphaproteobacteria > Hyphomicrobiales > Phyllobacteriaceae > Mesorhizobium > Mesorhizobium sp. M0139. Next base: position 63,736 of record NZ_JAMYTN010000021.1, read on the forward strand.
ATGCTGTCGGTCGCCAAGGGGCTTTCATCCGGTCATCTGCCCATTGGCGGCGTCATTATCTCCGACAAGGTCTACCAGTGCGTCGCCGATGAGGCCCACAAGGTCGGCGTGTTCGGCCACGGTTTCACCTATTCCGGCCATCCGGTGACAGCCGCCGTCGCCGCCGAGGCGATCAGGATCTACCGCGAGATCGATCTCGTGAGCCAGGCGCGCCGTCTCGGCGATTATCTGCATGCAGCGCTCGCGGACGCGCTCAACGACCATACACTGGTCGGCGAGGTCCGCGGCCGCGGTTTTATAGCGGGGATCCAGATCGTCGAGGATCGCGCCACCCGTCGCGCCTTTGCGCCGGAGCTGCGAATTGGCACCGATGTCGAGCGGCGGTGCCGCGAGCACGGAGTCATGATCCGCAACATGGGCGACGTGCTGGCAATCTGCCCGCCCTACGTCATCGCCCCTAAAGAGATCGATTACATGGTTGATGGCATTCGCGCGGCTCTTGATGAGACCGCGGCGGCCCATGCGCGGACTGACCAGTCGGCATGAACCCGCCCGGCGAGGCGGCGAGACATCGCTGGAGGGGCCGGCCGCGCGAAAGGCGCTTGGGCAAGCGCGAGCCGCAGCCAGCATACAGGATCCTGATTGTCTTATCCGAACGGAGGCCAGACCATGCTTCAGAAAACCAGCCATTTCATGCGGCAGGCCAATCTCATCAACGGCGAGTGGGTGCAGGCCGACAGCGGCCAGACGGTCGACGTCAACAATCCAGCCACCGGCCTCAAGATCGGCACCGTACCGAAATCGGGCAAGGTCGAGACCCGCCGCGCCATCGAAGCCGCCGCAGAAGCTTTCAAGAGCTGGCGCAAGACGACCGCGCTCGAGCGCTCGAAGCTGCTGCGCAAGTTGCACGACGCGATGATGGACAACCAGGACGTGCTGGCCGAGCTGCTGACCATCGAGCAGGGAAAGTCGCTGTTCGAATCGAAGGGCGAGATCGGCTCGGCCGCGTCCTATGTCCTGTGGTTCGCCGAGGAAGGTCGCCGCACCTATGGCGACGTGGTGCCATCGCCGTGGGCGGACCGCCGCATCCTGGTGACGAAGGAGCCGGTCGGCGTCATCGCCGCTATCACGCCGTGGAATTTTCCGTCCTCGATGCTGGCTCGCAAGCTCGGCCCGGCGCTCGCCGCCGGATGTACCGCGGTCGTAAAGCCCGCTTCGCAGACGCCGTACTCGGGTCTTGCCTGGGGCGCGCTCGCCGAGGAGGTCGGTTTCCCGAAGGGTGTCATCAATGTCCTGACCGGCTCGGCCAGCGAGATCGGCGATGAGATCTGCGCAAATCCGCTGGTGTCGAAGATCACCTTCACCGGCTCGACCGAGGTCGGAAAGCTTCTCATTCAGAAGTCGTCCGTCACCGTCAAGAAGGTGTCGATGGAACTCGGCGGCAACGCACCGTTCATCGTCTTCGACGACGCCGATATCGAGCGTGCCGTCGCCGGTGCGATCACCGCCAAGTATCGCAATTCCGGCCAGACCTGCGTCTGCACCAACCGCTTCCTGGTCCAGGCTGGTGTCTATGACAAGTTCGTCGAGAAGCTCGCCGCCGCCAGCAACGGGCTGAAGGTCGGTTCCGGCCTCGAGGACGGCGTGCAGCAGGGACCGCTGATCGACGAGAAGGCGGTCGAGAAGGTCGAGGAGCTGATCGCCGACGCGACTTCCAAGGGCGGCAAGATCGTTGCCGGCGGCAAGCGTCATGCGCTCGGCGGTTCGTTCTTCCAGCCGACGGTCATCGCCAACGCGACACCCAAGATGCGCTTCATGAAGGAAGAGATATTTGGCCCGGTCGCACCGGTGTTCAAGTTCGAGACCGAAGAGGAAGCGATAGCGCTCGCCAACGACACCGAATTTGGCCTCGCTTGCTATTTCTACACCGGCGATCTCGGCCGCGCCTTCCGCGTCATGGAAGGGCTGAAATACGGCATGGTCGGCGTCAATGAAGGCCTCATCACCACGCCGGAGGCACCGTTCGGCGGCGTCAAGGAATCGGGCCTCGGCAAGGAAGGCGGACATCAGGGCATCGAGGATTACCTCGACACCAAATATGTCTGCATCGGCGGCCTCGGCTCTAGTGCGCCGGCTTTTCCCGCGTCTCAGAACGCGGAATGACGAACCCGCGGGTGATCCGGTGAAAATCTTTCCGGTTCCGAGGAGAAGTGACCTAAGATCGTGAGCGCCCTATGCTCTTACGTTTCCGGAAAAAGCTTCGGAAACAGCGCGTCCAGAGCGTCCGCCGGAAAGCGTAGGGACACTGGGCCCTTTGGCGTTTCCGACGCCAATAGTCCGAGCGCGATTACGTCATTGAACACTGACGCGCCGTACGTTCGGGTAGTCCGCTAATACGGGATGCCTCGCCGCGGTCAAACTCACCGCGCGTGAGCGCTTCCTCCACGAGGCGGCCGGCTTCGGGCTTCAGACCACTGCGCTCCACATGCCGATACAGCCGCTTGGCCAACGTGTCGAGATCGAACAGTCCGGTCATGAAGCTCACCTGATCGATACACGCCTGCAGGAACCATAAGGTAAAATCGCCGAGTGCGCGTTCGGAGAGGTTGCCACGTCCGTCGAGATCACCCTGGCGGGGCATATCGGCATGATCCATCATGCTCTTGTAATCCGTTCGGCTTTTCACGCCACGTGCCAAGCCTCGTGAGATCGACCACAGCCCGTGCGCGGCGACCCCGGCCTGAGGGCCATGGCGTGGCTCATCAATCGGCTGACGCGTCCGTTGCCGTCCGGAAACGGGTGAATGTAGTTGAAGCGGTGATGCGCGGCAGGAATGGTCAGGATGCGTCCGGCCTTGCCCAGCTTATCGAAGCGATAACGCATGGCAAAGTATTGCATGAAATCGTTGACGCGATCGCTCGAAGGCGGTTCATGCCGGCCGATGGCGACGTCATGCTCTGGCTTCGATCGCCACTCACCTGGCGCCATGACGAACTCACGGCCGGAACCCTTGATGGTCAGCATGGGCGATTCCGCATCGCGGTAGAATTCCGCATGCAGCCATCGAAGAAAACCTACCGATGCCGGTTCCGGCAACTGCCCATCGGCAGCCAGGCGGTCGATCTCGGCTTGCACGCGAACGTGCGCGGCCGCCTCGAGCTGCAGATTGCGGCGGTTCTCGTCTCGATCGAAATTCCGACCAGCGCCCGTTCGATGTCGCGCGGGCGCGTATCGTGGCCTTCGATCAGGTTGCTGTAGTAGGTGTTCATGATGCGCACGAGATGGGGCGAGGTTGGCTGCGGTACGCGAGTGCAGGCTTTTGCCCGAAACAGCCGACGTCGCCAGGCTTGGACACAAATCGATGCTGCCGATGATGATCATGGCCGATGTTCGGCAGGCCTATCGTACTGACAACTACGCACAAACCGTAATTGGGGGAGCCATCTGGCCGATGCTTTGGCCGATCTATGACGATCGGCCGGACTCAGACAGGTTCGAGGTGGAAAACAGGCAGCTTTAAACATGGTTCTGCCTCGGCCAGCGCAAGATTCGCCTGGAGCTTCGCTTATGCTGTGTGAGCTTGTTCTCTCGCGCCCGAATTCCCCATGGATGGCCCAAAAGCAGGCGATCCATTTGTCATTTTTAAGTGCGTCGGACTGCCAGTTGATCGCGTTCTGACCCGACTGGGAGTTCAAGTTTGACCTGAAACTGACCGGGTGCTGGATGGCAGGCTTCATCCCCACCGGTCTGATATGAAACAACGTCCGGCCCCGAGGCTAGGCTGCAATCTCGGATGGCTTGTATGCGCCGTTTTTTTAGAGCGTGTTGCGGGCTTGGTCTGCTCAACCTCGGAGCTCTACGCTTCACGGCGTTAGGATGAGCGTTCGAGGCGCAGGATTACTGCCGACACTGCTCTTCTTGTTCGCATTGGGCAGTTCCCGTTGGAAGCTTCCATCTTGCCGACTGCTGAGTTTGGAGTCGCCGTAGCTGTGAAATCGAAAAGAAGCCCATAGGCAACGTTTGCCGCGACGCTACTGAGAGCTGGTCACCGAGAGAGCCGAAGGTAGAACGAAGTTGTCTCGTTGAGCTTGTATGTGGCGCCAGCATAGAAGGCCCAGTTCCCACCCCAAGGCTTATACAAACCGCCACCGTTAGCGCCGATCGCGTTCATGGCCTCGTCCTTTTGGCAGAGATCACCACGGTCGCTAGCTGGCGAGCAAAGTCCGTCCCAGCGCTGCATTATCTCGTCGGATCCGGCAAGCTGGCAGAATTTCCCAGGCGGAGCTGACGGGGAGGGATGGTGGGAATAAAACGGTGCGCGTGAGGTCTCGGCGGGAACAGCCAAGACATCTAAGCGGAACGGACTGGCATAACGCAAAGACACAGGCGAGCTCAGCGGCAAGGTGGTTTGTTATCACCATGGGACGCCTGCCGCGTCAAACGGTGGTGTCGTGGGTCGAGACGGCGAGGGCAGCGGTCGCCATGCGCCCCGACCGGCTTGCCTTGTTCGGCTACTCGCATATCCCATCCCAAATAAAGAACCAGCGCCTCCCATCGAGGCGGAATTTCTTCCCGACAGCGCTGCCCGCGCTGAACAGTATGCGGCTGTCGCCGTGAGGCTGATTGCCGCCGGCTACCGACAGATCGGGCTCGACCATTTCGCCTTTCCGGACGACGAGCTCGCGCTGGCACAGGAAACAGGTCGCCTGCGACGTAACTCGTTGGGCTACTCGGCTGACACCTGCAGAACCCTGATCGGTTTCGGCGCGTCGGCTATCGGCCGCACCGGCCAGGGATACGTTCAAAACGAAGTTACACGGGATTCCTACATCCAGCACATCGCAGCTGGCCGACTGGCTACATCGAAGGGCCATCGCCTCACAGACGACGACCGCGTGCGAGCCGCAATTATCGAGCGATTAATGTGCGATTTCGAGGCTGACGTGCCGGCAATCTGTGTCGCCCACGGATCTGATCCGATCCGTCTTCGCGGTTCAGATGAGCGTTTGGCGATGCTGGCCAAGGACGGAATAGTGGACTTCGAAAACGGTTTTGTCCGCGTACGGCGGGAGCATCGCTTTGGGATTCGCGCTGTCGCTGCCGCATTCGATGCTTTTAGGGATGGCGTTACGTATCCCGCAGGTGAGGGCAAGCAGACACACGGAAGCTAACACAGGGGGTATCTTTTGCCGGAGAGAACGAGCTGCCATCGTGCGGTGCCCGGTTAGTAGTGAAGCGCCGTAAAATGTCGACATAGGCGTTGGTGAACTGGACCGAACGACGAGAACAGCCTATCCAGTGTGTTGTCGGCAGTTAGTTCGAAAGTCCTGCTACACCCGATCCGATGCCTCTCAACGCCGAGGCCGCACCTCCGTGCCGAAGCCGGCCTTCCCAATGGTGGGTCGAGCCGTCGCTTACCCCGTGCTTGCCTCACAGATCCGCGACCGAGAACCCAGCCTCATGCTCCCGCCCTGCCGGGGCCTAGGTCAATCTAGCATGAAAGGAACACGTCGGAACCTGGGATATCGCTTGCCCGGCCGGGCGGCGATAGCCTTGTCGGGGCAGCGAGGAGCCGTAGCCGATGATGAACGCACAGGAGAAGTCTGGCGTGAATGGGGCGATGATTGTCAAGCTTTGCTCTCGAGTCATTTCGTCAACCATCTTGCGTGACCGATTGGCGACCATCTCCTCGTCCCGACCTTATATTACCCGTTGCCTGTCGCCGCCAGCGCGCAGTGACTTGTCAAGGATGGAGGCCCGCAGACCCCATCGCGCGGCGACTTGTCCTTGACGGTCACGAGCACGGCGGCAGGTTTGCCGTGGTCGGGGAGCCCTTCCTTGGGCGGAGCCGACGACGGTGTTCGAGGGGAACTCGCCATGAGCCGGGTGCGCAGAGATCGTCCGACGCTCTTGTATTTGCTGGATCCCAGCCGGCTCCGCCTCCGACTGCCTCGGTAGCTCGGTATCCTGAGCGCGTCGGCGGCATCATGCCATTATCATCCTACGAATTGCATGCTCCATCATCCTGGACGAGACCGGTTTGGCTAGCCAAAGGACGAAGGTCTGATTACCAGATGTGATCGGCATGGGGTCGCTTCCACCAACGACGATGATGGGCACCGTCATCAGGGTGGTACGTAGAGCTTCGGGCTGTCCTGGCCCGAGGAAAGTCGCTTTATCGAAAATTAGGAGGTCGGCTGCCTTCCCGCTCTCGATCCAGTCGCAAAGACTCTCGAAGGTCGCGAAGCCGACCGGCTTATAACCCAGCGCGGCGATCTTATCCTTGTAGATCTCCAACGCTGCTGGATCGGGGTCAACGACTGCAATGATTTCTCCGTTGCCAAGTGATCCATCGCATGGGCCGAAAGCGCTATCAGCTCTGACCTGCTCCTCAGCGCAGGCCGGTAAGTAGAGATCGAAGCGTGTACCTCGGCCAACAGCCGAGGTGACGTCAAGGCATCCTGCGAGCGCGCTCACATGGCGGTCCACTGCAGCAAGACCCAGTCCGGTCCCGCCGACGCGAGAGCGCGTGGTAAAAAAGGGCTCAAAGATATGCGGAAGCACCGAACTTGCGATTCCTTGGCCATCGTCGCTGATGGAGAGGAGAACGTAATCTCCCGGTTTCAAGGTGCCCTTAGCCACGGGCTTCGTTTGACAGACGTGAGCGCGAGAAACGCTAATCTCGACACGGCCCTCATTCAAGAGAGCCTCCGACGCGTTCTTGCATAGATTCATAAGGATCTGCTGTATCTCGGTCGGGCTGCCCTCGATCACCGTTTGCCACTCGTTGATCTTGAAGTTCAACTGAACATCCGCACGAAGTGTAACCCGCAGCAATGGCGCGAGATCCATTACACTCTCCGAGACGTCGAAAGGCATCGTCACGCGCTTCCGATTTCGGCTTAGTGACAAAATTTGATCAATAATCAGTTTGGCTCGGTTGCTGGCCAAGATAATTTGGCCGATGTGGCCCCGAATTCTCGAGGGGCGACGCACAAGACCTTTAGCCATCTCTGCGTAGCCGACTATTGCTCCTAGAACATTATTGAATTCATGTGTAACGCCGCTTGCGATTGTGCCGACAGCCGTCAGCCTTTCCGCATGCTCCCATCGACTCTCAAAAAGGTTACGTTCCGTGTGTACACGTTGCATTTCAAGATGGTTGCCTAAACGCACAGTAGCGCTCGCCAGAACCAGGAGGTCGTCTGTGGAGGGTGGTGAGCGATCTCCTTCAAAAACAAGGATACAAACCGCAGCCTGCTGATCGGAGGCCCGGCAACCAACAATTTGACAAACACCGGTAGTGCCTACGGCAGTCCGAACCACTTCCGACGCCGGAACGACGCGAAACACTGGCTGTTCCGGGTGTACAAGTGAGACGACTTCATGGATTAGCGTGGCGTTCCAGACGCGCATGCGCTTGTTCGCGACAAAGTACTCGGTATTCCTGCTGATACTCGGATCCACCAGAGCAAGCGCGCATTGATCCGCATCGAAAACGCATTGAATGAGTCTAAGCGCCGCTTCGGTGGAGAAGCGCCGCGAAGCCTTCGTTGCTTGACTGTCGATGAAACAAGCTTCGATCTCACTCATCGCCGCTTCAAGCTCTAACCGCCTTTCCAACCGGTTCGTCCGCACATGCAGCGTGGAGGCTCGAATGGTCGCAAACAAGCAGAGGCATATGGACACCAAGCCAAAGAAAAGCCGTGTACGCTGCGCTTGCGCGCTGGCGAAGCTGTAGGCTTTCAGATGTTCTCGCTCCAATTCGGCAGCCTTGGCGAACGTGTCGAAGGATGGGATCCGATTGACAGCGCGGTCCAACCTCAACATTGAGGACAGGATAGCGCGGCCCTCGCGGGCAACATCCTCCGTGACTTGGTCCTGGCTAGGAGGAAGTCGGCGGAGAGACTGATCGATTTGTAATGCGAGGCTGAATCCCGGTCTGGCCGAAAATTGAAGGATCAGATTGGAAAATTCAGGCCTGTTCGACACTCCCCCCCAAAGGCGATTAGCCGAGCGAGCAAAGCGTACGAGAGAGCTTTGCAGAAGCTCATTTTGCGCGGCCGAGTTCGAGATGGCAGCTTCTGTGTTTTCGAGGGACTTTTTGAGCTGTGCAACCAACCTGGAGTGCACCCCGGAGCTCTCATTGGGCGAAATCTCAACAAGGCGTTGGTAGTTTTGAAGGTTCCTTTTTAATGCTTGCCCGGTAGAAGCAACGGAACGGAAGTCCAATACCATGTCGGCGCGGGCGACGTCTCGCTGGAGCAATGCGTAGTTGATCTGAATCGTCCGCAGTTCGCTTAGGACCGCCTCGTTGATCTGGGGGTCTTGCCACTGTATCGCGACCAAGAGCGCAACCGAGGCCACTAGGGCCATTACAGAAGCTTTGTCGGTACTGAGCCATTTTTCCCAAACGAACGGCGTTTGAGCCGCGGTGCGTGCCTTGCGAAGGTCCGAGTTGAATTCTAGCTCCCCATCGCGTCGGTGTGCGGCCGGATGCTGCTGGAACAGGAAAGCCAAGTGTACCTCTCCCCTCAAACAGGCGGTGTAGACACCGTTGCACTCTGCCCCCATGGCCCGCTGACCTTCCATTGATTCGCGGGCGTTTCGACCTCGACGGCGAGGCGGCAGCACAAGGCGGGCAACTGATCGCAGTTTTCGGAACTGGTCTTCCGAGAGATCATCGAAGGGGCATACAAGCGCACGCCTGCAGCAGCCGAGGATGATACCGGCCGGTCAAACGCAACTGGCGAGGGCCGGATCTGCTGTTGGCTGGCAGCTAACACTGGCGGGGCGGCGGCCTCAACTACGGCGTGCCTAGAGCCGGCTGCTGCGAAAGCGTCCGACACGCTTCCCTTGGGGTCATCCCGTCCAGCGGGCATTCTTGGATCGCTGAAAAAAGACGAGGCGGCTTGATGATCCTGCCCTCGCTGAAGCACCTCGCGAAACCCCTTTTCCAGTCGCAGAAGCTCCTCTGGACCGGTAGGCGGCTCGTCAGCTCGACCATCGAACAGCGGCCGGAGCGCCTCGGACACGTGCTGCTCAAAGCCCACTCGCCGGGCCTGGACCGCTTGCCCGTCTTCCAAGCCGGCGTCCTGCACCTGCGACAAAGCTGTTACACGGGATGGATTACTATTTCGCGGGTTCATACTAGCCTCACATCAAACTGTATCGTCAAAGTCCTGCGCCAATTCACACAGCGGGTCATCGAGTTGAGATTCTGCGGAGAGCGCCTCCTCTGCTCCCGTCAAGGGCGCCGGCTCCGGGAGGGCGCCTGTCTGGCTTTCAAAGATGCGTTTCAGAATGCGATCCGAAAAATATCGCACCTTCCTCAATTTTAATGGTGGCAGACCTTTGATGAGAACAATCTCGTAGTCGTCATCGAGCAGCCGAACCTGTTCGGGACGCAATAGCGGTGCACCTTGATGTGAATTCTGAATGTTCCAATCGAACGTTCGCGCCTGGCTGTAGGAAATCGATTGGGCTTGAAATGTGAATCCACCGATAGCTTTGGAAATGTAGTTCGGAGTCTCGTCATCTACCTCGATGTTCCTAGAAGCGCGCCGGCAGCCCGGGCGGGGGGCTTGGGGTTAGACTGCCAGCGCACGCCACTCATAAAGAGCGGCCTCTTTTCGCGGTTCGGACACCCATAGTCAACCCGGCAACGTCTGGATGCCCGCTGTGCTTTTTGCAGAGCGGCGATGCCGGGCATATCGGCCGATCCTGTCTAGGATGGTGTGGCCACTCTCGTCGGCCGAGTTGATGCTCCAGCCAGTATCGCCTTGCCGACCAGCATGAGTTCGCCGTTAGCAATCCATTGTTGCGGGCGTTCCAGTCACGGCCTTCCATTCGGCGATGGCTTGCAAGCGATGAACATGTATGGCGAGAGCAGAACGTTTGGGGCGGGGGACGAAGAGGTTGCGGAGGGCTGACAAGGTCGAGACGAAGCGTTGCAGGCCTCCCGGCGATCGGACCCCTGCATCATCCGCTCCCGTTTTCGCGGCGGCACATGGGAATTCTCCGCTCTGTTGTTCAACCCCTTGTGCGACCGGTGCTCGACGTCCGGCATCATCTGTCGCTTTGCCGCTCCATACGAGCGAAGCTAGTCGGTGATCATGCGCTTCGGCGCGAGCCCCTGCTTCTTCCACAGCCGCGTCAGCAAGCGCAACCTCTCGCAGGGTGCGCTCTCAGAGTTCGTTCCTGCGCAGCGGCCTTGTTATCTCGATACTGGATAAGCGTCTACGAACCTACGCGCCGCATAACGAGCTTTGTTGCGCTGGTCGGTTGCGAAGGGTGGCTCTATGCATCGCAGTGGCGGACGCGAAATCCTCACCATCCTTCTGCATCGCGCTATTTGGCTTGCCGAACACCCAATTTCGCCGGCACGCTGCCGCTGAATACGATGATCATCTCGCATTCTTGCTATGGAGACTGTCGTCCTTCCTGGGCACGCGGCTGACGGCGACGAAAGCGGGTTTATTCATGCAACACCCCTTTTTGGCAGGCAAGCTGGTGGACTTCGGGATGTCGGGGGCGAATATAGCGAAGACTCCCGCCGCTCGCTGATGCATTCTGGACGCAACCGCATCGAGCCGATGTGTTCGAGACGCTTCGCGGCTGCAGTCGCCGAACGATGGCGTGGTTATGCGACCTGTTCGGCATGGCTACCCCCGTCCAGTCAGGCGTTCACGAAGGTGTTTGTCGAGAGTTCGTGGAGAAAGTCCGCCACTTATCGTTGGCGAGGGCTTTGCTCCGGAGTGGCGATCGGTGCGCTGATCGACAGGCAGGCTCTGGCCAAAATCGAATCCCATGCCGTCGCGAAAGGCCGCAGAATCGATGCGGGGGCAAACGCATCGCGCGAATGGCACGTCGAACTATCGGTCCGGTCTCCAGCGAGATGACCATCGCGCAAGAAAGAGACATTCGGGCGGCTGGCGCCTGTGATTGCTTCGACGATGCGGATAGGTCGTGCATGAGGCCAACGACACGATCTACGGCCTTCCCCCACATTTGTGCCTCAAACGGAAGCGTGTTTGGCGTGTCGCCGAGGCCTTGGAATATGGCATAGTGGTATGAACACGGGACGCATGTCGTCGGAAGCCGCGCCTTTCGGCCGAGTGAAGCAGTCCGGCATCGGGCGGGAGGGTTCCCGCCATTGCCTCGAGGACTACCTCGAAATGAAATACCTCTGCACGGGCGGCATCTGAAGCATGGGCTTGCAGGGCTCGCAGACCGGTAAACCAGCGAGCCATCTCCAAATATGTGAATTGTGGATTGCTCCTCGACGGGAGCTGAGGGGCGGCTCCGCAAGCCTTACGACGCTCTTTGCGAGCCGTAGCTGCCGAGCTGGCAAAAGGCCGGGCTACGTCGCGCCAGCGCAATCGGCGCGCAGAAAATTAGGCCTACCCGCTCCGGGACCGCGGACCTCGTCAGCTTCTCGTAAGTATGCCCGAGTAGGTTGCTCAGCTGATCTGTGGACGTGAGGCTAACGTGAACCGGCACAAATTTGACCTATCCAATGTAACAGGTTGGCGGCAGGTGCAGCCCCCGGCATCTCAAGAGCAAGCGGCACAGGCCGGGCAAGAGGGCTTTGAGCAGCGCTCGGGCGAGGCGCGCCAAGCCGCTGCCCAAATTCCCGCCCCCGGCGTTCCGGCTCTGCCAGACCCGTTCCATCCTCATCCGTCTCACGGAGACCTGAGCCTCATCGAAGGCGCGGCCCCATGGGAAGCGCAGCCCATGATGCAAGGGAGCGGACAAGAACACGCCGCGGCGCCGTACGCCGGAGGCAGTGGGTCGATGCTAGGTGCCTCGGTGCTGCAGCCGGGTCACTCAACGGCGCGCCATCATCATGCGCCGGATTCGTCAGTGGGTGATCTGAATCCTTCCGCACCGTTCGAGTTGCGTGACCATGCTCGTTCCCCCGTGCCGGCGGCGGTGCAGCCAGATCCTCCAGTAGTGGTCTCCGACGGTCGCGGCTGCAAGCGTCCTCTTTATTCCAACGATGCGACCGTTGTCGAAGGGCTGAGGTCACTCTACGCGGGTAAGGCCAAGGAGGAAACGGTCAAGCGCCATGTAAATTCTCTTTACGGCTTTGGTCGTTGGCTCTTTAAAAATAACAAGCCGGGATTTGCTGCTCGGCTTCACGAGGAGTCGCTGGATGAAGATCTCAAGGAGTACGAGAGCAGTGGTGGCTCCTCGACTGTGGCTGTGGCACTGCGTCGTCTCAGAGAGTCGGCGGGCGGAGTGCCAATGGTGGGCCGCGCTGTCCTGAATCCCGACCCTGCCGACGCCGTGCTCATCAAAGAGTACAAAGCGGCTCTCATCAAAGAGTACAAGGGAGCGCCTGCGACCGGGCCGAATCGCCAAACCATTCACGACTATGGAGCTACTCTTAGACGTTTCAGTGAATACCTGGTTGAAAACAACAAGCCGGGGATTGCGGCTCGGCTTCACGAGGAGTCGCTGGATGAAGATGCCAAGCGCTATAAGGCCTCCAGTGGTGACCGGAGGATCATTGCACTAGCTCAACTCCGGAAGTTCCTGCCGTCCGCCGCACTCGGGCGCGAAATTGCCCTTGCTGCTCGTCCGGAAGACGCACTCGGCATGGAGGCTCGTGCCATTGGGGACGCCGCTGCGCAGCACAGCGGGCCGCAGAAGGCATTGGGTCGGCCAGAGAAGCTCCCTGGGGAAGCTAATGAAGACGCCGCTGTTCTGCCATCGTCTTTCGTACCAACTGGGCACCATCACCAAGCCTCGGATCCCGCAGAGTCCTTTCGTCCCCTGATCTGGCGCGACGGCGACCAGCGCGCGCCGGACGAGCGGATCGCTGCACAGGACAGGAGCAACCTGCTACCAAGCGAGGAGGTGCCACTGAGGCCACCGGAATTCGCTCCTCCCAGCTTGCGGGCGGGGAATTCCGCCTCGCCAGAGCTCTTTCCTGAGGGGATGTCCCCCGCGGTCGAAGGGTTTTTTGGTGTTTTCGGCGACCCCAGCGGGCGGGTGCTCGGCGCATTGCAATTGCTAGGCGACGAACATATCCACAGGGATTACCAGCTCCTGGAGCAGGAGTTGCAGGGGAACAATCCAGAACTCGCCGCCCGGACGCGGTTCGTGGATCCCCTCGTAGCCAATTATCATCTGCGCTTGGGCTCCGAGAGCGACAAGCTAAGCGCATTCCAGCGCATCGTCCATAATCAGAACGGTAACGACACAGCCGACTTCCTGTTCGTGCCAGTGAGCGATGGCGGTAAGACTCTTGCGGAGCGCGGCAAACATTGGTCGCTGCTGTTCGTTGATCGCAGCGACCGGGAACGGCCGGTTGCCTATCATTATGACTCCGTCAGCGGATGGCATGACAAGCTTGCAAAACACCTCGCAGAAAGGCTGGGCGCCAGCCTGGAGACCCGCGTGGACTTACCCCGCATCGCCCAGCAGAGCAACGAGTGGGATTGCGGAGTCTACGTGGTGGACGGCACGCGGGCGCTGGTTGGGCGATTGCAAAGATGGCAGCCAGACCTGCCAGACCTGAACCTCAACAACCTCGTCGTCAATCGGCAGGCACTACAAACCCGACTCATGGGTGACGATACATCTGGAACGGCAAATTATCTCACGAACTTTGAACTCATGGACCGACAGGCGCGAGACGCGGTTAAGGAAAGCCCCGTTGGGACGTTTCACCAGCGGATCAAGCGGCTCGGCCAGTCAGCGCGAGCGTTGCACGACAGAGCCCTGGCTCCAGTCGCGCCGGACCAAGGCAACCCAGACTCGGTGTTCGTACGGGACGTTGTTCCCGGGGAAACACGCCATCATCATGCGCCGGATTCGTCAGTGGTTGATCTGAATCCCCCCGCACCGTTCGAGTTGCGTGACCATGCTCGTTCTATGCCGGCGGCGGTGCAGCCAGATCCTCCAGTAGTGGTCTCCGGTCGCGACAAGCGTCCTCTTTATTCCAACGATGCGACCGTTGTCGAAGGGCTGCGGTCAGCACTCTATGCCGGTAAGGTCGGGGAGCGCACGGTCACGGACCATGTAAATTCTCTTCTCGGCTTTGGTCGTTGGCTCTTTGATAATAACAAGCCGGGATTTGCTACTCGGCTTGACGATCCGTTGCTGGATCAGGATCTCAAGGAGTACCAGCGCGAGAGTGGCTCCTCGAACGTGGCTAGAGCACTGGGTCGTCTCAAAGAGTCGGCGGGCGGAGCGCCAATGGTGGGCCGCGCTGCCCTGAATCCCGACCCTGCCGACGCCGTGCTCATCAAAGAGTACAAAGCGGCTCTCATCAAAGAGTACAAGGGAGCGCCTGCGACCGGGCCGAATCCCAAAACCACTCAGGACTATGCGGCTACTCTTAGACGTTTCAGTCAATACCTGCATGAAAACAACAGGCCGGGGATTGCGGCTCGGCTTTACGAGGGGTCGCTGGATGAAGATGCCAGGCGTTATTTGGACTCCAGTGGTAACCGGTGGATCAGTGCACTAGCTCATCTCCGGAAGTTCCCGCCGTACGCCGCACTCGGGCGCGAAATTGCCCTTGCTGCTCGTCCGGAAGACGCAGTCGGCATGGAGGCTCGTGCCATTGGGGACGCCGCTGCGCAGCACAGCGGGCCGCAGAAGGCATTGGGTCGGCCAGAGAAGCCCCCTGGGAAAGCTAAGCAGCTGAGCGAGATCGGCAATTCAGGCGCTCGCGTGCTGATGCAGGCCCCCACCCATCAAGTGGGTGCATTGGCATGGGAGGCGCAGCCCATGATGCTGGGGGACGAGCACCTGGCACCGCATACCGGAGGCAGTGGGTCGATGCTGGGTGCCTCGGTGCTGCAGCCGGGTCACTCAACGGCGCGCGATTCGTCAGTGGTTGATCTGAATCCCCCCGCACCGTTCGAGTTGCGTGACCATGCTCGTTCTGTGCCGGCGGCGCCTGCCGGGCCAGCGTTCGCCAGGGCTGAGGAGACGCCCTCCGCGGTTGGCGAGGCCGCGGAGGCCGCAAGGTGGGCTCGGTTGCAAAAGCAAATGGACGAACCAGTGCATGATCCCGGCCCTCAAGTGGATACATCGCCATGGGAGGCGCAACTCATGGTGCAAGGGAGCGGACAAGAACACGCCGCGGCGCCCTACGCCGGAGGCAGTGGGTCGATGCTGGGGGCCTCGGTGCTGCAGCCGGATCACTCAACGGCGCGCCATCATCATGCGCCGGATTCGTCAGTGGTTGATCTGAATCCCCCCTCACCGTCCGAGTTGCGTGACCCTGCTCGTTCTGTGCCGCCGGCGCCTGCCGGGCCAGCGTTCGCCAGGGCTGAGGAGACGTCCTCCGCGGTTGGCGAGGCCGCGGTGGCCGAAAGGTGGGCTCGGTTGCAAAAGCAGAAGGTCGACGCTGATTTGTCGGGATATTTCGACTCGATTCCGCACGCGGACCTTCTACGATCGCCATGGGAGGCGCAACTCATGACGCAAGGGAGCGGACAAGAACACGCCGCGGCGCCCTACGCCGGAGGCAGTGGGTCGATGCTGGGTGCCTCGGTGCTGCAGCCGGGTCACTCAACGGCGCGCGATTCGTCAGTGGTTGATCTGAATCCCCCCGCACCGTTCGAGTTGCGTGACCATGCTCGTTCTGTGCCGGCGGCGCCTGCCGGGCCAGCGTTCGCCAGGGCTGAGGAGACGCCCTCCGCGGTTGGCGAGGCCGCGGTGGCCGAAAGGTGGGCTCGGTTGCAAAAGCAAATGGACGAACCAGTGCATGATCCCGGCCCTCAAGTGGATACATCGCCATGGGAGGCGCAACTCATGGTGCAAGCGAGCGGACAAGAACACGCCGCGGCGCCCTACGCCGGAGACAGTGGGTCGAGGCTAGGTGCCTCGGTGCTGCAGCCGGGTCACTCAACGGCGCGCCATCATGATGCGCCGGATTCGTCAGTGGTTGATCTGAATCCCCCCGCACCGTCCGAGTTGCGTGACCCTGCTCGTTCTGTGCCGCCGGCGGTGCAGCCAGATCCTCCAATAGGGGTCTCCGGTCGCGACAAGGGTCCTCTCTATTCCAACGATGCGACCATTGTCGAAGGGCTGAGGTCAGCATTGGAGAGCACGGTCAAGCGCCATGTAAATTCTCTTCTCGGCTTTGGTCGTTGGCTCTTTGATAATAACAGGCCGGGATTTGCTGCTCGGCTTCACGAGGAGTCGCTGGATCCGGATCTCAAGGAGTACGAGAGCAAGAGTGGCTCCTCGGACGTGGCTAGAGCAGTGGGTCATCTCAAGACGTGGGCGGGCGGAGCGCCAGTGCTGGACCGCGCCGCTGTCCTGAATAATCCCGACCCTGCCGACGCCGCGCTCATCAGAGATTACACAGCGGCTCCCATCAAAGAGTACAAGGCAGCGCCGACCGGGCCGAATCCCGCTACCATTCAGACCTATGGATCTGCTCCTAGACGTTTCAGTGAATACCTGGTTGAAAACAAAAAGCCGGGGATTGCGGCTCGGCTTCACGAGGGGTCGCTGGATGAAGATGCCAAGCGCTATAACAACTCCGGTGGGATCAGTGCACTAGCTCATCTCCGGAAGTCCGAACTCGGGCGCGAGCTCCCTGGGAAAGCTAATGAAGACGACGCTGTTCTGGCATCGTCTTTCGTGCCAACTGGGCCCCATCACCAAGCCTCGGATCCCGCAGGGTCCTTTCGTCCCCTGAGCTGGCGCGACGGCGACCAGCGCGCGCCGGACGAGCGGATCGCTGCACAGGACAGGAGCAACCAGCTATCAAGCGAGGAGGTCCTCATCAACCGTGAGCATGATACAGCGGAGTTGAGACCAGCGAAGAGGCAAAGGCCCCTGAACAGTCGTCTGCAGGACGTTGCCACTGAGCCGCAGCTGAGCGAGATCGGCAATTCAGGCGCTCGCGTGCTGATGCAGGCCCCCACCCATCAAGTGGGTGCATTGCCATGGGAAGCGCAGCCCATGATGCAAGGGAGCGGACAAGAACACGCCGCGGCGCCGTATGCCGGAGGCAGTGGGTCGATGCTGGGTGCCTCGGTGCTGCAGCCGGGTCACTCAACGGCGCGCCATCATCATGCGCCGGATTCGTCAGTGGTTGATCTGAATCCCCCCGCACCGTCCGAGTTGCGTGACCATGCTCGTTCTGTGCCGGCGGCGGTGCAGCCAGATCCTCCAAAAGTGGTCTCCGGTCCCGACAAGGGTCCCCTCTATTCCAACGATGCGACCGTTGTCGAAGGGCTGAGGTCAGCTTACGCGGGTAAGGTCAAGGAGAGCACGGTCAAGCGCCATGTAAATTCTCTTCTCGGCTTTGGTCGTTGGCTCTTTGACAATAACAGGCCGGGATTTGCTGCTCGGCTTGACGAATCGTCGCTGGATCAGGATCGCAAGGAGTACGAGAGCAGGGGTGGCCCCTCGGAGTACGAGAGCAGGGGTGGCCCCTCGATCGTGGCTAGAGCACTGGGTCGTCTCAAGACGTTGGCGGGCGGAGCGCCAGTGGTCGACCGCCCTGTCCGGAATCCCTACCCTGCCGACGCCGCGCTCATCAGAGATTACACAGCGGCTCTCATCAAAGAGTACAAAGAAGCGCCTGCGACCGGGCCGAATCGCGGTACCATTCAGGTCTATGGATCTACTCTTATACGTTTCAGTGAATACCTGCATGAAAACAGAAAGCCGGGGATTGCGGATCGGCTTCACGAGGGGTCGCTGGATGAAGATGCCAAGCGCTATGTGAACTCCGGTGGTAACCGGAGGATCAGTGCACTAGCTCATCTCCGGAAGTTCGCACCCGGGCGCGAAATTGCCCTTGCTGCTCGTCCGGAAGACGCAGTCGGCATGGAGGCTCGTGCCATTGGGGACGCCGCTGCGCAGCGCAGCGGGACGCAGGAGGCATTGGGTCGGCCAGAGAAGCTCCCTGGGGAAGCTAAAGACGGGCGGGTGCTCGGCGCATTGGAATGGCTAGGCGACGAACATATCCAGAGGGATTACCAACTCCTGGAGCAGGAGTTGCAGGGGAACAATCCAGATCTCGCCGCCCGGACGCGGTTCGTGGATCCCCTCGTAGCCAATTATCATCTGCGCTTGGGCTCCGAGAGCGACAAGCTAAGCGCATTCCAGCGCATCGTCCATAATCAGAACGGTAACGACACAGCCGACTTCCTGTTCGTGCCAGTGAGCGATGGCGGTAAGACTCTTGCGGAGCGCGGCACCCATTGGTCGCTGCTGTTCGTTGATCGCAGCGACCGGGAACGGCCGGTTGCCTATCATTATGACTCCTACAACGGATGCAATGACACGCTTGCAAAAGAGCTCGCAGAAAATCTGGGCGCCAGCCTGGAGACCCGCGTGGGCGTATCCCGCATCGCCCAGCAGAGCAACGTGGTGGATTGCGGAGTCTACGTGGTGGACGGCACGCGGGCGCTGGTTGGGCGATTGCAATCGCAGCCAGATAACCTGAACCTCAACAACCTCGTCGTCAATCGGCAGGCACTACAAACCCGCCTCAGGGGTGACAATACATTCGGAACGGCAAATAATCTTACGAACTTTGAACTCATGGACCGACAGGCCCGAGACGCGGTTAAGGAAAGCCCCGTTGGGACGTTTCACCAGCAGATCAAGCGGCTCGGCCAGTCAGCGCCAGACGTTGCTCCCGGGGACCTATTTAAATTTCAAAGTCTTGAGAGCAAGGGGGACGCCGCTGCGCAGCGCAGCGGGCCGCAGGAGGAATACAGTTGGCCAGAGTATCTCCCCCCTGGGAAAGCTAATGAAGACGACGCTGTTCTGGCATCGTCTTTCGTGCCAACTGGGCCCCATCACCAAGCCTCGGATCCCGCAGGGTCCTTTCGTCCCCTGAGCTGGCGCGACGGCGACCAGCGCGCGCCGGACGAGCGGATCGCTGCACAGGACAGGAGCAACCAGCTACCAAGCGAGGAGGTCCTCATCAACCGTGAGCATGATACAGCGGAGTTGAGACCAGCGAAGAGGCAAAGGACCCCGAACAGTCGTCTGCAGGACGTTGCCACTGAGCCGCAGCTGAGCGAGATCGGCAATTCAGGCGCTCGCGTGCTGATGCAGGCCCCCACCCATCAAGTGGGTGCATTGCCATGGGAGGCGCAGCCCATGATGCAAGGGAGCGGACAAGAACACGCCGCGGCGCCGTACGCCGGAGGCAGTGGGTCGATGCTGGGTGCCTCGGTGCTGCAGCCGGGTCACTCAACGGCGCGCCATCATCATGCGCCGGATTCGTCAGTGGTTGATCTGAATCCCCCCGCACCGTCCGAGTTGCGTGACCATGCTCGTTCTGTGCCGGCGGCGGTGCAGCCAGATCGCCCAAAAGTGGTCTCCGGTCCCGACAAGGGTCCTCTTTATTCCAACGATGCGACCCTTGTCGAAGGGCTGAGGTCAGCACTCTATGCCGGTAAGGTCGGGGAGATCACGGTCAAGCGCCATGTAGATATTCTTTTCGGCTTTGGTCATTGGCTCGTTGAAAATAACAAGCCGGGGATTGCGGATCGGCTTCACGATTCGTCGCTGGATCGGGATCGCAAGGAGTACGAGATCTGGGGTGGCGGCCCCTCGGCCGTGGCTGGGTCACTGGGTCGTCTCAAGACGTGGGCGGGCGGAGCGCCAGTGGTGGGCCGCCCTGCCCTGAATCCCCACCCTGCCGACGCCGTGCTCATCAGAGAGTACACAGCGGCTCTCATCAAAGCGTACGAGGCAGCGCCGACCGGGCCGAAACCCCGTACCGTTGAGGTCTATGGGTCTGCTCTTAGACGTTTCAGTCAATGCCTGGTTGAAAACAAAAAGCCGGGGATTGCGGATCGGCTTCACGAGCGGTCGCTGGATGAAGATGCCAAGCGCTATATGAAAACCGCTGACATCAGTGCACTAACTCATGTCCGGAAGTTCGCACTCGGGCGCGAAATTGCCCTTGCTGCTCGTCCGGAAGACGCAGTCGGCATGGAGGCTCGTGCCATTGGGGACGCCGCTGCGCAGACCGCGGCACAAGCTCATGGCCACGCAGGAGAGCAGGGACCCATCTCTCGAGCTCAACAAGTCGCGCCAGCGCCGTTTGAACGGCACTTGGGCAAGAAGCGTGAGGCCCAGGACGGACTGACGAGTACACTTGACAGGAGCAACCTCGTGAACAGCGGGGGCGTCATCATAAACAATGAACATTACACAGCGCTGTTGAGACCGGCGAAGAGGCAGAGGACTGATAATCCGCAAAGCCGCGCCATGGGGCGGCAACTGAGCGAAGCAACCACGACGTCCATCAGCCAAGCCTCCGATCAAGCCCGAGCGGACCTAATGGCTTCCTTCAGAAGCAGGGAGCGCTCCGACGCGGGGCGTTGAGCTCCATGGCTGGGGTCAAGCAGAACAGCTCTCTTGACGACAGAGGCGCTGATGCGATCTCCGGACCGGTAGCTCTCGCTGTAATTGATCAGGCTGGTACTGTTGGAAGGCTTGATCAGCCTCGTCACCCCAATCTCCAGCATAGCTCACTGTCACGCGGCCAACGTGCCTCCGTAGCTAACATCTACGTCAGCGTTGAAGAAGTACCCTGCGCCACGGGATGTTTTGACCAGGCGAGGGTTGGCCGCATCAGCCTCCAGCTTTCGGCGCAAGCGCATGATGATCGTACACCTCTTCTCCACGGACACGGCTCGCGAGCAAAAGCCGTTCTCTGGATAGCACGTTGCGGGGGTTCTCCAGAAATGCGATCAAGAGATTGAACTCACATGCGGTAAGCTTGACCTCGCCACGCTCCGCACAGATCAGTCGCCGCTGCTTCACGCTGAGCTTCCAGGCCCCAAAGCGAAATGAGCGCTGCTCTCTGGTTCGCGGACTAGAAATGCGCTGGCGTAGCGCTACTCGAATGCGGGCCAAGAATTCGCGCATCCCGAAAGGCTTGGGAATGAATCGGTTGCGCCGAGCTCCAGTGCAACCACTTTTTCCGCCTCATCAAGCCGGTCGCCGCTGATCACTATGATAGGAACATCCGATTTTGTCGCCAGATTGCGGACGATCGCAAGTCCATCCTCCCGGCCTAGGTTAAGGTCAACAACCACGAGATCGACTGGCTCACGTGAAAGAACATAGTCAAACTGCTTGCTATCGTGGACTGCGGTTACGTTCAGGGCATGCATCGTGAGATACTCGGCGATGAGGCGCCGCATTGCGGCATCATCGTCAATGACAAGAACATGTTTCAACGGCACACCTCGTTTTGGGGGTTGCGCCCCGATCAGGGTTGCATTACCTGAATCTGCAAGCAAAAGGCATGTATTAGCTATGACATTACTTGAAATTGAACAACTGGTTATCAAAACCCTCAACGCTCTAGTTGCCGAAAAAGTAGAGGTGTCGATGACAACCAGAATGCGGGATCTCGGCCTCGACAGCCTCGACTATAACGAGCTTGCTACGGCGATCGAGAGCCGACTTGGCTGGTTTGTCGACGATTACAAGCTCTGGCAATACGAGTCCGTAAGGCATGTCGCCGACGCCGTCGCCAGTCAGGAGTTGCGCACCGCGGAACCACCAGCAGTGCGACAAGTGCTGGAGTAGTGCTGTAGGCACAGGTTACGGTGAGGGCAGCTTGGGCGGCGGTAGCTATTGCCATTGCTCCGCTGTGGTTTCTATTCGTGACTGGTGTGTTTGAGAACTGTTGGGTCAGCCCGGTCCATGTCGCAGTGCCGATGCCCCCTTGGTGGCGTTGCCCGCAATTGCGATCGCTGCGCCCAGGGCACCAATGCTGACGGTCGTTGTCAGGCCACCCGTTGAATTGTTGTCAGAGGCAACAGTGCCCACCACACCATCCCAATTGGTGGTCGTATAGACCGACATGTAGTCACGGAACACGCTCTCACTATACGTGGTCACGATCGTTGCCGTCGTACCGGTTGGCACGAGGGCCGACCACACTGACAGATAGACCACACCAGAATTGAAGATGCTTTCCACCTGAGCGAGAAGGGTGGCAGCCACACCCCCAATCGTCATACTGTTGACGGTCACTGCACTTCGGTGTCAGTGGTCTCAGTTGTCACGATGACACGACGATTAGCGTGTGGCGCGACAAGAAGCGGAATGCTGGTGTGGGTGTAAACGGTCGTTGGCAGTCGAGTCTTCGTGAGTGCCATTGAAGACCAGATCTATCGGGAACATTTTCTCCCAGACGCCCGAGCTGCGCACATAGACCTGTCGAGCCTTGGTCCAGAGGCTTGAGATTTTCACCCATACGGCGCTAGCCGCCCCCCAGACCCCGGAGGCTTTGACGTAAAGGGCCATTACGGCTGCACCCAGAAATCACCGTCCACGCCGCCAGAAGGGGCAGCGGCCGAGATCGTGACGCTGCGATTTGCCATCGTGCCGACGCCGAGAAGCGCCTTGGTCTGGGCAATGGACTGCGGTCGACGATAATTGTCCCCGGTGCCGTCACTCGACACGCGACCGACGAAGCTCGTCACAGCGTCGGCACCTGTGGCGTAGGTCGAGCGGTACAAACGCGTCGTGATATCACCAGCGCCATCGCGCTGAGGCGATGAACATGTATGGCGAGAGCAGAACGTTTGGGGCGGGACGAAGAGGTTGCGGAGGGCTGACAAGGTCGAGACGAAGCGTTGCAGGCCTCCCGGCGATCGGACCTCTGCATCATCCGCTCCCGTTTTCGCGGCGGCACATGGGAATTCTCCGCTCCGTTGTTCAACCCCTTGTGCGACCGGTGCTTGACGTCCGGCATCACCTGTCGCTTTGCCGCTCCATACGAGCGCAGCTAGTCGGTGATCATGCGCTTCGGCGCGAGCCCCTGCTTCTTCAACGGCCGCGTCAGCAAGCGCTTGGCGGCCTTGGTGTTGCGGCGGTTTTGCACGATTTCGTCCAGCACATATCCATCCTGGTCGACGGCGCGCCACAACCAAAGCTTTTTGCCGGGCGATGGTGACGACCACTTCGTTCAGGTACCAGACATCATTCCGGCACGGCGGCTTGCGGCGCAAGCAGCGAGCGCAGTCCAGCCCGAACTTAGATGCCCCACCGGCGACTTGTCTCATACGAAACCACGATGCCGCGTTCCAGCAGCATTTCCTCAACCAGGCGCAGGCTCAGCGGAAACCGGAAATAAAGCCAGAGCGCGTGGGCGATAATAGGCGGCGGAAATCGGGGGGCGTGTAGCTGACGGCGGGCGTATTCATGCCCCCCGGCGTCCATGTCGCAAATCTTGACGATTGCTTTGTGTGTCAAGCCCGCCGCAGGTCTCAACGCGTTCATATGCAGACATTGTGAAAATCGCCCTATTCCGCCTTTTTTTACCGCCCCTTAAGTCCCCCGCTCGCATGCTTGTCGATGCATTGAACTCATAGCCATCGGCCAAGGATTTTGGAAAATATGTTTCCGCTCGCAGCAGAAAACGTGAGAGTCGCTGTAGGCCTAACGTCAAGGGGAGAGAGCGGTTTGATTGGACGAAATGGGTACCGGAGTACCGAGTCATGAAGCCACGAGGTAATCTGGTCCGACTGAAGCAATTTCAGGTGAATGAGAAGCGACGACAGTTGCACCAGCTAGACATCATGATTGCCGATTTCGAACGCATGGCGCGAGAACTGGAGTTCCAGATAAACGCCGAGGAAACGAAGGGCGGCATCTCCGATGTCAATCATTTCGCTTATCCGACGTTCGCCAAGGCCGCTCGCCTACGTCGTGACAACGTCAAGAATTCGCAATCGGACCTTCTGCGGCAGAGAACCGCAGCCGAGCCATGCCTCGCCGAGGCTGAAGCAGAGCTCTCCAAGGCGCAATTGCTAGAATCGCGCAGCGGCAGAGGCCAGACCTCGAACCCGGCAACCGAAGCGCCATGATCGGCTGAGCCGGACGGCTTCAGCGCGCCTCAATTCGCGACACCGACTGGCCGTTGGCGCGCGAGAGGCGTGCGGGCACTGTAAAGATATCAGCGTCTTGATGCAGCGATAGCTGGTCGGGACGGCTGTCATGCTGCGGCGACACACGCGATTTTGTCCAGATTTGCATAGCGGCGTTACGCAGGTATGGGGGAAAGTGGAATTGGTTGGCAATCGGATCATCGGTGGAGACGAACCGCTGCCGGCGGACCGGCGCCTGGCGGCAACGCCTGGCGCTTTCGGCGGCGGCGGTAACGGCAAAGCAGGCTGGCCGCGTCGAGGATCAAGCGGCCCCTGCGTGATGCCGTTCTGCTCACGGCCGGGAGACGGGGTCGGCCCCGCCGGCCGGATGCTGCTCGCTGGCGCGGCACCGTAAAGTCAACCGACAGCTTATGAAGATGTGCTTACATTGGGCCATGTCAGAAGTTGCTCGTGGTCCGCTCTATGGTCGCCACCGCTTTCCCCCGAGATCATTGCGCACGCGGTATGGCTCTACTTTCGCTTTCCGCTCAGCCTGCGCATGGTTGAGGACATGCTGGCGGCCCGCGGCATCATCGTCACGCATCAGACCGTTCGAAGCTGCGCGGAGAAATTCGGACCGCATTTCGCCCAGGAGATCAATATCAGCCGGCTGCCTGGGCGACAAATGGCATCTCGACGAATGTGTCGTGGCTATCAGTGGCAAGAAGCAGTGGCTCTGGCGTGCCGTCGATCAGGACGGCTTCGTCCTCGAAGTGCTGGTACAAAGCCGCCGAAATGCCAAGGCGGCAAAGCGTCTGATGCGCAAGTTGCTGAAAGCTCAAGGGCGGACACCACGGATCATGATCACCGACAAGCTCCGATCCTATGATGCCGCCATGCGCGACCTCATGCCCGGCGTCGAACACCGGTCGCACACAGGCCTGAATAATCGAGCGGAAAATTCGCACCAGCCGACCCGACGACGCGAAAGGATCATGAAACGCTTCAAGTCGGCACGCCAGCTTCAGCGGTTCGTTTCCATCCATGATCCGATTGCCGACCTGCTCACTTTCCCTGCAATGCGCTGTCATCGGCTCAACATCGAGACCTGCGTAACACCCCCATGCAAATCTGAACAAAATCGCGTGTGTCGCCACAGCGTGACAGCCGTCCCGGCCAGCTATCGCTGCATCAAGCCGCTGAAACTTACAGTGCCGGGCGCGCTGCTACCTGAATTTCCTTAACGCTCATTCAATGTGACAGCACCGATTCTTCTCAACCGCGACATGCCCTAAATCGTCACTTGCGTTCCGATCTCGACGACGCGTCCGGTCGGGATCTGGAAATACTCCGTCGCATCGGCCGCCGAGCGGGCGAGCCCGATGAACAGCTTGTCCTGCCACACCGGCATGCCGGAATT
>NZ_JAMYTN010000022.1:0-80371 GCF_040322455.1 Mesorhizobium sp. M0139
CTCTGTCGTCGTGGCGCTCCCATGAAGAACCTGGCCCATAGCGCATCCTTTGATTCGGACGAAAAGTATGCGCCATCAAAGCCTGGGATCAAACACCTAGGCTGGCGCGTCCCGATGGGCTTTGCCGCGTCGCTCTGGCTGCATTCCTGCTTGGAAGGCATTGGCCCGACTACTCGACGATCTGCCGAGATGGCGAAGGCGGCGCCATTTGCGCCCGAGAATGGATCGGCGCGGCAAGCGGATGGATGGCAGCGAGTGCGGCCGCCGTTGCGATCAGGCCGCTGCTAAGTCAGTTGCGGGAGCAGCGCAGACAGACGGAATTCGCACTGGGCTACGCGCCGGCAACGCCCAGCGCGACCCCATGTGAAAAACGGCCTCGAGGACGCCGTCATTCACATCGTGAACTGGAACCGGTTCCCAGCCGACGTCCTTGACGTCCGGATGGATGCGGATGGCGGCCGGGAGGTCGATCTCCAGAATTAACGTCTCAGGCGAGCAACTGGCACGCGATTCGGGTGAGGAGGCCATCAAAGGCATTGTGCGCATAGACGGATGGGAGGATCGGAATTCGCGACCGCCTTTCGTCGATGTCACGGTCTACATCACTTTTCACGATGGCGCGCCGGCGATCGTCCCTGTTGAATTCGAGGTGGCCCTAGTGGTCTACGCCGAGAAACCCTATCGAACAACGCTAGGCGCATCGATGAATGTCCGCGTCGAGGGCACCTTTCAGATCGACGAAACTTCGATGGTGTTTCAGCCGTAACCCTCGCCGGCAGAATTAACTTGCTCACAGGCTACCGTGTGCACTCCTCTGCGATCCTGATGATGCGACCGATAGATACATTGCCGCCAGGTGGACGGCGGCAGTGCCCCTTGCACGGTCTATGAAAGTGGATAACTCTTCCGGCATGTCGGTACGCCAGAACATTCAAGACGCAGAATTCTTCGGGGTAGGCTCCTACACCGTCGGAGAGGCCGCGCGCCTGATAGGGACGTCTGCGCTCAATATTTCGAGGTGGATGAAGGGCTACACCTTCCGCCGCGAAGAAGTTGAGCATCGAATCGCGCCGCTATGGTCATCGCAGTGGCCGATCATCGACAATCATCTCGAGATCGGATTCCGTGACCTGATCGAGCTCCGCTTTGTCAAAGCATTCACAGGGGCCGGCGTCGGCCTTTTGGCGGTTAGAAATTGCATCGAGTACGCACGTGAGTGTGTCAATGACGAGCGCCCGTTCTCAACCAGGCGCTTCCAGACTGACGGCAGAACGATCTTCCTCGAAGGAATAGAGCGTTCCGGTGAAACCAAGCTACTCGACCTGAAGAGGCGGCAGTATGTTTTCCGCCAGGTCATAGAGCGGACGGCCAAAGACCTGGATATCGAGGATGACGCGGTGGCGCGCTGGCGGCCCTTCAATGGCAAGCAGTCCATCGTGATCGATCCCCATCGTTCGTTCGGTCAGCCGATCGCCTCCAAATATGGCGTCCCGACCGTGGCGCTTGCGCAAGCGTTAGAAGCCGAAGGATCCGTGGAAAAGGTGGCGCGCCTTTTCGATGTCTCAGCTACCGCTGTTAGAGACGCCATGAAATTCGAAGAGAGCCTTCAGAGCGCCGCGTGAAAGCCCTGGTCGACGAAAACCTGTCGCCCGCTCTCGCCCATTCGCTAAATGCCCTGTTCGCCGGGGAGCATGAGATCGTCCATATCAGAGAGAAGTTCGGCCCCGGCGTGAAAGATGTGGACTGGATCGGCCAGCTGAGCACGGAGGGGCGTTGGATCGTCATTTCTGGCGATCGACGCATTCCCCGGAACAAGGTCGAATATGCTGCATTTCGAAGCTCTCGGCTCGTCGGGTTTTTTCTTTCGAAGGGCCTCTACAAGGCTCCGGTCCTCAAGCAAATGGAGCGGCTACTCGCCCTTTGGAGCACGATCGAAAAGCAATCGGAAATTGTCGCGGGCGGCGCGATGTTCGAACTTCCAATAAAGAGCACGCGCATCGAGCAACTGAAGGTGTAGTCTAAAGGCAATCGCTACACTTTCGCTTTCCGCCAGCCCGCCCACCACGCTTCCCATTGTGAGCAGAACCAGCGCTCTCCTCGAGCTGGGTTGACGCGCGTAGCAGAGTAATATTCCTGCCCCGGCATATGGTAGATATGCTCGCCGCGCTCGTTAATGTTGCCCTTGATATCGCAGCCCGCCTCGCGGACAGCCGCGTTGCTGGCCGACGAATCGCCGCCATGGTGAACGCGCGGCAGCTCGTGCCGATCGTCGCCGACTGCAAGATAGCCCGCGGAAGTCGCCCCGAGCATCACCAGAACGGCGGCGAGACGATAGCGGAAAAGCGAGCGCCACCAAGGCCGTCGCCTCTGCAACCTCCTGGCATGAACAGAATTGCCCATGATCCCTTCCCCGAGGCGAGAATGCGTCGTCTGAAGCCGGGAGTCCAGTATCAGGCCGCAGCGCTGTAGCCCGCTTCCTTGATGCGGCGCCCGCGACGCTACAGGCGCGAGACATGGTCGGCATGACCGCTTCCCTCCTGATGGTGGCGCTTGGCGCCTGGCCCTATCGCTCCTGTGAGAGTAGGCCAGGAGCTGCACTTGTCAGGCAGCGTGGCATGTAGGACTATGGTCCGCGTTGCGGCGAACCCCATCAAGCGGAGATCGCCAATGGCCCAGAACCAAACCTTCCGAACAGCTTTCTCGGGCTGAAATCCGAGCGCTTCCTGGCGGCAGCCGAAGCGGCTGCACAAGAGCATCGTCGGGCCGCTTCTGCGATCGATTGGGCTCAGAAGACGGAACCCGTCAACTCCACAATACAAGTATTTGGCCCGGAACATTAGTGGTGCCTTAAGCATTTCTCCACAATCGGTACTTGTCCGGCTTGGCGCGTTTTGCTAATGATTCTGTACAAACGGGGGTTTGGATAATGTCGAAACGCAATTTCCTGTCACCAATGGCCTTGTCGGCCACGATGATTCTCGGCGGCCAAGTTCAGGCTGCAGTCCTTGTCGAATCGGCAAATCAGCCTTCGGCAAAGCTCGCTGAAGCTGGCACTGTTCCGGCGGACCTCGGCTACGGTGAGGTGCTCGACCGCTCAAATGGTACAGACGTCATCATGGCGTACCACACCAGCCATTCAAGCCATGCTAGTCACGGGTCTCACTGCTCTGGCTACAGCTATTGTTGATGTCGGACACCTCTCGCGATAGCGAGCTCGTCCAGACTGCCCACGTCAAGTTTGATCTGTCAGTCTTCAGCCTCGACTGCGTGAAGCGCGCAGCTTATCGGGTAACCGGAAACGCTGCGGTTGAGATCATGATCGAGGGCGGCTTCGCTGTATGCACGATCAACTTCAATAAGGCGGCCGCGCGAGCTTCGGCCGACGCAGCGGTAGAAAGGCTGCGGTTAGAGGTCTTGGATCAGGACCTGCGTAGCAGCATCGCCGCCGAAAGCGCCATGGTTAGAAACGCGATACTGGCGCTGGCGTTTTCCAGATCGGGCCTACAGTCCGATGACTAAGTTTGCTCCGGCAACTGAGTTCCAACGACCGTTGGACGACACGTACCAGCTCGCGTACTTCCGTTTTTCCCAGTTGGACGACGAGCGGTATGTGCTGACCAACCAAGCGGGTGAATATCTGGTATTGCCGCGCGCCGTGCTGGCCTCGTTTGTCAGGCACGAGCTTCCCAGCACACACCCCGCCTACTCCCGCCTGCGCAGCAGGCAATTCCTCTTTGATGCATCCTCCAATATCGGCAAGGAGCTGCTGGCGCTGAAGGTTCGGACTAAAGCAAAAAGGCTGGAGAACTTCACATCGCTTCACATAATGGTCGTGTCTTTGCGATGCGAGCACTCTTGCCCTTACTGTCAGGTATCCCGTCAAAGCGAAGATCGATCAGCCTTCGATATGGCCGAGCAGACAGCCGAGAAGGCCTTGGGACTCATTTTTCAATCTCCAAGCCCGGCTATCAAGATCGAGTTCCAGGGTGGCGAGCCGCTTTTGAACTTCCCATTGATCCAACACGTCGTGCATCGGGCTGAAGCGATCAACAAAGTCGCCGGGCGGTCGCTGCAGTTCGTTATTACGACGAACCTCGCTGTCGTTACGGACGAAATCTTGGAGTTTTGCCGCGAGCACAGCGTCCTAATTTCTACGTCGCTTGATGGTCCGGCCACTCTTCACAATGCCAATCGACCGCGCCCGGAAAAGAACAGCTACGAATTGGCTGTGGCAGGTATCGGCAAGGCCAGACTGGCTCTCGGCCATGAACGCGTCAGCGCACTTATGACGACGACCAAAGCCAGCCTTCCACTGGTGCGCGAGATCATTGACGAGTACGTGCGGCTAGATTTCCCCGGAATATTCCTTCGGCCGCTTTCCCCTTACGGCTTCGCGGTCAAGACGAAATCGTATGCTGCCTATGACGTGGACCACTGGCTCGACTTCTACTTCGACGGGCTGAATTACATCCTTGAACTGAATCGGAACGGTATTCCTTTCAAGGAGTTTTACGCGGCCACCATCCTTACAAAGATGCTCACGCCCTTCGAGCCGGGATATGTGGACCTGATGAGCCCGGCAGGTATCGGTATCTCCGCCGTTGTCTATAACTATGACGCCAGCGTCTACGCATCCGACGAAGCGCGCATGTTGGCTGAGATGGGCGACAAGACATTTCTGCTCGGGAACGTCCACCAAAACACGTACGCGGAGATTTTCGGGTCTGACGCTCTCCTCGATCCTATTGAGCAGTCCTTTGCCGGGTCCGCTCCGATGTGCGCCGAATGCGCCTACGAGCCTTTTTGTGGGTCTGATCCCGTGTTCCACACTGCAACGCAGGGCGACTTTGTTGGCCTCAAAACGCGTTCGGGATTCTGCAATCGCAACATGTCGATCTTCAAGAGGCTGATCGACCTTATGGAGAGGGACGTCACCGCCCGAGAACTCTTTCTAAGTTGGGCGAATTAGGATGTTGCGACTGAGTGGCTTCGCTGCGTCAGCAAGCGTCGGTGATTTCTCGCAGCGAGTGGCACTTAGGCTCGTGACGGGCCAAGCTGATCAAGCGCCTAACCCGGAGCATGATGCGTATCTTTTCAAGGGGCAGACGTTTCATTCCGAATGCTATTGGGTTGTCACCTTTGAGGAGCATCGGTCGGAGGCTGAGCGACTGTTTTCAGACCGACGACTAGTCGTTCTGCCCCACGAGTTCTACTACCTCAGCGAGGGTGACGTTATCCGCTTTGTGCCGGATCGGAAGGCAGTGCGTGTCCTGTTCAGAAAGGATGCCAACGCGAACTATTTCCTCGTAACGGAGCGGTGCAACCACCTGTGCTTGATGTGCTCCCAGCCACCCAAAGACGTTGACGATCGCTGGTTGGCGCGGGAGATTTTGGATGTGCTGCCCCTGCTGCCCGCAACGACCCCGTTTCTCGGGATCACTGGCGGTGAGCCAACGCTGGTGGGTGAGGACTTTTTTGACATTTTGTCCTCGGCTCGTGACCACCTTCCTACGACGCCAATTCATATTCTTTCCAACGGCCGGACGTTTAAGGACAAGGCGTTTGCTGAGCGGTATCAAGCAATTGGACATCGCCGCCTTTCGGTCGGCATACCGATCTATTCCGCCGACCCGGAAGTTCACGATTACGTGGTTCAGTCCAAGGGCGCTTTTGACGAAACAATCCGCGGAATCATGAACCTTAAGTCCGTTGGTGCTGAGGTCGAGATACGAGTTGTCGTTCACAAGCAGACCTATCAAGGTCTCGCCGACCTGTCGGATTTCATCTTCAGAAACCTGACTTTTGTTGATCACGTGACGTTTATGGGGCTTGAGATCACCGGGTACACGAGAGCAAACATGGATAAGCTCTGGATGGACCCGTACGACTATCGGAGTCAGCTGCGGGCGGCCGTGCAATATCTGGCTGCGGCCAGGATCAACGTTTCAGTTTACAACCACCAGCTCTGCCTCCTCGACGGATCGATACATAAGTACGCAAAGCGGTCGATCAGCGATTGGAAAAACGAGTACGTCGATGAGTGCAAAGGCTGCTCCAGACGGAGCGAGTGTGGCGGGTTCTTTTCATCAAGCAATCTCGCGCGAAGTTCTCATATCTCGGCGTTTCGGTAACTATTTAGATCCTAGTGGAGGGGGTGGATGGCACGAACAGGCTGCGAGAGCCGGGCATTTGTATTCCGGCAGTCGTGCCATGTCCTGCTACGACAGCCCTTGTCGGCTTACGTCACGTATAGTGTGGATGACATCCAAATCAGGAGCGGCATTTGAGTTTCAACCTCGTCAGGCTAACGCTCTATGGCCTCATCACAGCGATCGATGCTGACTTGCGCGCGCTTGTGAGGTTTCAGTTGGGTTCATCAACGGCCATCGAGGCGATTTTCCCTGCAGATACCTTGGCCAAGTTGCGAGATCGGGCCGCTCGAGACGGCGCGGCCGACGACGACGACATTTATGAGTATCTGGACTTCGCCGATTCGGCGCAAATTCTGCGTGCGCACAAAGCATCACTGGACCCGGCGATCGCCAAATTTGTCAATGTAAATTCAACTGAACTCGACCGTCTGATCCCGATTCGGAATCGCGTTATGCACGCTCGACCACTTCAATTTGCTGATTACTCTACCGTTGATATATTTGTTAAGCAACTACACTCTTACCCGAAGGCCTTGTTCCCTCGCGTCATCGAATTTGAGGAGCGTGTTAGAGAAAATCCTAACTTTGTTTACTCGGTCGACATCTCGCAGGCCGATCAACAGGTCGATCGTATCCCGCATAATTTGCCATTGCCTGACTATGATGAAACGGGTTTTCTGGGGCGAGAGCAGGAGACAAGCGAGCTTCTCGCGGCCTGCAAGAGCAATTGGCCTGTGGTGACTGTGGTTGGAGAGGGCGGCTTCGGCAAGACTGCCCTCGCTTTGAGAGTGGCTTACGATCTATTAGACGACGAAACCGCAGGCTTCGAAGCGATCGTGTGGACCACCGCCAAGCGCACGGTTCTCACGCTCAATGATATTCAGACCATTGATGGCGCTATTCAAAACTCGCTTGGGTTGATTAGATCGGCGTCTGATGTCTTGGGGGGCGTCGGATCCGATGAGGCAATACTCGACGAAGTGGCCTCCTATCTCAACACCTTCAAGATTCTGCTGGTTCTCGACAATTTGGAGACCGTGCTTGATCCGCTCCTCACGCGTTTCATCAGAAAATCTAACGGCAACAGCAAGATCTTGGCGACGTCACGTGTCGGGATCGGTGAGATGAGCTATCCATTTAAATTGGGCGGACTCAATAGCCAAGAGGCCGTGCAACTCCTCAGGTTAACGGCCAAGGTTCGCCGGGTTCCGGATATCTATAAGGCGAAAAATGAAAGCCTGAAGAAATACGTGCAACAGATGAAATTGAACCCGGGCTTCATAAAATGGTTCGTGTCTAGCGTCCAATGTGGGAAGCGGCCGGAACAAGCGCTGGCCAATCCGAAGATCTTCTTGGATTTTTGCCTTTCCAACGTCTACGAATTCCTGACAGCTGACGGAAAGACGGTCTGCAAAGCTATGATTGCGGTTCCGGGAAAGCAATCACTTCCGCTCATATCTTATTTGACCGAGATTTCTGGAGATCGCCTGCAAGAGGCGCTCGCGGGACTTCAATCGGCGAATATTCTTCAAATGTCCAGCACGTTAACGGAGGCTGGATCTGAAACGGTCTTTCAACTGAATGAGCTTCCCCGTTTGTTCATACTCCGCAACCATCCGCCGAACGCGGTGGAGGATGCTATTTTCAAGCAGCGAATGCGTGACGTCTCGACGCAGTACGAAAGGCTGCAAGCAGAACGAGGAGCCAATAAATACAATCCCCGTGTGATTGCGTGTCGCAATCAAGCTGACGCGATAACTGCCAAGCTACTATCGGAAGCGCTAGGGAGTGTTTACTCCAACGACAGGGAGAAGGCGCTGAACCTAGTGGAGCGAGCAAAAGAACTCGACCCTGCCTTTTATGAGGTGTACCGGGTTGAGGCATGGGTGCACGCGCACACAGATAATCCTGCTGCTGCCGCCGACGCGTATCAGAGTGCGATAGTGTTCGAGCCCCGATCCGCTCCGACACGCTACTGGTATGCTGGCTTCCTGCTGAGAGCCGCACATGATCCAGATGGAGCCCGCGAGCAGCTTTTGGTGGCCGAGGGGCTTGACCCGGATTCCGCCGCCGTCCTCGTGGAACTGGCACGCGTGGAGATGTTTCTTGGGCACAATGCAGAGGCCGACGGCCGCCTGCAGCGCGTGTTCCATAATCCAGACGTCTCGACTAGGCAACAGCGTGTCGCTTACGACACTTGGTGTCAGGTGGCGCTCAGGAAAGCTTCCGCATTCTTTGACGAAGGGCGCTATTCGGACAGTCTATCTGCTTGCCAAGATGTTCTGACGCGATTTCGTAGCGTACCTGACGAATTGTTAGATGAGCGAATTGTTTCGACCGGGAAGCGTACTCTTGGCGTACTTTCCCAACTGGCCGATCAACTCTCTCTAAGCAGCCTGCTGCCGGAAGTGCAGCGATGCTATGCTGATATAGAGGATATTAGGTTCAATCCCGTTGCAAATATCAAGCTTCCGTTTTCATCTCGCGGTGACGCGACTGGGGACCTCGCCCTATTGCAGCGAATCGGGACGATCTGCACAGGCTCTATCGACAGGGTGAACGTCCCCAAACGCTACGGGTTCATTCGCTTCGAGGGCGACAAGAGGGTTTTCTTCCACTTCTCGGCCTTTCCTCACGCCCTCACCTTTGCGATACCTGGGAATGAGGTCCGTTTCACGATAGTCGAACGAGAGGGGCGGCCAGCCGCCGGTGAAATTGCGATGGTGGGCAGTCAATTGGCTGCCGAGGAACCGAGCCAGCCGGGTTGGATAAAGAGTGTATTTCCCGATAAATCGTTCGCTTTCCTTACTGACTCTGCCGGTCATGACTATTTCTTTCACCGAAGTAATTTGGCAGCTAGGGTGGAGCTGGAATCTCTAAATGTAGGTGACCGTGTGACATTCCGGATTGGCCAGAACCACAAGGGTCCTGTCGCGGACGATGTTCGCCCACATCCAAGCGAGTTGATCGTTGTCGGACCGTCTTCACCCGCCGGTGCAGACGTCTAGCGATCATGTGGGTATACCCCTGGGTGACGTAACCAGCCGGCGATGCGTCAGCGTAACATCTGGGTTGACATCGACTATTTGTGACAAGGTAGCGTTGAGCCTAAACCTTGAGGTGACAGGCTATGGCTCGCATTGGTTACGCTCGCGTCAGCACAATTGATCAAGATCTCGAAAGCCAGCATGCAAAGCTGAAGGCTGAGGGCTGCGAAATTGTCCGTTCCGAGAAGGTGTCGGGTGGCAGTCGCGACGGGCGTACCGAGTTGGCGACTGTTTTGGACTTCCTACGGCCAGGTGATGAACTTGTGGTCACAAGGCTGGACCGCCTCGGCCGCGATGCACGCGACGTCCTAAATCTAATCTACGAGTGTGAACAGAAGGGAGCGTTCGTCACTGTCCTTGACCCGCACGTTTCGACAAGAGGTGAGATGGGCCACATTGTGCTTCGGTTCTTGGGATGGTCGCCCAAATGGAGCGCCGGCTCATTAAAGAGCGGCAGCGTGACGGCATCGAGCAGGCTAAACGTAATGGCATCTACAAGGGTGGTCAGCAGCGCTTAGATTACCACCGAGTGATCCAACTCCACGGCGACGGGGTCAAACCCACCGAAATAGCGAAAGCTGTTGGCTGTTCTCGGATGCAGGTTTACCGCATTTTGGACGGGAGAGCTAAGAAGTGAACCGATCGTCCTAAGGCAGCAACGCTGGGCGGTCATTGAATGACCAGAATGGGGCCGGCAGCGGTCTGTCCGGTCTTCGGAGCGATGTGCGAGCAAATTGCCATTCGAGACGGTGGGGCCCGGACGAACTTGAGCTGCTTGCACTCTGCCTCACTCGACTGCGTTGGAGCTGCTTGGACGGAAGCCCGAAATCAACGTGCAGTTGCCGACACATCGCTCACGTGTCAAAAAAAGGAGGTGCAACTGAGCTGGGGCGTGCCAACATTGTAACGGCCATTCAGATCGAAGTCGCCATCCTACTTGTCCTTGCCAATACAGGGCGGTAGCCTTGTGACGCACGTGAAAATCTAGCCCCGAAGAGGCGTGCTTGTGCGTTGAGTGAAACACCAGGGCATTTCCGGTCGAGGAGTCCGTGGTCTTCACAGCCCGGCGCAAGGCTGCCGGGCTTGCAATTACTTGTTACAAGACCGCCCTCGGTCTATGTCTTGCTATAGGCTCGTCCATAAATGGCTTCGGCCACTTTCTGGCCGGCCTCCTTGCCGCCCTCTGCGTCGAATTGCCAGTGAACACCTAACAAGACTCTGCTGCGGTTGTTATCATCAATTGCCTTCTCGATGTCACGAAAATCATCGGTACGACGCCCACGAAGCTCCGGCTTGAAATTGTCCACAGCAATGCCATCGAGTTCATTGGACGGAAACCGATCGACTCCAATCCAATCTGGATCCTTCAATCTCTCCGCTCTGACCTTGCGCAGCATCACTAGACACGCTGTTCCAAACGTTGCGTGTCCAGATGGATAAGCTGGAAAGTTCGGCGTGAACGCGGCAGCTTTGTAGTTATCGTCGGGGACCGGCTCGGCAGCTTTGCTAGATCCAGCTAAAAGGCTCTGGGCAGACTCTTGGCCCTCAAGTGCCACCGATACCAAGCTCTGCAGTTCCGCATCGGCCGCAAAGGGCATATTGAAGGCAAAGTCAGACCGATTTGTTTTTGGCGAACCATGTGGCACCCACTTGATATCCTCCTTCTTAGGCTGCTTCGGCAGATCAGGATTCAACCCTCTGACGGGACGCCACACTTTATGCAAATATTTTGCGTGCCATGCCACGTTGCCCGCATCTGACATCGCCAAGTTGCACAGAGCGAGAAGTCGGGCCAGTCGACGCGGACCCAATTTATCCTGCCGTGCAACTTGGCGAACGAACTGATTATAAAGTCTCGGCGGCGTACCAATAAACGGCGGGGCATCGTACGCCCAGAATAAGCCTGGGACAATTTGCTCCGGTGTTCGCTGTGGGTTCTCAATCCCTCCTCGCAATTCGCCGACGAGCCGAACGTCATTTGAATCTCTTTTGTAATCTGGAGTTCCGATCGCCGGAGGATCAGACGGAGCGCAGCCACCTTGCGCAATCTTCTTCGTTACTTCATCCGGCGTCAGAGCTAGCGGTTTCGGTTCGACACCCCAACTGTGACCGTAGTAACCTTGGTCCGGATTAAATGGGTCGACTGTATGTTGTTGAGGCCCAGGAGTGTAGGTGAATTTCTGGTTGTCTATGCGCGCCCATATATCAGTCCAGTCCCATTTGTCTTTAAAAACAGAATCGCTCCCAAAAACCTGGCCAAGCTGCCACGAACTCCGGTTGCCAAGACCGATTCGCCTAAGAAACTCGGCCCTCTTCATCCTTAAGAACGTCTCGTGTTCGGGCCCTTGGTATATATGGGACATAATCGCCGCGCACGCACCTCCCACGAACGCTGCTGGTGATGACGGTTTCTCCTTAAGGGCGACGGTGTATAGAAACGGCTTGTAAAGTGGATCGGGATATGAGCGAGCCACAGCATCTGCGAGCACCGTGTGGATCAATCCCAAAGCTCTAGCCGAAGCGACTGGTCCTGGCGCACGGGCTTGACCGACCTTAATCGTATGGTCATTTGCATTCAGCTCAAGGGCTACATCATTCCAGTATTCGACAGCGTTTCGGCTATCACCAGCGAATACATCCGCTTCCGCTTCTGGCAATTTACTTGGTTCGACGTCATCATTTTGCGATTGCGTGGCCGCCGCGCGCGACATGGCAGCCCCGGCTGTGGCAGACAAACCCAAAAAGATCGCACTGCGCCGGCTCAAATTAGACATGGATATTTCCTCTAACAGTGTGTTTTAAGGTAGAGCGCATCAACAAAGCGCATAACGCTAAGAATTGAGTTTTACGGCCTGCAACTCGTCGCCTTTGGTCCACAGACTCACAGTAATGGCCTTGTCTTTGGGGGGATGGAAATTAGACTGGTGCTCTCATTCCCGATTTTCGGGTGCCGCATCGGGGATGGATCCATTGCTATAAATGAGCGAAACTGAGTTCCGCGACGAACCAGAAGCGATTGGTCGATACTGAGAATCTCGCGGACACTTGCCAGCGCCGCGTCATTCACCTCGATATACGCCACGATGTACCATTCGCCGTTTTCTTCCCTCGCCATCCCCATCGGCTCGGCGCGCCATTTGAGGGCGCCGTGGTGCGGCATGAAGTAGGTTTCCTGGATGCCGCCGACGGCGCTGAGGCCCTCCTCGAGAGCAAATTCCATCACGGCGCAGCACAGTTGCGTGAGCGTGCCCCGCAGCCCGGTTGAGCGTTTGTCGGGGACAACGAAAGTGCGTGTCCATTCGGCCCAGTCAGGGCGCCTCGGAACACCCGATTTTTCACACATATGCGGAAAGACTTCGGAGACCATATGCGGTTCGCTGGTCGGAATCAGCCGAGCCGACGTCACCACGCGACCGTCTTCGATACCCAGCAGGTAAGTCGCCGCGTCCGTATCGAATTGGTCGAGCTCGCGACCATCCGGGCTTGGAGGGCGCCAATGTTTCTGGTGCACGAAGAAGTCGTGCCGACGGCGCAAAAACTCGTCGAATTCGTTTTGATAGAGATGCTTGTTATGCGAATTGACCACGTGAGCCGTTATCATGGCGCAATACCCCGACCGTTCTCGGATGGGATAGTCGCAGCCGCGCTAATATACGTCACCTGTCCGATCGGACAGTTGACGCAGTTATGGATGGATCAGCCGCCTGCGCACCGCCTCTACGACGGCTTGCGTGGTCGTCGCGACGCCAAATGCCTCGCGGGCGCGCGTTGCGTGCCATTTGACAGTGCGCTCTGTCAGGCCGAGGATTTGCGAGGTTTCCGAAGAAGTCTTGCCACCGGCGGCCCATAGCAGGACTTCTTTTTCCCGGTCGGTCAGCGGGCCCTCACCATCTTCGTCATCATTGGAAAGAGCCTGGATGGTCATGCCGGCGTAAACGGCCATGGTGACCAGTTGCACTTGCTGGCGCGGCGACAGCTTGCAGGACTTCGCGGAAGAGGCAAACGACAGCACGGATTGCCAATGATGGACGCTTAACATCGGCACGGCAAAGCCACTCCAGATGCCGAACTCCGTCGCTTCGCCGGCAACGCGCCGCGAAGCCTCCGTTCCAGACCACTTGATAGGGACTTCGGACCAAAGGAACGGCTTCAAAGTCTTTGCCGAATAGATGCAGACGCCATCCACCTCGGCGTGCTCGGCTTCGACATAGCGCTCGAACCAGCCGTTGGGCCAACCGTTCAGCTCCACCATTGGCGCGAGCTTCTGCCCACCCAGAGGGACGCCGCTCAAGATAAGATGTTCGAAACCAAGGTTTTTTACAGTGTCAAGGAGATCGCTCAAAAGCGCGCCGGTTGCCGTATGCTTCCTGCAACGTTCGACAAAGTCGAATACGTCCGAGTCAATCATGTTAGAGATCCCCATCCCCACACAATCGATTATAGCATATTTTAGCAGTTCCGAATACTGCAAACGCGGGATACAGAGGTTAGCCTGAAGTAAGCCGCGACATCACGCCCAGCGGCGAGAGTGCGTCGGATCGTCGATCGCCGTCATCTCTCCATAGCGCCGCGCGCGCCGACACCATGGCTCCCAAGTCTCCTCCGTTATTGCGGAGGATCCGTGGGTTGATTTGTGGCCCCATTCGACCAGCTTTTCCCGTCTCATTTTCAAGGCGAACACGGTTGGCGTGACATCCAGAGGGACGATGGGGGACGACAACAACACCGCAGGAACATCCGCTGATGGCAAAGCCGCGAGCGACAAGTTCACCAGTCGCTGACAGCTCTGTCCAGGCCGAAGGTGGAGCCTGAGCCCGAGCTCGTCCCGGCGGTGCCGATCAAAAAGTCCGTGACGCGGGACTATAAGCGCCCGCAATAGCATCAAGTCGCAGGCAAGATCGCAGACAAGATCGACGTGGAGTTCGTACTGGGCGCTCCACCGCTGGTACAACGGCGGGTCCCAATCCTCAATCTTATAGAACTTCATAGTGAGTAGCAGCTCGCCGCGCCGCGGCGATCGAGATGGTTACGAAGCGTTTCATGAAAGTCTTGGGGTACCCGCTGAAAATTCCGGAACGCGGTCTCGAGACTGACGTACCTACCCGGCCAGATTCGTCCTAGTAGCCATTGCCGGAGTGTTTCCAGATCATCATCGTTTCGGCGCGGATGCGGGGTTGGCCGCTGCCGAGAATGTAGCTGCTCCAGCCGGTCCAGGTGTCGACGTGCGAAAGGCGGGCAGACTAGTCGATATAATCGGCGTATGTCGTGTCCTCGCGCAGTTTGATCCGGTCGAGCCCAAGCGATTGCTCGATCCACGCTTCGTGCGCCTGCTTAAGCTGCTTAAGCGCCTCGACCGTCCACGTCTTCTCGTTATCGTCGACGATCTTGTGATGAATATTGCATAGAAGGACAAGTTTCCATATCGATTGCGGTCTTCTACGGGCAAACTCGGATCGCCGCGCGGGCCGTCATCCTTCTCGGCGACGATGTGGCAGTTTCGCCGACGAGCGTGGGATCATCGGTTTCGGCGATGTCTTCCACCAGGTGTCGCCAACGTTAAGGAAAGGCGGCGCGCGGCCGCGCGACCCCATAGCACCTTTTGCACGGGTTCGATACTCCAGAGAATTGAACCGGCCTTTTCGATGAATGTTCGCTTTATGGCAATAAGGATCGATCGACCCAACGGCGAGCACCTGCATTTACTTGCGAAGCTGTTCCATAGGACCCAACGGCAAAAGGCCGGCTGTGTTCCCAAAACGGAAAAGGCCGGCGCACACAAGCGGTCGACGGGCATTAAGTTCCATTGCTAGATCACCAGCAAGCGCGCTTACCTGCAGCGGAACCTGATGGCCACTACGACCGTTGTTCGAAAGGACAACGAAAGGAGATCGCCATCATGGACTGGAACCGCGTCGAAGGAAATTGGAAGCAATTCAAAGGCAAGGTCAAGGAGCAGTGGGGCAAGCTCACTGATGATGATCTCGACCGCATAGCCGGCAACCGCGATCAGCTCGAAGGTACGATCCAGGAACGCTACGGCATTGAGAAGGATCGCGTGCGGCGAGACGTCGACGACTGGTATGGTCGACAAGACTCGTAGGCAGGACAGTTGAACCTAGTCAAATAAAGGGCGCGGTCATGAACCGCGCCCTTTTCGCGTTTTTGGCATCCGTGCGCCGTTCGGCCCGGCCTTGAACAAGCGATTTATGGGAACGTGTCGGCTTCCAGCCGCGTTGATCTCCACAATGGAGGTCGTAGCAATGTCCATCCACAAAGAAGACTATCGAACGAACAAGGCTGACTACCTGATAGCGAAAAGGCCAGATCTGGTTGAGAAGACCAAGCCGAAAAAGAAGACGTTGCGGCGTGACGATCAGCGTTCCGCAAAGTTATTGGAAAACCCCGCCGCGTTACCCGAGAGGCCGGCCTCACGCCGTTAGAAATCGCAGAAGGTCAAGAGGAACATTTTAGCGATACTGAATGTTCGACTGTCTATGGACAGCCGAACCGTACTCTCAGCAGATCAATCCAGAGCAGCACGAGCCCTACTGAACTGGTCGCGTGTGCGACTTGCCGCAAAGGCCAATCTTAGCGAAATGGTGATCAGCGATCTTGAGAACGAATTCAGGAAACCGCGTCCCCACAACCTCGCCGCCATCCGCAAAGCGTTTGAGGATGCCGGAATCGTCTTCACCGTCGAAGGCACTCCATCGCTAGCCCGCTCAGAAGGCGATAGCGGCCTCGCCGCCGATAATAGACAGTGCCGCCGGGAGAAAAAAGGATAAGGGGAAAAGCCTGTGTACCCTCCTCTGCAACCCGATCTCTAAAGCGGCCGCTGACAAGGGCGGTTGTTCACTGACTTTGTTCCGACTTCAGTCAGGCGAACCCTCCGGGGAACCTCCCTTGAGATAGCCTCTGCTTCAGGTCGTTGGCATTCAGGATGGCGGCCAGCTCTTCGGCATACTCCATGTCGGGAAGGTCGACAGATGGGTGGCCCGCTACAATAGCCGGCAGCCCGGTGAACACGTCGAACACCGTCCACGTCGCATCCGGTTCCCGCCTTACGCCGTACCGCAGAGTTGCCATGAGGGGATGCTAATGGAAGTCGGGAATATGTTGTACAAAAATGCGAGCGGGCGATCGGACAACGGGCACGCCTTTCCGGAACTTTTGCCGCTGCGACGGGTTAGGCCGGGCATAACCAGAATAGCCGACCTCGGACCGCCCATGCCCGGCAAGCCACATGACCCTGACTGGGAATTCTATGCGCGCCCCATCTGCGGCCAGCGGGTCGACCGGCGTGACTTCCGCCAGGTCATGGGGCACGAGCAACCGGACCATGAGCCGCTCGAACTGGATCAGTGAGGCAGGAAAAACTGGGCAGCCTTCATTTTTCAGTATCGAACCAGCGTTTGCGCGCCACCGCTTCCAGGCGCATGGTGCATAGATGAGCTCTATCGATCGGAAGCTGTCGGAATTGAATCACATTCAGGAGGCCTTGACTGAAGAGGCCATAATCCTGCGCTATCTCTCCGAGATTTCGCGCCAAGACGCGAAAGAGATATGCGAAGAGCTCCGCCAAATGGTAGGTGTGGCTCGCAGCAGCAACAAATTCGCGTCCATCATCACCGGCTCGTGCAAAGGCTAGGCGACGGCGGCCCGCGCCACCCCAGGAAGGAAAGCACGGGCCCGACTGTTGCTGTCTTCCATCTTCAGGAGGGCGAAGACGATGGCGTCATCGGGCAAAAACTTGGCACCACTCCACGCATGATGAGACAAGGTGCAGGTGCAAGGCATTGAGAGAAATAGCAGGAACCGAACC
This sequence comes from Mesorhizobium sp. M0139, assembly GCF_040322455.1. Taxonomy (NCBI): domain Bacteria; kingdom Pseudomonadati; phylum Pseudomonadota; class Alphaproteobacteria; order Hyphomicrobiales; family Phyllobacteriaceae; genus Mesorhizobium; species Mesorhizobium sp. M0139. Next base: position 17,022 of record NZ_JAMYTN010000022.1, read on the forward strand.
AATCCACAGGAATATTTTGTTGGTATTTATGTTGGTAGCAGATGCGGCTAACATTCCCCTAAGTATCTGAAAGCAAAGCGGTATTTTCTTCACTTGAATTCCGCCTCTGGGCACCATCACCCTCCTAAGGTGTTGATACAGCTGAAAAACCAGCAAAATTAAATGCTTAAGGCTACCCGAGTGCTACACAGAGGTGTTACACATGGTCCTAGCTATGAGCCGTCCAACAAAACATCGTAAGACCGGCGTTTACTGGTTCCGAAAGCGGATGCCAGCCGACATTGCCTTGTTGACCGGCCGCCGAGAAGTCAACAAGACCCTCGGAACCAAGGACCCCGAAGAGGCAAAGCGAAAGTACGCAGAGGTCCTTTCGGAGTTTGAACACGAATGGGCGCAGCTTCGGCTCGGAAATCGCTCGGTCAATGGTACCGACTCGGGTCGTCCTTCCGCCGCCGGTGTAGATGCGCTCCCACCCCGCCTCACGGACCGGGAGGCGCATCTTTTTGCCACCGCTGTGCACGACGAATGGATTGCAAGATTCCAGGAGAATCCCAGCGAACAGCTTCACTGGCACACCGAACTGTATGGAGGCATGTGGAAAAGGTACCCGTTGCCTTCAACCGATCCTGTTTCAGGAGTGGAAGGCATCGCTGATCCCATCCCGGGGACGATGCCAATCGAGAATGTCTTTTGGAAGTCGATGCGGGCCGGATGCGTAAGCAGGGCGGAGGACATCCTCGATAAGAATGGCTTCAGCGACGATCCCTGGAGCATTCACAAGACCGCACGAGCTGTTGGGGCTGCTCTACAGCGCGCCAGCTTGACGCTGCAACGGCTTGAACGCGGGGAATTTGAACCAGAAGAGGAGCCCGGGTGGCTTCATCGTCCGGCAAATGCTCAGCCAATTGACGGTCGGTCGCCGAAGACGGCGGCTGCAAAGGAGAGCACTGACGCAGCGACTTTGACTGGACTCGTGGACGGTTGGTGGAAGGAGAGCAAAGCAGCAGGCAGAAAACAGAGCACCTATGAAAGCTACAGAGACGCCTTTGCCTATCTTGTTCGCTTTCTGAGGCACAACGACGCATCAAAGGTCACGGCCAAGGATGTCATCGCGTTCAAAAACCATCGACTGAGCACACCGTCGCCGAAAACCGGAAAGATGGTTTCCGCGAAGACGGTTAAGGACAGCAATCTCTCAGCTCTGAAAGTCGTGTTCGGCTGGGGGGTCGCAAACGGACTCGTTGGTCATAACCCGGCTACCGGTGTGACCTTAAAGGTAGGAAAACCTGCTCGCCATAGATCGAAGGGCTTTTCAGATGAAGAGGCTAAAACGATTCTTTCTGGCGCGCTATCTCACGAGCGAGGGCAGGAGAATCCGAAGACGTTTGCGGCTAAGCGTTGGATTCCTTGGTTGTGTGCGTTTACAGGAGCTCGCGTTGGCGAACTGGCCCAGTTGCGAAAGCAGGATGTAACCTTGCGCGGCGACGTTTGGGTAATTCGCATTACCCCTGAGGCTGGAACGGTCAAAACCAACGAAGCCCGCGAGGTACCCCTTCATCAGCAGGTGATCGACCTTGGATTCCCGGCCTTTGTACAAGAGGCTGCAAGCGGACATCTCTTTTTGAAGGTCGATCCGCCCGAAAACGTCCGCGGGGCTCTGCGCGGCTTGAAAAACCGGCTCGCCGAATTCGGCCGGACCTTCGTGCCAGATCCGAATGTGGCGCCCAACCACGGTTGGCGTCATCGCTTCAAAACAGTTGGCATGGAAGCCGGTATCCCTCCCCGCATTCTAGACGCAATACAGGGTCAGGCAGCTCGGACGGTTGCGGACACCTATGGCGAGGTCACCCTCAAGACCATGGCTGCGGAGCTTGCGAAGTTGGGCATCTATTCACTTGACGCGGTTACGATAGCTCAAGTGGGGCATAGCGGCTTCCAGTAGTCATCCCGAAGCATGCTTCTTGGGAGTCAGCGGATTGATGCCCGCCAACGCGTAGGCACGCAGGCACTTCATCTATGTTGGCCACGCACGGACGGTGGAGATCGTTAAAGAAGGCTGCGCCATCCTTGCTTGCTCGTTCAATCGCTCGATCTGACATCGAAGAGATTCCTCGGCCTCCTTCGCCCCATCTTGCGGCAAATCGATCCAGTGAGTGCATCAGCCGAGAGCGCTGAATCCGGCGCTGAACCGCCAGCATCGTGTTTCATCGATTCCTTGGACTGGCAAAGGCCGGAGCTCGGTCATGGAGTGCTTTGGATTACCTCGCGCGGCGCTGAAGGCTGCATTTGGGCTAGGGCTATGCTACTCCATTGAGGATAACTGCAAACACCTCGAATATCGGCGCAAAATGGCAACTAGTCGTGAACGATTTTCGCTCGCTCTTGAGCGGCTCAGACCAAGCGATTGGGAGCACCTTGAGACATTGGCGTCAACATTTCTAGCGGCTGAATTCGGTACGCTGCGCACAATGGCCTCACCCGGTGGCGATGGAGGCCGCGACGCTGTTCTTTTCACCCCAGACGGGGAACCAGAGACAGTTTTCCAGTATTCTGTGACGCCGCAGTGGGCCAACAAAATCCGGGCAACCATAAAGCGTCTATCGCAGACTGCGGTTCAGACCCGTACCCTGATTTATGTAACCAACCAAGTTATCGGCGCGCAGGCAGACGGGCTTCGCAGGGATCTCAGGAAGACAAACATCCACCTCGACATACGAGACGCGTCGTTCTTTTTGGAAAGGGCTGACGAAGACGTTGCGCGCTCCAACGCAGCTGCGGCACTCGCGCGGCGTTTCGTTGACCCACTGCTCCAAGACCGGAATATCCTCTCCGATCATGGGGTGCTTGTCGGCAGAGAGGCAAACACTGCTCTTTTGTTTATTGAGATGCAGCAACAGGACGAAGCTGCAGGCAAGGGTCTGACGAGATCCTGTTTTGAGGCGCTGACCAAGGCCGCCCTACGCGACACATCTAGCGAATTGAGAATGCCGCGAAGCGAGGTGTACAAGCATGTTCAAGCCTCACTTCCGCAGCATGCGCCGGAGACTTTGGCGCGGTTCGTTGATGCTGCTTTGCACCGCTTAAAGAGGAAAGCAATCTCGCTATGGCCCGGAATTCCCGGAATTAGTGAAGACGAATTTCACATAAACCATTTGGAGTTGGAGAGGCAGAAGGACGCTGCCGCTCGTCTCTTAACTATGCACAATGCCTTTGAACGGGATGTGACCGATATTATCAGCAGCTCTGCCAGCGTCGAAGTCGTCGACATGCCGTCATTGATGAAATCCGTTCATAAAATCCTTCAGATATACTTTCTGCGTCGCGGCGAAGAATTCGCCGCGACTGTTGCTCTGAACGTTGATCCACCTCTACATGAGGACGATCTCAAGAAGATTGCCCATCAGCATTTCCCGGTTAAGGCAATTCGAGGGCGCGATGGACAAACCTTCGGATTACATGTCGTGAGTACCTTGCTGGCTACTCCAAGTGAAGGAACGCGGGGCTACCTCCGTTTGCTGTCTGACAGCTACACGTTAATGTCGTTTCTCAGTGCCACGCCAGACGTGGAGTCAGCTACCCGGAAGCTCTTCAGCAGTGGCACAATTTGGCTAGACACTGGGGTGATTTTGCCGATTCTAGCGGAAACGGTGAGCGTAGACGAGCAACCCTTTACAAACCTTTTTCGACAGGCGCGGCAATGCGGGATTCGCCTGCATGTGACATGGGGGGTAGTCGAAGAGATTGAGCGGCATTTGAACCGGTGCCGCGCCTATTCATGGAGTAACAGATGGGAAGGCGACGTACCTTATGTGTACGCGCGATACGTATTCGCAGGAGGCAAACAAGAATTCTTTCGATCGTGGCTGGAGAAATTTGTTGGTGCAATGAACCCTATTCAAGATCTAGGTGAGTTTCTTTCCGATGAATTCGGATTTCTAGTCGGCGACGATTTCGACATTTCCGGTGTGTCCGACGAAATTAGGGAAGGTCTTTCTGATTATTGGAGGGATATACATGAAGGGCGGAGGAATAAACCGGGTCAAGAATACAACATTCATATCGACCAACTAACACGGCACGATGTAGAAAATTGTTTAATCGTCATTTCCGAACGTAGAAAGGATAGAAAGACTCTATCAAAGTTGGGCAATAAAAGCTGGTGGCTAACGCTGGATCGGGCTGCATCGAGAATGTCTAGGACTCTCCGAGCGGATTTGTCTAGCGCGATTGGTCACCCCTTAGTGCTCTCACTCGACTTCCTGATGCGATACATAGCTTTTGGACCAAACCGGGAAAAGTCCTCGCGAGAGGAATGGAGTAATACACGAATCTTTGCACAGCCGCTTATGGAGGTGGTGCCGCCGGAGCTTGTCAAGGTTGCCATCGGTGTGAGGGAGTCGTCGGCGGGTCTATCTGAGAGACTTGTCAACAGGCGACTTCGTGATGCGCTTGATGTCGAGCGCGCGAAGATAGGGCCGCTTCATGACGCTGGGCTTGAGGGCGTCACGGAAGCCCTTGTAGGCAGCTATTAGCATTCTCTTCCAGAATGTGACGATCTTCTAGGACCGGAGCCTGTTCCCAGTTTGAGCGGCAATGCCTAGAAGACCAAATACCCACTGATCGGCGATGAAAGGTCGCCCGGCTCGGAACGAAAAAATCGTGTGTGCTGCGCTTGTTTTGGCGAAATCTGCCGCATGATCATCGGGTGCATACACGCAACTCGCGATCGCGCGATACGCCGATAGTTCCCGCCAAAAAAAGGGTGCATACGTTCGTGTCTTGTTCTAGGGATGGAGAATCATACAAGAGGTTGTGCAGGCTATGACGGAAGCGCAAAAACGGGAATTGGAGAAGGCGCTCTGGGGGATAGCAAACGACTTACGCGGGAAAATGGACGCTGACGAGTTCCGCGACTACATCCTAGGGTTCATCTTTTTCAAATATTTGTCCGAGCGCATCCACCTATATGCGAACGGCGTCCTAGAACCGGACGGAATTGAATTCACCCAGATTCGCGAAGGCACCGAGGAAGGTGACGACGTTCTGAATGCCGTCCGCGCCGAGGCAATCGATGAATTGGGATACTTCCTCAAGCCGTCAGAGCTCTTTGCCTCGATTGCCGAGCGCGGCACGCAAAAGGGCAATAACTTCATACTCGAGGACCTGGGACGGATTTTGGAGAATATCCAGAAATCGACCATGGGCGCCGCGAGCGAAGAGGATTTCAACCATCTATTCGAGGATATGGATCTAGGGTCGACGAAGCTCGGACGAACAGTTAACGACCGAAATGAGCTGGTGGCCAAGATTCTTGTCCGCCTTCGAGGTCTCGACTTTCGACTCCGCGAACTGAATAGCGACGTATTGGGCGACGCCTATGAGTATCTTATTGGCAAGTTCGCCAGCGGTGCTGGGAAGAAAGCGGGAGAGTTTTACACCCCGCAGCAGGTCTCAACCATCCTTGCGCGAGTTGTAACCACGGGAAAAGAGCGGCTACAGACCGTTTATGACCCTACGTGCGGTTCAGGATCTCTATTGCTTCGAGTCGCGCGGGAGGTTGGCCTTCTGAATGTTGGCAGCTTTTACGGTCAGGAGCTGAACCGAACGACTTATAACCTCGCCAGAATGAACATGATCCTCCACGGTGTCAGCTATAGGAAGTTTGACCTTAAGCAGGAAGATACACTCGAACGACCACAGCACGACGGTATGAAGTTTGAGGCTGTTGTCGCTAACCCACCTTTTTCGGCGAACTGGAGCGCGAATCCTCATTTCTCGACGGACGACCGGTTTAGCACCTACGGTCGCTTGCCGCCCGCCTCCAAAGCGGATTTTGCCTTTATTCTGCATATGATCCACCATCTAGCCGACAACGGCACAATGGCGGTGATCCTCCCCCATGGAGCATTGTTTAGAGGCGGCGCGGAAGGGGAAATTCGTAAGATTCTCGTTGCGGAGCGCAACTACCTCGACACTGTGGTCGGCCTTCCTGCCAATATATTTTATGGCACGGGCATACCGACTTGCATCCTGGTATTCAAGAAGTGTCGCGAAGCGTCGGACGACATTCTGTTCATCGACGCCAGTCGGGACTTTGAGAGAGGGAAAAATCAAAATACGCTACGCGTTCAAGATGTTGACAGAATTATCGCCACCTACCGCGCGCGAACAAGCGAAGAACGCTATAGCCACGTGGTGCCAATCACAGAAATCCACGAGAATGACTATAACCTCAATATCCCTCGCTATGTAGATACGTTCATCGAAGAGGAACAAGTCGATCTCATCGAGGTGCTGGGGGAATTAAGAAAGATCGACAATCAGCTCAAAGATGTGGATCAACGATTGGCGGGCTTCTGCCAAGAACTGGGGTTGGAGGCTCCGCTTTGAAGCCTGACCGTGTCCACGTTCCGAGCTTGCGTTTCCCCGAGCACGTAGATCCATGGGTGCCATCCAATGGTGGAGACGCGTTCACCCAGAGACGCCAGCGCGGCGAAGAAGGTTTGCCGATCTACTCAGTGACGCTTGAAGGCGGAATGGTGCCTCGAGATAGCTTGGATAGAGAAATCAGCAGCAATGCTGATGACGAAGCGAACTTGCGCGCCAACAAAAACGACATGGTCTACAATATGATGCGGATGTGGCAGGGAGCCGTCGGCCTCGCTCCTGTCGACTGCATGGTCAGTCCCGCATATGTCGTGCTCATCCCTAAACAGGTCACCTCGCCGCAGTTCTTCAAGCATTGGTTCAAGCGATCCCGTTCGATCTATTGGCTTTGGGCATATTCCTATGGCCTGACAGGCGATCGCCTACGTCTATATTATAGGGATTTTGTCAAAGTTCCTATGCTTCTGCCCTCACCCAGTGAGCAACGGAAGATTGCGGACTTTCTCGGCGCCGTTGACCTGCGCACAGAATTACTGCGAAGTCAGCTCAATGCCTTGAAGAGATACAAGCGTGGACTAGCGCAGAGCCTATTCTCGCAAAGACTGCGTTTGAAGGACGATGGTGGCCGCGATTTTCCGGATTGGGAGCGAGCGCCGCTTAGCGAAATGGTCGGCCGCCCGTCTGAGCAATTCAATCCAGGCGAAACGTCAGAAAGGCCTTTTGTTATAGAGCTTGAGAATATCGAGTCTGGGTCGGGACGGATAATTAACGGCAGCGCGCTTGCCGATCAGCAAAGCATGAAAGTTGCGTTTAAATCCGGCGATATATTGTTCGGAAAGCTTCGCCCCTATCTAAGAAAGTTTTGGTTGGCAGACAGGCCGGGCGTTTGCTCGTCCGAGATTTGGGTTTTGCGCCCTCGAAACGTGCAATCGAGCTACCTCTATCAATTTGTACAGACGAATATTTTTATCCGTGTGGCGAACCAATCTTCCGGCTCAAAGATGCCCCGTGCGGATTGGAGTGTGGTGGGAAAGATGCCTGTGCCGCGCCCTCACGCTGATGAACAAAGAAAAATTGCCGATTTCCTTGGAACGGTTGATGACAGACTCGCCGGTGTAACGGCCAAGATTGAAGCAATGCAGGCTTTCAAAAAAGCTCTACTTCAAAATATGTTCATTTGAGGTAGTAGCATGCAGCGCGCAGTGAAATTGATCAAATCGTATGAGTCGCAATTTCCCGACTGCATCTATTATGTGCCCTTGTTTGGGAAGGCTAGGCGCAATATCACAAGGCATCCAGATATCTGTATTGAGACATGCAAGGCATTGCTGGAAGGTATATCAAAGACCATCATTATGGGTTTGGATGATAAGGCGTCGATTGATGACCTAAACAAAAAGGACGTAGAGCCTTTGGTCAAAGCGGCCGCGAAACTGTTGCGTGCCAACGATGATATCGTTGAAGATCACTTCGTGAATCGCGTTGGTGGACTTGCACATTCTCTTGGTGCGCTTCGCAACGCCCGCGGGGATATTTCCCACGGCAAGGCCGTCCCGAAGCAAGAAAACAGCAGCGATCACTTTGCGCGACTTTGCCTACAGATGACGGACGCCGTGGCCTTCTATATGCTCAAGTCCTTTTTTATGACACGAACGCTTTCGGCAAAAAGCCTTGACCTTGACGGGCAAGGTGTCGAGAAGCTAGGCCCGCCGGTGTTGCCGGGGGGCATTCCCGACATACCCTACGAAGCCAACGCTGAGTTCAACGACTGGCTCGATCAGAAAAATCCCCTTTTTGGCAAGCTACTTTACAGCGACGCGCTCTACCGCCTTTACTACGAGGACTATGTGCTTGAGTTGCAGGCTTACACCGAGGATCTGGAATCCGATTTGGATTTGGAATTGGACGACCTTGAAGATCGGCTCGACGCTGTAAGAGATGACAATGGCAACACAGAGTGAAGCGCAGCTTGAGCAAAGTCTTGTTGCGCGGCTCAGCGCGCGTGGTTGGGAGCACGTGGCATTCAAGGATGAGGCAGCGCTCGCGGCCAATCTCAAAGTGCAACTGGAAGCTCACAACAAGCTGACGTTAACAGACGGTGAGTTCGCCCGCGTCCTCAACCACTTAGACAAAGGCAGCGTGTTTGATCGAGCCAAGACGCTTCGAGATCGATTTCACCTGATCCGTGAGGATGGTTCGAGCGCTTTCATTGAATTTATGAATACCCGCCAATGGTGCCAGAATCGCTATCAGGTTGCCAACCAAATTAGCCAAGAGGGGACCTACTCGAACCGCTATGACGTAACGCTATTCGTCAATGGCCTACCGCTTGTCCAAATCGAGCTGAAACGGCGGGGTCTCGAGCTGAAAGAGGCATTCAATCAGGTCAACCGTTACCACCGACACAGTTACGCATCTGGGCGGGGTTTTTTCCAATATGTCCAGATTTTTGTGATTTCGAACGGTGTCAACACTCGATATTATGCCAACAATCGCAAGCAAAGTTTTAAGCAGACGTTTAACTGGTCCAAGGAAGACAATGAACCGCTCAACCAACTTGGGGATTTTGCGGACATATTTTTAGATAAATGCCACATCTCGAAGATGATTGCCAAGTATACCGTTCTTCATGAAGGCGACAGGCAGCTCATGGTGCTGCGCCCCTATCAGTTCTACGCGGTTGAGGCGCTCGTTGATCGCGTTAGGAACAGCGTCAACGGCGGCTATGTCTGGCACACAACGGGTTCAGGGAAGACGCTCACAAGTTTTAAGGCCTCTCAAATCCTCACGGAGATGGCTGACGTTGAAAAGGTTGTGTTTGTGGTCGATCGTGCAGATCTCGACTATCAGACAACGCGAGAATTCAATGCTTATAGCGAAGGGAGCGTTGACGGCACTCACAACCCTAACACGTTAGTCCGGCAATTTTCCGACGAGCATACGCCTTTGATTGTCACGACGATCCAAAAACTTAATGCAGCGATTTCGAAGGCACAGTTCCTCGAGCGTATGGAACCTCTGCGAGCTCGTCGTTTCGTATTCATATTCGATGAATGTCACCGATCGCAATTCGGCGAGACGCATCGGCGCATTACCGGTTTCTTCAGGAACTTTCAGATGTTTGGCTTTACCGGCACGCCAATCCTTGAGATCAACGCTAACAAGAGTGAAGCCATCGCGAGAACCACCAAGGACCTGTTTGGTGAGTGTCTTCACCAGTACGTTATTACCGACGCGATCCGAGACGAAAATGTACTTCGTTTTTCGGTCGAGTATTGGGGCAAATTGAAGCGTCGCGACGGATCACTAATTGACGAGAAGGTGGCGGGCATCGACACTCGCGAGTTCTTCGAGAATCCTGACCGCATCGAAGGCGTCGTTGACTGGATCATCGTCAACCATGATCGTAAGACCCACAATCGAGACTTCACGGCGATGCTCGCCGTGGGCAGCGTCGATGCTCTGACCCAATACTACGACCTTTTCCGTGCAAAACGGGAAGCCGGGCTGCATGACCTCCGGGTGGTTACGGTATTTACCTTTGTGGCAAATGAAGACGATAGGGATGCTAACGGGCTCATCGCTGAACCGGAATTTGATATAAGCACCGAGGCCCCTCTTCATCCCCACAGCCGAGACAAGCTGCAGACATATATCGCCGACTACAATTCAATGTTCGGCACCAGTTTTTCGACGCGGGACGGCCAAAGTTTCTACAACTACTATAAGGACATAGGAAAGCGCATCAAAGAGCGGGAACGCGAGAATTTTAACGACAGAGATCGCGTTGACATCCTGCTTGTCGTGGCAATGTATCTAACTGGCTTCGATGCGAAAAAAGTTAATACCCTGTACGTAGATAAGAACCTGCGTCACCACGGTCTTATTCAAGCCTATTCGCGCACGAACCGTGTGCTCAACGAGGTCAAATCGCAGGGAAACATTGTCTCGTTTCGAAACCTGAAGAAGGCAACGGACGAAGCAATAGCCTTGTTTGCGGACAAAAACGCGAGCGAGACGATCCTTATTGAACCCTATGAGGAGCAAGTTAAAAAATTCAACGAGGCGATCAGGGCTCTTTTTGATGTCGCCCCCACTGTAGCAAGCGTCGACAGGCTACCCGATGAGGTCGCGCGCCTTAGTTTCGTGCGAGCGTTCCGGGAACTTGCACGCATTAAGAATGTCCTGTCGGCGTTTACTCAATTCTCATGGAATGACTTGGACATCGACCTTCAGACGTTCGACGACTTCAAGAGTAAATATCTCGATATCCACGACCAGAATCGCAGAAATGACGGCCAGGAGTCCGCATCGATTATCAACGATATCGACTTTGAGCTAGAGCTTATTAGGCAAGACAAAATCAACGCGGCCTATATCCTTCAACTTCTCAAAGACGTAAATAGCGCGTCAGGCAGTCAGCCTGATAGGCAACAGCGGCTGGCAGATATTCTCGATATGGTCAGATCTGAGCCGTCCCTTCGTAGCAAGCGAGAGTTGATAGAGAAATTTATCAAGCATAATATGTGGCATAGCGGCGAGGGAGACGATGTGCATATTGCTTTCCGTCGCTATTGGGAAGATGAACGTGAGAAAGCGCTGAGCGCGCTTTGCGTGTCAGAAGGCATTGGCAGGGCTCATCTCAATCATTTGCTTGAGCTCTACAATTTCACCGGCCAGACCCCGCAGCGCGAGGATGTGGTAGGGGCGCTGACGGTCAAGCCAAGAATTCTTGAACGTCGTAAGATTGTTGACCGCATCATCGACAAGATGATGTCGGTCATCCGCGTGTTCGATATCGACACCGGTGACATTTGAGAATTTGAAGGGTGCGACAGCCAGCCGAAGTGCATTGAGCTGTCGTGTTCTGCTGAAAAGCCACCCAGCAAGCCATCGCATCTGAAGTGTCAAGGGATAGCGGGTTCACGCCTTGCGTCGCGTGTGGCCACTGGTGGCCTTCTATCGGTCATGATGCCGAATGGCGGTTCAGACTGGTCCGTCCAAGTGACGCCGTTCCACGGCCCTGACGCATCAGCAAGACGCCTTGCGGCCAGGAGACATTTTGATGAGCGGCAAGCCGAGTTGCACCCTCAGTTCGGATCCCTGTCGATAAGCGTCTCATCAGGGTATACCCCGGCGTTACGTAACACCGTCGAGCCCCGCGCCTGTAACATCTGGGTTGACATCGACTATTTGTGACAAGGTAGCGTTGAGCTTAAACCTTGAGGTGACAGGCTATGGCTCGCATTGGTTACGCTCGCGTCAGCACAATTGATCAGGATCTCGAAAGCCAGCACACCAAGCTGAAGGCCGAAGGTTGCGAAATCGTTCGTTCGGAGAAGGTGTCGGGTGGAAGTCGCGACGGGCGCACCGAGCTAGCCACCGTTTTGGACTTCCTACGGCCAGGCGATGAACTTGTGGTCACAAGGCTGGACCGCCTCGGCCGCGATACACGCGACGTCCTAAATCTAATCTACGAGTGTGAACAGAAGGGAGCGTTCGTCACGGTCCTTGACCCGCACGTTTCGACAAGAGGTGAGATGGGCCACATTGTGCTTACGGTTCTTGGGATGGTCGCCCAAATGGAGCGCCGGTTCATTAAAGAGCGGCAGCGTGACGGCATCGAGCAGGCCAAACGTAATGGCATCTACAAGGGTGGCCAGCAGCGCTTAGATTACCACCGTGTGATCCAACTCCACAGTGACGGGGTCAAACCCACCGAAATCGCGAAAGCTGTTGGCTGTTCTCGAATGCAGGTTTACCGAATTTTGGACGGGAGAGCTAAGCTTCAAAGTGAACCAATCGACCTAGCGCAGCAACGCTCAGCGGCCCTTGAATGACCAGAATGGGGCCGGGAGCGGATCGGCAGCTCACTGGCCGTTACCGAACTCGCTACTCGTCCATCCAAAACCGTTTCTCTGCAAGCCGGACGTTGCACCGGCGCACGGTTGTCGCGGGCAAGCGCCAGGGAGCATCCCGACCGGTTCTGGGCTTGCGCGGCGGCGGGACCTTCGAATACTGGCTGCATCCGCTCGGCCCGACGCTTCTGGTGGGCTCGGCGCTGCACGGCCTACGATTATGCGCGCGAGGCCATGTTTATGACAATTCGGCGAGCGACAGCATCTTCCACGCGGGGGACGCCATTGCTGGAAAGCGCAGTTCATGCGCGAGATCAGCAATGTAGCTATTGAGGCGTTGCTACAGCTTACGCAAAGGCCTCAACCGCTCTTGCTTGCTGGCTTTCCAGCAGTTCGGTGGCGTGATCGCTCGCATGCCAGCGTCGCACTCGCCCGATGCAAACCGCGATGAGGCCGCTGACTGGTTTTCGATCGCGCTCTGGGATGGTCCGGCGATGACGACGCAGTGTTAGCGCGGCGCGCGACCTCTGGAATGAGGTCAGACCCTTCTCAACCGGCGGCGTCTATGCGAACAATCATCCATGATGAGGGGACGAGAGCGTGCTTGATGGCTATAACCCCATATGCGCCTCGCCGCCATGTAGAAGCAATACGACCCGGCCAATTCCGACTGAACCAACCTGGGGGAACCGTGCGCAGTCGCTGGACGATCCTTGCTGTCTTGTTTGTCGCCCGTGCCGCAATGGCGTTTCAGTTTCAGAGCGTTGGCGCCATTGCGCCTCTTATCAGCGATCGCGTAGGTGCGAGCCTGGCCGACATCGGCATTCTGATCGGCCTCTATCTTGCGCCGGGAGTCGCATTAGCCTTGCCTGGCGCGACCATCGGCCAGCGCTATGGCGACAAGGCGACCGTTCTCGCCGGGCTCTTGATGATGCTATCGGGTGAGCTGGTGATGATGGCTTCGACGTCCTGGAGCTTGCAGGTCGGGGGTCGACTAGTCGCCGGTACAGGCGGTGTCCTCCTGAACGTTCTGATGACCAAGATGGTCGCCGACTGGTTTGCCGGCCGCGAGATCGCAACCGCCATGGCCATCTACATCAACTCGTGGCCAGCGGGCATCGCTATCGCTCTCATGCTATTGCCGGCAATCGGGACGACGTACGGTATGACCGGCGTGGGCATTGCCGTTTTGGTCATGATTGTCGCCGGCTTCGTCCTCATCGCGTTCGTCTATCGCGCGCCGGAGGGATCGCCTACCCGTGGTATTGAACGCCGCGGCATTTCGGCCGGGATCACCTTCGCGCTCATCACCGCCGGCCTGATCTGGTGCCTCTACAATGTCGCCTTCGCAATGGTCTTCAGCTTCGGTCCCTCGATGCTTGTCGAGCGCGGTTGGTCCAGTTCGGCGGCGGGCTCGGCGATCAGCGTCGTGCTTTGGCTGGCTGCACTTTCGGTCCCCCTGGGTGGCTTGCTGGCTGATCGCAGCAAGCGCGGGGGCGCGGTCCTCACCGCGGGCTGTGCCGGCTTTGCGGTTCTGGTCCTCCTTTTGTCCCGAAGCGGATCGGTGCTGCCCCTCGCGATTGCCATGGGGATCGTGTGCGGGTTGCCTGCCGGCGCGATCATGAGCCTGCCCGCGCGCGTGCTCGATCAAGGGACCCGATCGGTCGGAATGGGGGTGTTCTACACCATCTATTACGTCGGCATGCTGGCCGCACCGGCGATCGGCGGAAAGCTTGCGGTTTGGGCCGGCACTGCGACGGCCGCGCTTAACTTCGGCGCTGCCGCCCTGCTCATCTGCCCTCTGCTTCTTTGGTCGTTCCACCGGATCAGCCGCCTGCAGAAGCCCATGGTGGCTCCATCCAGGTGAGGCGCTAGCCGCCGATGATATCGCGACATCCAGCTAGCCCCAGTTCGCGGTACGACGGATTCTCTGGACTACCATGGCAGTCCATTCCAGCAGCACGTAGCGCATCACTAAGGCACTCCGCGAACGCCGGAGCACAAAACACGCCCATAACTGGCAGTTACAACGGAACGATCGGATGCAGTTCGATTTCCCGCTCGGCAGCGGCCCTCGCTCCACCGTCGGGACGTACCATCGCGATTACCGGTGGAAGGCGTTGACCTGCCAACGCCGAACATCGCGGCGATGTGTCTATTCGGCTTGTAGACCATACGGCTTCGTGACCCCGTCTCTCAGGCCGGCGCAGCTTTTATCCTCCTTGCTGCTGGTATAGTGTTGGCTAACCCGCCACAGGTCGGCAGGCTGCAGCGCGGACCAGCTGAGCAACGACTCTCGCACAGAATACTGAGCAAGAGATGTGACGGCATCACCTGCTCCCGACCCACTGCCGGATCTCGTCAGCCAATTGACCGAGAACGCCTGTCGTACCGGCGGGGAGCGGGTCTGGAAACCGTTGCTCGGGATACGCGAGCGTTCCGCCCAGATGGACCGGCTCGACACAAGGCATCTCGTGCTGTTCGAAAAGTTTGACCATGTTGTCCGCGCATTGGCGCACACTCGGATCGTCCGCGGGATCGCTGGCTCCGTTGACGATGACCGCTCCGAGTTTCCCTTTGAGCTGTTGTCCGTCGCGCCACAGGGGATCCGATCTGTTGAGCAAGACGACGCCCAGGGCCGGCGGCATCCCGAAGCAGGTGGGAGTAGCCATCAGCATCACGTCCGACCCTTTCATGAGTGACAGAACACGATCGATCCCGTCACCGTGGTATCCGAAGGTTTGATAACACTGCTCGCACCCGAGACAGTCGATACGCTCATCGGCCAGACGCACCTGTTCCACGACCTTCACCCGCCGATCTCTCTCGAGCGAGCGAAGAACCTCGCCGAGCATCCGCCCTGAGTTACTGGACGCGCGTGGGCTACAGTCTATTCCAACGATGGTCGTCGCTTTGTCCATGTGAGGATCCTCGTGCGCGGCACGAACATGATCGGAGTGTGACGCGAACAACATCTTCACCTCCGAGGCTACTGTGCACTAGCTGCACTCTCCCTTGCAACCGTCATCACGATACGAGGTGGCAAGAGCGGCGGTATCGAAGCGGCGACGGGCTATCGCACTGGCTCGAACCGATGGTCGGCAAGCTTGGCGTTCTGGACGGCAAAGGCGTTCCGCTTTTCAACGGCGGCGATCATGATCCGACGCTGCCGGGTCTGTGGTTCACGGGAATGCGGCCAAATGTTCGCGGCTGTTTCGCCAACGCCAGGATTCAGGCACGCGCCATTGCAAAGGCCATTGTCACATCGCCGCGGCGCGAAACGCGCCAGCAGCGACAAGAAACACCACCACATCCACGACGGCATCCGCCAAAAGTGCTGACCGGTATTTGATATCGCCGGACGGGCCATGGCCAACGCGCTCTCGGCAGTGGCGCCGGGCGCGTTGCGCGTCGGTGTTCGACGACGGGCAGAATGTTACTGCGCTTAGTCGCAACTGCCGCAAGCGTTCCGCTGGCTGTGCATCGCCCGACTAAGGTCTGATCGGTATGGGACTTCAGTCGCGCAAAGGGCCGGTACGCTCTACGATTCCGAATTTATTGTTAGATTTCAGAGGCTTACAAGAGCTTCGCAGTCGTCAGTCGCTCATTGCAACAAGCATTTATCTAAAGTTCCTTCAGTCGGATTAGGAAACTCTTATAAGCCGCTCTATAACGAATCGGCGAGGTGGCTACTGCCCTGAGGAGGTACCATGACATCCCGAAATACCCTTTTGGCGGCGCTTGCCGCGCTTGCGCTAGTGACCGCTCCTGCTTTGGCTGGCGCGGGTGGAAACGGTGGTGGTCACGGCAATGGCGGTGGTCACGGCAATGGCGGTGGTCAGGGCAATAGCGGCAAGTCCGGCAACAGCGGCGGGAAGTCCGGCAACAGCGCTTCGCACGGCAAGTCGGCATCGGCTCACGCCGGAAAGAAGGCCTCGGCCGACGACCAGGTCGCCGTCGACGACATTGAGGTCGCCGCGACGCCTAAGGACAAGAACATTCACGCCAAGCTTGGCCGGCTGAACTCGCTGCAGCGCAACATCAACGCATATATGAACTCCAAGAGCAAGAAATTCGCTGGCATTCAGGCTTATGTGACAGCGTCGGCGGCCGCCAAGGGTGCCCAAGCCGCGGTAGATGCAGCCCAAGCCGAAGTCGACGCGTTGAACGCCAAATTGAACGACCCGAATACTCCGGCCGACCAAGTCCCGACCCAGGAGCAGATTGACGCAGCGCAGGCGGCGCTCGATGCCGCCAATATAGCGGCGGCCGATGCTGCTGCCGCCGTCCCATCGCTGGATGACGCGCTCGCCGATATGGCCAACAAGCCGGTCGACGCCAAGGTCACCGAATGGGCCAACGGCGTGCTTGCCGAGAAGATCGACGAGATGGCTGCCAAGCAGACTCCCGCGGCAACGCCGTAAGGCGGTCACAGCCGAGCGATCCTAGCCGAACGTCCAAGCCGCCGGGTCACACCCCCGGCGGCAGGGCGACGACGAGCTTGCCACCTTATTCTCCTCTTTGAGGGCGACCCCCAAACAAGCGGAGTCGCTACCGACGCGTAGGAACAAAAGTGCCGAAATACCGTGTTGAGGAGATCGCAGCCGATGCCGTGACGGCCACCCACACCGTCAATGCGAAAACTCCGATCAGGGCGGCGCGCGAAGCGGCGGAACGCGACGTCATTCTACGCCCGGCCACATCTTCGAATAC
Organism: Mesorhizobium sp. M0139; assembly: GCF_040322455.1. NCBI lineage: Bacteria > Pseudomonadati > Pseudomonadota > Alphaproteobacteria > Hyphomicrobiales > Phyllobacteriaceae > Mesorhizobium > Mesorhizobium sp. M0139. Next base: position 33,980 of record NZ_JAMYTN010000022.1, read on the forward strand.
AGCTCAGCCTGTAGGGCGGTCCATACCCGGCTGGCCGCGGCTCACGCTGGTTTCTTGAAACGCACCATGCCGCCGACCTCGATGAGTTCGACTATTGACCCGGACCAGGGTTCTCTCGGTCTGGTTTTGAGCGAGGGGGGAAGCAATACGATTTCCTGGACGTGCCGCTTGAGGCGTTTGTCGCGTTCAAATCTGCCTTCACCAAGGGCCGCTATTCAACAATCACATCCGCAACCAACTATGCATTCCGGCTCGCCCAAGAAAAGGCTGCAGGCTCCTTGGACGATTAAGGGGGTTCTTTCAGAAAAACGGCCCGCGCTGATCGAAGGGCGCGGGCCGGTCCGTTGCCGCCGGTCGGCAGCGGGAGGCATCCATTCCGGCCGGTGCAAACCGGCCTCTCCCGGCACAATTAGCAACCTTCGGCAGTCGTTTTCATCTGTCCAGGGGCCGCGGACTTGGCACTGGTGTCATCCTGTTGACCAGGAGCGGCCTGCTTTGCACTGCCACTCTGCTGGCCCGGCGCACAGTCCTTCGCTGAGTTCGAATTGGTCGACTTCGTTGTGGTCGAATCCGTGTTGTTATCTGTCGTCGGCATCGTTGTGGTAGTGGAGGAGCCACTCGACGTCGTCCCTGTTGTTCCTGTTGTCCCTGTCGTCCCCGCCAACGCAAGCCCGCTGGAAACAGCCATCATGGCAGTGACAAAAAGAAGCCGTTTCATTCTTCATCTCCTAATGACAAGTAATGTCCCTTCCATTCGATAACGGGGGATGCGAAGGATCGGTTCCAATGCGACCTTGTGTTGACCGGCAGCTTTTGGGCCGCTTCCGGTCAGGCGGCTTTCAGGAACTGCCATGCGAAAGCAGACGGTAGCTGGTCCTGCGCCTCATTACGACATGCGGCTTTTGCGGCCTGCCAGCCGTCAGTTCGGGTCGTGCGTCTCAGAAGACCTCAGTCGCGCCTCGCCAGTCGGGCGGCCTGGCGAATGGCATGCACCGCGTCGGGGTTGGTCACGGGATAGTTTGTGATAAAGCGTTCGACCGAAAAGTCTGGAAATTCGGCTTTCAAGCGGACCGCGATCCTATCCGCGTCACCCGCTTCGCCCACGGCCGAATGTGCCAGCGCTAAAAACAAGAGTACATTCGGAGAGTCTAACGTACTTCTACGCAGTGCAGCGATGGCTTCCTTGTGCCTGCCGGCTGTGAACAGGATGCGGCCCAGCATGCCGAAATACCAAGGTGGGGCCAGCGGATTGAGGCGCATGGCGCGCTCGATGAGCGGCAGCGCCTCACTCGGATCGCCAGCGACCAGCGCTCTGCTGCCGGCCAACAACGTCAGTGTATCGGCATGGTTGGAGCCGCATTCGAAAGCTCGGCGATACGCGCGGTCGGCTCCTGCGATGTCGCCAAGACACCCCCTGAGGTCGCCAAGGCAATTGCAAGCGACACTGTCCATGGGGTCGAGCAGAATCGCGTTTTCAACCGCTGCCCGCCAGTTCTCGATTGAGCCCTGCGGGTCGTTGCTGAAGCCGTTGGCGCCCTCGATCGAATAGGCATAGGCAAGCGCGGTCCATGCCCTGACCAAGGTGGGGTCAAGTTCAAGCGCGCGTGAAAACAGACGTATCGCTTCCGCGGTGCCGGCGCGGCTGAATGTGTCCTGTTGTTCAACACCAAGCAGATAACAGTCGTAGGCACGCAGGCTGGCCGGCGGTTTGCGGCGAATCGCGTTGCGTCCGACCGTCGCAAGCGCGCCGTAGCTGCCTGCGATCACATTGATGACGCTTTCCGTCAGGTTGTCTTGCAACGTAAAGACATCCTCCACCTGACGGTTGTAGCGCTCGCTCCACAGGCTTACGCCGGTGCTCGCATCGGCGAGCTCTATCGATAACCGAACCCGCCGCTCGTCGGCACGCAGTTGGCCTGACATGATGTAAGTGGCGCCAAGCGCCTTCCCGTCGGCAGCGAAATCGGCGGGTTTGCTGCCCAAGGATTTCATGGTGTGGAAGGCGATAACTGGCAGGTCCGCGTAGCGGGCCAAGTCAATGGTGATGTCCGATGACAGGCCGTCGGCAAAGCGGCGCCATCGCTCTTCCGAATTCAGGCATTCGATAGGAAATATGGCGAGTACCGGAGGGGTGCCTGGCAAAGGTGGCAGCCTGTCCATGCTTGCGCTGGCAGCTCCATTGATATGCGCGGCAAGCGCGAGTTTGTTCCGCACGCCGAGCTTGTCATAGATCGAAGCGAGATGGGTGCGCACGGTCGAAGGGGCGATGAACAGCGCCTCGCCGATCTCGCGATAAGTCAGCCCAGCCGCGAATTTCTCAGCCACCGCGCGCTCTCGATCGGACAGCGCGTCTTGACCGGGTGAAGATGTCTCGATGCGGCTCATGGCAGACCGATCGGTACGCTTTCAGCTTTTGCCGAGGCAAAATACTACAAATGCTGGAGCTCGAATACACCATCTGCCCGATCCCGGCGTAGGCAGAATCGATGCAAGTTCCCCTACAGTCGAAATGGGTTATCGGCCAAGGGAGACATTCATGCGCGCTCTTTCGATTGTTCTGCTATCCGCGATCCTGGGTTTGTCCAACGCACCGCCGCCGTCCTTCGCAAGCGGATGCAGGCAGCTGCTGGAGTCAGACGTGAAAATCGCCAGCATGCGCCTTTACGCCGATATCGTGGCCGATGCTGCCCGCAAGGGCTGGAACTATGCGCCTGAATTGATCGTCAGCGGCTCGAAGCGGCATTTCGATGAGCTGAAACTCAGATTAATCGACGTCGGCTATGAGATCGTACCGGTCGGCCGCCGACTTGAATGCGACGTCGCAGGCTGATCGCCGAGTCGTGCTGGTAGGAGGGGGCCGAAAGCTGATCGACTGGTTGTAGAACAAGGTGCAAAGAAGCTGGCACTCCGCCTACGACCCCATCTCGGACGTATCCCCTATCTGCAATAGCTCCGAAAGCCTGCGCTCAGGTGCATTGCCAAGGTGCCGCGCTGCGTCGCAAACGGGCCTTAAAAGTCACAAACTTGACGCTGGGCTGGCCAAAGCCGACTCTGAGCAGAGAAAAAACAGGAGCACCTCAGTGGGAGGGCCTGACTCCGACTCTGAGATCACGATCAGCTCGCTCCGATCCGAGTTGACAGCGGCGCGCGAAGAAAATCAGGTACGCACCGCGGAGGTCCCGTTGGAAGAGGCGCGCTCGCCGGAAGAACACGCTCCCGCTCCGCGCGACCAGTACCGATGCTCGGATCACGGCGGTCGAGAGATCGAACTCGCGAACCGCCAATGCCCGCCAAGCCTGCTGTCGTTCGAGATATCTGGCAAGCGTAAGATCGTGACGCAGCGGCGTTGCCGCCCGGCGCTGCTGCAGATCATTTCCGGCATCATCATGCCAGATCGGCCAATCGGTCAAAGGGGGGCGTTGCACGGCGTTCTCCTTGAGACAAGAGCTTCAGTGCGAACAGCCTCTTCGAGGGCCGTGAGAACTGTGTAGGACGCAACGTGATGGATTCGTGAAAAACGCAGCGCCGAGGCGATAACGGTTGAATCGGAGTGAGCTAAGCGAAAGGATTACCTTTCACATTTGTGGCTGTGGCGGATGGGATGACCGGTCCTCACCTCTATCTACTGGGTGGTTTCGACTTTGCCGGTGTCGGGGCCGCGGTCCCGACCTTAAGCCGCAAGGCACGCGCGATGGTCGCTTATCTCGCCCTTCAGTCCGGGCATGCGCAGTCACGCGAGAAGCTCGCCGGGCTGCTTTGGGGCGTCAACGGCGATGCGCAGGCTCGAATGAGCCTGAGGCAGGCCGTGTCGGCGGTCAGAAAGGCCATGCAGGCTTCCGGCGGGCGTTTTCTCACCGACGGCGACAACCTGGCTCTTCATCTCGGCGAGCTCGATTTCGACGTCGCGCGGTTCGAGGCACTGACTGTCAGCACCGTGCCCGAGGACCTCGAACGAGCGCTCGTAATCTATCGTGGCGACCTGCTTGACGGCTTCGGCCTAAAGGAGGAGCCGTTCGAGGATTGGCTGCGGGTTCAGCGTGAGCGCCTGAGGGCGAGGGCCGTGGTGGTGCTCGACAGGCTGGTCGCGCACTATTCCGCAGCCAACGATCCGGCCGCATGCCTGCGCTCGGCAACACGGCTGCTCGCCATGGAGCCGCTGCGGGAAGACATCCATCGCGCCCTGATGCGCGCCTATGTGGCGCAGGGCCGGGTCAATCTCGCGCTCAAGCAATATGAGCATTGCCGCGATGCACTTCAGCGCGAGCTCAAGCTGCAGCCCGAGCCGGAAACAAGACATCTGCATGAGGAAGTGCGGATGCGCCGCATGGCCCCGCAGGCCTCCAGGATAGCCGCCTCGGCGCAAGTCAGAACCGGCGAGCGGCCAGCGTTCGAGGGCGATTGCCTGCGACCTTCGACGCACTATGTCAAATCGGCCGGGATCAACATCGCCTATCAGGTCACCGGCGACGGGCCGATCGACATGGTCTACGTGCCGGGGTGGGTTTCCAACCTAGACCATGCCTGGGCCTCGCCGCGCCTTTCGAACGTACTCCAGCGGTTCGGCACGTTCTCGCGCCTGATCCGTATGGACAAGCGCGGCACGGGGCTTTCCGACCGCAATGTCGGCCTGCCGACGCTGGAAGAGCGGATGGAAGATGTGCGGGCGGTGCTGGATGCCGTTGGCTCAAAGCGCACGGTGCTGTTCGGCAGCTCCGAGGGCGGCCCCATGTGCGTGCTGTTTGCGGCGACCTATCCGGAGCGCACGGCGGCGCTGGTGCTCAACGGAGCTTACGCCCGCGGCAGATGGTCGAAAGACTATCCGTGGGCGAAAACAAACGAACAGGTGGAGCAGGATCTGGCCGTCGTCGAAAGAGAGTGGGGAGCGGCTGCGGATATGAGCAACGCGGCGCCCAGCCTGATGAGCGACTCGTTCGAGCAGGAATGGTTCGCCGCCTATCTCAGGAATTCAGCCTCACCGGCGGACGCGATCGCGCTCTGGCGCTGGGGAACAGAAATCGATGTTCGCGATATTTTGCCTGCCATTCATGTTCCGACCCTGATCGTGCAGACGACCGGTGACCGCTGGGTAAAACGTGAAGAAGGACGCTATCTGGCGACGCATATGAAAGGCGCCAGGTATGTCGAGCTTGCCGGCCGGGATCACTTGATCTGGGGCGAGAATTCCGATCGCCTCGTCGACGAAATCCAGACTTTCGTCACCGGCGCCTTGCCGGCGGTGCGGGGCGAACAGATTCTGGTGTCCGTGCTTTCCGTGGAGATCGAGCGCTCCGGTGCCGGCGACGATCTGATCGAGCGGCATGCCGAAGCGATCCGAACCGAATTGCTGGTTGCCGAAGGCAGGCACATTAGGCGCACAACAAGCGGCTTTATCGCAGTGTTTCAGCGGCCGACGCGGTCGATCCAGTGCGCGATAGCGATCCGCCATCGCCTGCAGCAATCCGGTCTCCATGTCCGCTCGGCGGTCCATACCGGCGAATGCGAGGAGCGTGGCGATGATCTCTCCGGCATTGCGATCGAGCTGTCATTACGGCTGCTCGATCAGGCCGGGCCGGGCGTGATCATCGTGTCCCGGACGGTGCGTGATCTCGTGGTCGGCTCCGGCCTGGTATTCGAAGAGCATGGCGAGATGGAAGCGAGCGGGCTGCCCGGCGTGCTTGCGTTCTTTTCCGTCAGTGGAGCTCCGAGCGGTCATGGCGGGTGACCAGTCACGGATGGGTTTTTCGGCTACGCGTTTGCCGGCGACTGCCCTTCGTCATCCTCGAGAGCGATGCCGGTCCGGACCTCAATTCTATCCGGATACACGGCAGGAGCGGGGCGCTGGCGGCCATCAGGCATCTGGCAGCTCTGGACATCGGCGTTTTGCAATCCTGTCCATTCGGCGCACATCGGGGCCACCCTGCGTCCATTTGCCGGGCAATTCCCCGCGCGCTTGCGCGTCGACCTACGGCCTCGCCGCAACCGGCGTCTGCTTGCGGCGACCGCCCGGCATGGCACTGTGGGCGGGCGGCTGCTTTGTAGCTAACCTTGCGCATCGTGCCTGGCGGCTGCAATTGGATCCGCCTTCGGCAGGCCTGCGTCGACATGCTCGCGATCTACCGGACGCTGGAACATGTTGACGTGGAAGAACCAGCTGATGAAATCTTCATATTGCATTGGCGCGGACCCGCACCACAGCAGGTCAAATCTTTCCAGAGCCTGACGCATGAGTTCCGACGCCCGTCGCCGATCGCCGAGGTAGGTCAGGTTTGCGGCATGAAATGCCAGGATGTCAGGCCAGGTCTTCGGCGCCAATGCGAAGCACTCTTCAGCGGCGTCGTAACGCTTGGCGGTGACGTGAACAATTGCTCGCACGGCGGAGAACCAGTCCCCGCCGAGAGGATGGAGGATCGCAGCGATCTCGGCTGCTTCATCAGCCGCGTCTTGCTCGCCGAGGAACGCCAGTGCGAGCGCACGATCGATACAGAGGCTCGCGTCGTTCGGATTGAGCGAAGCTGATATGGCGAACCTCGACCGGGCGCGTTCGAACTCACCGAGATAGAGGTGACTCCATCCCAGCGCATGGTGTGCTCGTGCCTCCGCTGCATCGAGCCGGACAGCCTGTTCCGCGCTTCGAAGCGCAGCCTCCTCGATCTTGCGGATGTTTGGAGAACCCGGTGACATCTGAGAGGTGCGTATGTGGCAAAAAGCCAGGCTTGCATGCGCTCGCGCGAACATCGGATCCTTATTTATCGCCTCTTCGAGCAACCGCTCGCAGGCAGCGTTGCCATCGAGTGTCCAGACATCGGACCCATGCATCGCGCGCAACCAGAGATCATATGCATCAAGGCTTTCAGTTGGTTTTGTCTTCGCCCGGGTTTCCGTGTGTTGCTCCACTTGACCGACTATGGCGCTGACAAGCCTTCGGACCAACTCATCGTGCACGGCAAACAAATCCCGAGCCATCCTGTCATATCGTTCTGCCCAGACGTGCCTGGCGGTCGCGGCTTCGATAAGCTGAGCAGTTATCCTGACGCTCGCGCCTATCTTGCGCACGCTGCCTTCAACGACGTAATGCGCTCCGAGCCTCTTCCCGATCTCCTTGATGTCGACCGTTGTCCCCTTGAAGCAGGCAGAGGAATGGCGCGAGACGACGGCGAGAGGACGATATCGCGACAACTCGGTGATTATATCCTCGGTGATCCCGTCACTGAAATATTCCTGATCCGGATCACCACTCATGTTGCTGAACGAGAGTACGGCAATAGTGGTCTTGCGGTCGGCAGGCCGAATGTCGGTGGTCAGGCTCCCATGCAGCTCAGATCCATCGAAGTCATCGGTATCAACCTCCACAGGCCGCGGCCCGGCATATTTGTAGCCCCGGCCATGAACGGTCTTTATCATGCCGGGGTCAAGCGCCTTGCGCAGCGCAGACACTTGTACCTGCAGGGTATTGTCCCCTACCACCATGTCTGGCCAGACGCTGTCGAAGAGCTCGGTCTTCCCGACCACAGATTCAGCCTTGTTCAGCAAAGTGCCGAGGATATCGAAGCAACGCGCTGGAAGCTCTACCGGTCCGTCCGGGCCGAGCAATTGCCGTTTCGCGCGTTTCAGCCGGTAATGTCCGAAGTGGATATCCATTCGAGAGGTGCCCCGTCCGAGGACAGCAGCTTAGCTGAAGCGACGGCGAAAGCGAACTTCAGTGTTGTTCAGGATTTTTCAGGTTCGCGCCAAGGACCTGTGCGTAAACCTAGGCGAAGCTCGTGGCTACAGGAGGACGCCATGGTCGATATCGCCACCCACCTAGTCACCCATTCAAGACTGCTTCCCAAACTCGGTTTCGGCACCGCACTGCTTGCAATGACCAAGGTTCTGGGCGGAGCCTTCGAGATGGCGTACGTGATGCCTTATGAGACCATTGCTATTGCGCGCCGGGCACCTCTCGCGGACCCATCTGATCTTCAGCGTCGCGATCCGAATTGGTAAAGGGCATTAGGGACGAAGGTCTGCTTTCGGGAAGTCGCAATCTGATCTCTTGCGGCCGGAGTGAGGCGCAGAGCGGAACATGGGCATCGCGCGGCGACAGTTGAGATTCAATTGCGGCTCAGCGCTCGCCGGAGAGCACTGAAACCAATGCGATATTGCGCCGGCGTCAGCCCAGTTTTGCGGCGGAAGAGACGCCCGAAAAAACTCGCATCCTCGTAGCCGACTTCATTCGCCACCGCCTCGACACGTAGATCGCCCCCCCCGGCATTAGTGCTTCTTTCGCCTTAGGAGAGTTACCTCCTCTCCGAGCGCCCATACATCAAGCTAGGACCGTTCGAGTGTTCCGGGGCTTTGAAGGCGCCAGCAAAGCCACACCTCGATTTTCTACATTTCAACTGAGAGAAAACCCGAAATGTACGTCCTTAACCATTCATTGACTCCCGCCGCTTGCGATCTCTAAATCGTTTCTGAGGGAACGTTCTTGCACGCTGCGTTTTGGGAGGCGCTCGATGTTGAACCGACTTGATCACCCATACCTTTCCCCCGCTGATTTGCAGACCTGCAAACGGGTCTTCGAACGGCTTTGTGCCGAGCGAAATTTCGACCATGCGAGCGAAGAAGCAGAGCACATTGCTCCGGCGGTGATCCGTCACTTTCGAGAAGGCCACGTAGACGAAGGCGATCTTTGGCTTGCCGTCCGAATGTGCCGCACATTTCGGGAGGCCTTGGCGATACATCGCAGTGTCGGCAGGCTGGCTTGCTATGAGGGCGTCGCGCGGAGCTCGTATTTGCCGAGCAGCCGGAGATAGTGCGTCAGAGTTCATTGGGCGCCGCAAATCAGGCCCTCGCCGTCGCGAAAGGTCCCTTCACCGGGGCCTGACATTGAGCACCTCTCCTTCGGAGCTCGGGATCAAACAGCTAGCTACCAGCCGCAGCTATTCTGAGGCTGGGAGTTGGTCCACTCCCTTTTGATTGAGGAGAGTTGCCAGCCCGGTAATGATCTGCGGCATAACAAACGGCTTGGTGATCATCAGGCTGTTGGGTACGCCAAGCGACGGCCAGTTACCCAGCCCGCATGGACAAAACAGGCCACAATGGATGTGTTTGCCTGACAGATTGATGCGCACGAACTTGCAAGCGGGTTAGCCACAACGTTCCGATGACGTTTCTGCAGGCGGCGGCGACGATCCCTGAGAGTTTTAGCGTGGACGCGGCGGTTGGCTGCAGTCTGCGCCAAAACCAGCGCCTCCTCCATCTCGGCCTCGAGAACCTCCTGCATTACCGCACGGATCACTTCGTGCAGCCCCTCCGGGTTCGAAAGCAGAATGTCTTTGACGGCAGCGCTGGTCGATTTACCTTCTGTCTTGGTCATGGTGGCGTTCCTTCCAGGGAATCGGTGACGTTGAACATCACCAGCCTGCCATGACCGCCCTCTCTCAGCGAATTTGCAGAACTCTCAGCACACTACCGGCGGAGGCCAAGGATGGAAGCTGCAGTCCGGCCGTAGCATTTGCGGCGTTCAAGGCCGCCGCTATCGACCAGCGCTTGCTGCAGCCGGCCAAGACGGAGTCCGGCGCTCGGCATGTCGGGCAAGTGCCATAAACCATCGTGATGATGAACCGCCGTCTCCTAGGCGCGTCGCTCGCTGATTTCGTCAAGTTGCTCGCTTCGGGGGAGCTTCCAATCCTAGACGAGAAGACTGATCGCCAGCGAAAGCGACGGCATCTGCTTCATATTCGAATGCTCGGGAATACGTTTCACCGTTCCTCCCTATGATGCGAACAACCCACTCGCCCAACGAATGGCGGATCTCTAGGAAGAGGGAAGACGAAGACGGCGGCCGGTACGTGACGCTGTCCAATGCCCTCGGGAGGCTTGTCCCGCCAAAATCGGCTCCATCATCGGAGGAATGAACTTCACGCATGCACTGACTCCCGAGACCGCGAGTCAATTAGCGCGCGCTTAATTAGTTCCGGAGCGTTTTAACGAATCGTTGACCGCGCTGTCCCAGAATAGGACGGCGCGGTCAAACCCCAACCTTGGCTGCGCAGGCGGCTTCGGCATTGAGTTCCACCCCGAACTGTCGGAGCCGCCACCACCCCACACTTATACCAGCAATGGTTGAATCAACCGTTACTGCACGTGCTTTAGACTTTGACGGAACAACAAGGGATTCACAGATTCGGCGTTTCGATCTAGACTCGACCGATGGAAACGATCTTCGATGATATCGCCGGCGCCCTCAGGGAGCCCCGCCAAGGCGTGTGGCGCCCTGTCCGCGTTCGGTTTGCGGTATGAGGTAGCTTGCCCCGGCAACGCCGCAAAGCAAGGCACAGCAAGGCACAGCAATAAACAACGGATGATTAGCTTTTGAGGCAAGCCCAAACGGCTTTCTCTTTCGGGCCGGGTTGCGCAAGGCTGCACTCCAAACATGGCTTTCAAGAAAGCTGGACGATTCCTTCAAGCGCCGCATAGACCGAGGTTCGCAGCCAACGGTCCATGCTGCGGGCAAGGCCGGGGTCACCGCTGAGGAAAAGGCCGCCCCTTTCTTTCTCACGCTCAATGCTGGATCGGCCCTCCAGGATGGCTCCCAGTGAAACAACGCCGGTCTCAACGTAAAGATCGACGTCCCGGCGGGGGTCAAGCGAGCAGAGCTCGGGCAAGTCCGCGCCTGGCTCGACCACAAACCAGTAATGGGGACACTTCGGTGGGGGATCGTCGCGGAAATGAAAGCGGATGACGGCGCGCCGCCGCGGCAGGCCAGCGAGGTCAATCTTTCGCCGCACAGCCCACATGAGGGTCGAAACATCTACGTTGTCGAGCGCGATTTCCGCCTCGATGTTGCATTGCGCCCATTCCGCTAACGCGTTCATCGCCGGCTCGAGGTTTATCGACTTCTGGGTACGGAAATAGCAGATGGCGCCCGTCGCCCCGTCCTCGACGCGCTCGACCAGGCCCAACGCTTCCATGTCCTTGAGCCGCCTCGACAAGAGGGCGGACGAGACGTTGCCCACCCCCTTGCGAATGTCATTGAAGCGGGTCGAGCCGTTCCAGAGTTCGGTCAGGATTTGGATCGTCCAGCGGGGCTCCAGGAACTCGCAGGCGTGCGAGATCGGGCAGACCAGTCCGTAAGGCCGTCGCGTCATGGCTGACCGCTCCTTTGCCGCAGGTTAGGCCTTGCGGAGCTCTAAGGCCAGTTCACAATCTGAAGCGGAGTGCTTCCGAAGGTGCGCTGGCGCCTTCCCGTCCTCTGCCATGATGGTGGTCGTCATTCGTGCATCCCCCAACGGAGGCTACCATGACCTGGCGTAACATTACGCAAACGACACTAGGCGAGACCGCACAGCGCGTGCCGCGCACTTTTTTTGATCCTCCGCTCGAACGGTTGCTGGCCCTTGTCTGTGAGTGGCGGACCCGCCGCAACATAAAGCGTGGGCTTGGTCACCTGTCCAACTTCCTTCTGCGCGACGTTGGCTTAACCAAAGCAGACGTCGAGGCGGCCTGCGCCGACAGTTTCGATACATCCGCCTCTCTCGCGCTTAAGAGTGCAGCGCAGAACCAGACGGGAAATTGGTGAGAAGGGAAAGCCCCGCGGGCTGAGGCCGCTTGAGGGCGGCAATTGATCAGCCGAATTAGGGGCCATTCTTTAACAACGATTTTGAGGCGCAACCGCGGCGTTCGGCGTGGTCGCCGGCGATGTCTCCATTCGGGCCGCTGCAAAATTGAACTCTCTGGTCGAGTTAAGGCGCATTGCTGACCGATAGATTTTTTGAGCCGGTAGCTGACCGGCAGCTTCGGTCTGCGAATCTTCAAGGCCGGACATTCAGGGTTGGCGTGGGCGCGTCGTGACTTGACCTGAAGGGAGCTTAGCGCACTCGACAAAGGGTTCCAGCTTTCAAGTGGTCGGCCTAGTCAGGATCCGATCATCGCCAGAATGGCTTTGCAAGTTCAGACTCCACTTCGTCCTCCGTCAATCCAATATCGTCGATCATGTGCGGCGCTACCCCCGATAGTCGCGCTAGGTCACGGCGGTAGAAATGCCGTTGCCGCCATCTTGAGACATAGCGAGCTATTCTGATTGCTCGAACCTCATGGGACAAGTCCTGAAACGTCGATGCAAGAAGATTGTTGCTCACCGTCAGGCCTCCGTGCCAACCTCGCGCTTGCAGATGACAGCGTAGGCAGACAGCGTACCGGCTACAAACCAGTCTTTCTCTGGGATAGGCTCAGAATTCCTGAGGTAGTGACAGTCGATGCGTCTCCCTTCACTCAATGCGCTTCGGGCCTTTGAAGCAGCCGCGCGCCACGAAAGCTTTGCGCGCGCGGCTGAGGAGCTATGCGTGACCGAAGGAGCGATCAGCAGGCACGTCAAGCTGTTGGAAACAGCATTGCAAGTGGAATTGTTTCGACGATTGCCGCGCCGGTTGGTTTTGACCGATGCGGGGCGCAATTTTCAACCGATCCTGGCGGCCGCGTTCGAAAGCATTGCCGCGGGAGCTCAAGACGTGCAACGCCAGCCTCGGCATCTGAAGGTTATCTGCCCGCCCACCTTCTCCATTCGGTGGCTGCTACCGCGGCTTGACCGTTTCAAGCAGCAATGGCCTGCAATCGGTATTCGGGTAACGACCGCTCCTTTTGACTGGGAAATTTTCTTCGGAGGTGAGTTCGATCTCGCCTTTGACTGCGGTTATCCAAATCGGCCGAAAGATATCGAGGCGGTGTTGGTGTTGCAATCGTTCGGCACCCCAGTTTGCTCTCCAAAGCTACTGGAGAGGGGCGTGCCAATAACGTTTCCTGCCGACCTGGTTCACCATAACCTGCTGCATGAGACGCCTGATCGGCACGATTGGAAAGTTTGGGCTGGGCGATTTGCGCCGAACCTTCTTGACGTGAACTCGGGTGAGGTTTTTCCCAGTGCCGATATGGCCTATCGTGCCGCGGCCATGGGCCAGGGCGTCGCGATCGGAGATCTCTCTGTGCTTCACGACGAGATTGCCAAGGGAGAACTGGTGCTGCCGTTCAAAGATATGCAGATCTCTGACGACACGGAGGCCTATCATTTGTGTTGCAGAAAAGATTGCTGGACCGACCCTCGTATCGCCGCGTTCCATAAGTGGGTTTCGGACGAGGCCACGTGGTCCTGAAGCCCGGAACGGTCAGGCCGCTGCCCGCCTCGTTGCGGTCGTTAGCCCTTCCCTCCGGCAAGGAAAGCTCCGGTCCCAAAGCTACCGCTCGAAACAATCAAGGCCGCATCGGGGCCTCCGATCCTGACTACATTCAGGATGGCCAAAGCGGCTTCACCCGCTCAATCCGATACCTCTTCTCGAACTCACGGAGCACCATTTCGAGCGTTGCCTCAAAAGCACTCTGATCGAACATCATCGATTTCTTTGCCTCGTGAAGATAGCGCCAGTCGGTGAAGGCATCTTGGTGTTGATACAGAATGTGACGAATGCTGTACTCGATGTAGAAACCATTGGGATGATACGGGACCACTGACCTTTTGAACTCCGCGTCGAGTTTCTCTTGGCTTTCGGGCTTTAGGCGATCAAACAGCCTTATCAGGTTGTGCGATTTGACGACTCTTGGATTTTCATGGTCGAAGACGAACCACGCTTTGAGTGCCAGCTCCATAGAAAGCGCCAAAAGCATCGGTTCAACGCCGACGTGTTCGCGTTCGCTCAGGTCTGCATGCTTTCCGAATTCTCGGCTTGGAAAGCTCTGAGTTTTTCGGAAGATCGCCTTTGCGGCTTCCCCGATCCTAATGGCCGTCGATAAGCGCGCACTCATTAGGGGTCCATTAGATTGATCTAAATTAACGCCGGAGCTGAGCTGAGATATTGCAAGAACGCAATCGCTTAGGCCAGGAGGCACGGAACACAACTTACTGACGACAAGTTAGAGTTGAGTTCACCGCCGGCGACCCGTTTTCGGAAGGTGGGCGAACGACCGGAATGAGGCGGCGGGTTCAACCGGTCGTCGCAACCCGCTTTAATCTGAGAGGATGAAGAGGTGTTGCATGGTGACGTCACGGATCTGGTTTACGTCAGCGCAGAAGGTCGAGCTTTGGGAGCGATGGAACCGAGGTCAGAGCACTTGACCGCCGGAACAAGACCGGCGTTCAGCGGATCGTATCCTTACGCAGCGGCATTGCTCCGTCAGCTAGGCGTAGAGGGGCCTTGGCGCTCGGGCTGGCGGAACGCGAAGAGATCTCTCGCGGGATCGCGGCGGGTCTTGCGATCCGCGCTATTGCACGAAGTCTCGGGCGATCCCCATCGACAATATGTCGCGTTATCTCGCGCAATGGCGGTGCACAAGCGTATCGTGCAACCCGGGCCGACAAGCATGCTTGGGTGCGAGCGCTGCGCCCGAAGCAGTGTCGCCTGGCAAGCTCTGGGCGGCTACGATGGCAGGTGGCGCAAAAGCTAGCGCTGCAATGGTCCCCGGAGCAGATAGCCGGCTGGCTGAGGCGAGAGTACCCAGGCGATCCAAGCATGCGGATATCTCATGAAGCGATCTATCGAAGTCTATTCATCCAGTCGCGAGGGGCGCTCAAGAAGGAACTAACAGCGCACCTGTGTACCAAACGACAGATGCGGCTCGCAAAAGGCGCACAGAGCCGGACGGGGCAAGGACAAATACTCGATATGATCTCCATCCGCTAGCGCCCCGCCGAGGCTGAGGATCGCGCCATCCCAGGCCATTTGGGAGGGTGATCTGCTCACCGGCGCGAACGACACGCACATCGCCACCCTCGTGGAGCGACACAGCCGGTTCACAATGCTTGTAAAGGTGGCGAGGAGGGACTCGGCCACCGTCGTGGCGGCCCTTGCCCAGACGATCGGCACATTGCCCGAAGAGTTACGACGCTCGCTAACGTGGGACCAGGGCAAGGAGATGGCTCGGCACATGAGCTTCACCGTTGCAACCGATCTACAGGTCTACCTCTGCGATCCGCGAAGTCCCTGTCAGCGCGGCAGCAATGAAAATACCATCGGTCCGCTCAGGCAGTACTTCCCGAGAGAAACCAACCTCTCCCATGTCTCGCAGGCCCAACTCAACGCCGTCGCCCTGCAGCTCAATCAGCGACCCCGAAAACCCTGGACTTCGAAACGCCGGCCGATAGGCTACAGAAGGTGTTACGATGACCGGTTGAACCCACCGGCGCAAATTGGTCACGGCTCCACTCGTGAAGTGGAGCCGCACCTGATCAAACCTCAGTTGCCTCGGAAAGTTCGAGAGCATCCTCAACATCGACTCCCAGATAGCGGACCGTGTTCTCGATCTTAGTATGACCGAGCAAAATCTGGATGGCTCGCAGATTTCCCGTCGCTTTGTAGATAATCGAGGCCTTGGTGCGACGCAGGGAATGGGTTCCGTATTCCTCTGGTCTAAGCCCGATCGCCTCGACCCATTCGTCGACGAGGCGTGCATACTGCCTTGTACTCATGTGAGCCCTTGGATTGATCCTGCTCGGAAACGCGTAATCATCGACTGTTCCGCCGCGTCGCTCCAGCCATGCGAGAAGGCTGGAGCGTACGTCGCTCATCAACTCGAACTGAACAGGTCGGCCAGTTTTCTGTTGGATGACCATCGCGCGAGTTCGGACTTCCGGTCCTACCACGAGGTTGCCGATTTTGATCTTGACGAGATCGCAGCCGCGCAACTTGCTGTCGATCGCCAAATCGAAGAGCGCTCTGTCTCGCAGACGCAGCTCTCGATCGAGAAAGAAGCGTATCGCCCATATCTGTCGAGGTTTCAGAGGTCGTTTCGTCCCGACCTTCTTCCCGGCATTCCATGCCCGGCGGTCGGAGTCGGTGAGGTCGTAGCACGAGTGTCCCATTTCGCTTCTCCTGCAGCCATGATTGGCCACCAGAGAAACGCCGCTAGACTGTTGCTGGGCCGACTGCGGACTTGCGGCTTCGAGGCCTGGAATGTGAGAAGCGGACGTTCAGGCGCTCCCCATGCATCGACGTGAACTGACCGATTGTGTTGAAGAGTCCGACGCACCGCGAAGTCACCACCGATAATAGAATCCCGTTCCACCCTGACGCCTTGCATGGAATCAGGATTCACTTGTGGGGTCTTTTCGGAACGCCACGGTACGCAAATGCCGTAGGTAGCCGCGACGCGGACTTTTTCAACAGTATCGAACCAATGCGGACGTTTGCTTCCGGAACGGGGGCCGAGGTCCCTGGTTTGCAACCAGCCCTCCGCTGTCTTCCTAATGGAGGGCGTGCTAATGGTTAACTAGCTTGGGGATCAGGCCGATTTCAAATTTGATCGCTGGCGCGTGGGCGCCGAGCTGGCAAACATCTAGTAGTAATCCTGGAGGCGATCCCCGCCGCCTCGAAAGCGAGCAAGACGACATCACGACGAAGTAATCGAGGGATAGTTAACAGCCATAGGGCCGCGATAACGGCAGGGGCACAAATGACATTTCTGGTGCGCGTATGGCTAGCGTTGACGGTTGTTCTGGCAATTGTGGTTACTACCTTAGCGGTGCTGGTTAAGCTACAAAACGAGGCGGTGTATTCGCAGCTTGTGCGGCAACGACTTTCGGTCATTGCAGCGGCAACCGCCGCCCCCTTCCGGTCAGTCTCGGAACTTGGTCTCACGGTGGCGACGGTGCGCAATGCCCAAGAGCTGCTGAACCGGGCTTGGCAGACCGATCCCACGATTTCCAACATTGTTCTGCTTGATGCAGCCGGCGGAGTTATCCTTTCTGTTCCGGATGCTGCTGTTCCATTTAGCGCGCGCCAAATGGGTCGCGCGATGGAAGAGGGCTCCAACAGCCAGTGGGGTCTTGAGACTGCGACCGCGCTGATCAGCGGTGCCACCATAAAGGACGAGAACGACGAGCGGGCCGCTGCATTGGCAGTTATCTACCCGATGAACGAATTGCGGACCCACAATCGCCTTATCAGTTCGCAAATTTGGCTGTCGGCGCTGGCGCTTCTGACCGGATTCTCGACCCTAGCTTACGCCGCATTGCGCTATCGTCTGCGTCCGGCCATCCACACCCTCGACGACATCGCCAGCCATGCCGAAGACGACAGCACTTTGACTGCCGGCGACTTTGCCGATTTTCGAGCGACGCTCGCCGCGGGCACCGCAAAATACCGTTTGGCAACTACAAAACTTGCTGCGCTTATTGGGGCAGAGCGCGCGGAAGCTCCACCTGCGGGGCCACAGGGTGCCGACGTCATCTCGGTTCCCGATAGCCCCATGGCTGTAACGGTGTCGCGACGGCTTACGGCGCTCATAGCCGTCCTGGTGCTGGGGATCACCGTATCGCTCGGCACTGTCGCCTACCGCAGCATCGATGAGTCCTTTGCTCCCGAACTCGACAAGCGCACGAGGCTTATTGGCAGCATTGCCAATGATGCTATTGCCCGCACGCTTAAGGCGGGTGTGCCACTCGATATGATGGTCGGTGGACGCGAATTCTTCTCGTCCCTGCTTCGTGACTTTCCAGAAATTTCCTACTTCGCGCTGGTCACCAACCGACCCATTTTGGAGATGGGCACCCGCCCGCCCACCACGACGTCGGTGATGCTACAGGCAGGGACCGTCGTGCCGATCGTCGTCGACAACAAGCTGGTGGCCAATGTCGTCGTAATCAAGAACGCGGGATACCTTTCGCGTGAATTCCGCGATCTCATTCTCGACCTCCTGGTGGTGACGCTGGTGACAATCCTGTTGGCGGTTGAACTGGTCTCCTTGATGACCAATCACTCGCTAACCGGACCGTTGACCCGCCTCGACTACATCCTGAAGCTTCAGGCGGCCGGCGATTTCTCCCACCGCATCCTGGTGAGCGGGATTAGCGCCGTCGATAGGCTGGGCCAAGCCCTTTCCTTGCGTGCTGAGCGGCTTGCGGCAATGATGGCAGCCGCCCAGGAGCTACCCAAGGGCACCCGTGCCGTGCAACTGGAACCGGACTTCATTATACCGGCTGGCCGGCCGCTCATCATGAGATTTTGCAGTCTAGGCGATGTGCGACTTCCGCTTTTCCTCATCGCCGCGGCTGACTCATTTCCACTGTCGTTCTTTTCGCTTTATGTCCGGGATGCCGACAATCCGCTGACTTGGCTCAACCCAGGCATCGTTATCAGTTTGCCGCTCGCCGCCTATCTCACAGCCATTGTCTTCGGTTCGCCCTATGCGCGTCCGCTCGCGAAACGCTTCGGGCACCGCAACCTGTTCGTGTTTGCTTCCATCCCAGCGGCCCTCTCGAATTTTGGGTTCTTCATTTCCACCAATGTGCTCGAAATTATCTTTTTCTGTGTGTTCAGCGGCATTGGCTATGCTTTTGCTTCACTCTCTTGCCAGGACTACGTGATCGACGCTGCCCCAAAGGAACAGCGGGCCCAAGCGCTAGGGCTGTTCCACGTAGCGATGTTTGGCGGCTTCTATGCTGGAACGGCACTGGGGGGCGTGGTTGCCGACCGTCTGGGCGAGCGCAGCGTATTTCTGGTTTGTGCCGTCTTGATCGTTATCTCCGCAGCGATGATCTTGCGCATGCTCCCTGGCCCCACCCACGTTTCGGCGCTCACCGAGCAGGGCGGCCGCTCTAAGCTGCGGCAGTTGCTTGGAACAATTGCTGATGGCCAGTTCGCGACCCTGCTGTTTGGCATTATCTTGCCCCAAACGATCCTCGATCAGGTCTTCATCTCCTATCTCCTGTCGCTGCAGATGAACGCGTTGGGCGCCTCCACGGCCGATACCGGACGCCTGATGATGATCTACTTTCTGATGGTGATCCTGTCAGGGTCACTGTATGGGCGACTGCCTGCCGGCAGGATCTCGGCAGTGGGCATCACTGTCGCCGGAGCATTGCTTGGCGGAGTGACGCTGCTCGCAGCAGCGGCAGTTACCAACGGCTGGACAATGGTCGTTGCCGCAATCGGCACCGGCCTTGGCTACGGCCTGGTGAGCGGGCCGCAGACGGCCACGGTGATGGAACTTGCGGAAGGAAGGCTGGCCCATATCGGTTCGGAAAGGGTCCTTGGCGCTGTCAGGGTCATGGACCGAATTGGCAGCGTTGTGGGCCTTGTCGCGATCGCCGGCGTCGCTGGCAGTTTTGGCTATTCCGCCGCAATGGGCTTCATCGCCATCTTGGTGCTGGCCGGGGTTGGCTCGTATCTCATCTACCACGTGGCAAGCCACAGCTTGCCGATCATCGCAGGGAGGAAAGCATGAAATTGACATACCCTATGTTGGCCGGGGCCGCGCTAGCTTCTTGCCTCGTTCTTCCGCCTCGGGTCGAGGCGGCGGAGAAGACCGTTGTGATGATAACGTGGCTGGGCTGCGAGGATGTCTGCAAGGGCCTCAAGGACTCGCTTGAAGAAAAGAAAATTGATGTCAGCTTCGTCGTCGACGATGCGGCACAGGACAAGAGCAAGCTGCCCGACTTTGTCAAGGATGCACGCGACCGCAAGGCTGACGTGGTGGTCACCTGGGGCACCAAGACTACTCTAGGCATGGTCGGCACGTTGAAAGACCAGCAGAACAGCGATCTTCTCAATGACATCCCCGTGGTGTTCACCGTGGTAGCCGATCCGATCGGTGCGGGTATCATCGAAAGCTACGAAAAGACTGGCCGCGCCAATGTGACCGGTACCCGAAACCGAGTTCCCGAAAGCGTCAACATTAAGAGCATCAAGCGCTACCTGCCGAGCTTCGATCATCTCGGCCTCCTGTTCGACCGTAGTGAGCCCAACTCGGTGAAAAAGACGGAGGAACTGACAGCTTTGTCGGAAAAGATGAAGTTCAAATTCGACGCATTGCCACTGCCGGCGCTTGCCGATGGAACTCCGGATCCAGCCAAGCTCCCCCAGGCTGTCGCTCAGCTGAAGGCGGCCGGCGTGCAATTCGTCTACTTGGGCTCGAGCACCTTCCTTGAAAAGAATGCGGACGTCTTCACCGATGCTGCCGTGGCAAATGGTCTACCGGTGCTCAGCCCCTATGAGCATCTGGTCAGCGAATCCCGGGCGCTGATGTCGGTGGCCGCCCGCGACTACGACGTCGGCAAGCTGGCCGGCGAGCAGGTGGCCAAGATCCTGGCGGAGGGTGCCAAGCCTGGCGACATGCCTGTCGTCGCCATGGAGAAGTTCGCCTATGTGGTTAACATGAAGGTCGCTAAGAAACTCAACTTGTTTCCACCTGTCGAGTTCCTGCAATTCGTTGAGAAGGTGGAGTGACGCGAAGCGACTATCGCCGCACCCGCGACGCCCAGCGTGGTCGCCGGCAATGTCCGCTTAAAGGCAGTGACACAGTTAACTTTAATGACCGAGGTGAGGCGCATAGCGGACGTTCGGAAGCCTTGCTTATCGCCATTGTCACATCGAGGTTTAGGCTTTGACGCCATCCTGTCACAATGGGCCATGTCGACCCAGATGTTACGCTGACGTGCAGCCGGCGCGTTACGTCACTCGGGGGTATACCCTGAAGTGCGACTGCGAACCCGGTAGTGTGCTCGGATATGACGGGCAGCTTCGCGTTTTGCAGCTATAGAAGCCGACCCTCGAGAACGTCGCGTTCGGCTTCTAAGTGCCAAGCAACTCACCACTTGACCCGCAACCCCAGTGAGCCGGTCAGCACGTGACTATCACCGAAGTTTTTGAGGCCTGTCCGGGCGAGAGCTTCGCCGAAGACCGAGAACTTGTCGTCGGCCCAATTGATCGTACCGCCGACGCCGAGACCGCCCCAGAGCTGCTGGTCCCGGGTTGAGAGGTTGGTGCCGGCCAGGTCGACCGAGGTGCCATCCCCAAAATCATAGTAGAGGTTGGCGATGCCGTAGAGGTTCGTGTGGCCGGCGCGGCCCGTGCGGTCCTGCCACTGCGTCTGGTGGTCGAGCGAGAGACCGAGGCGGCCGAGCAGGCTGTCGTTGGCGCCGGGGGTAACCCTGGCGCCAAAGGTGTCGGTGAAGGCGTCGAGATCGACCGACGACCAGGCAATCTGCGCTTGCGGCGTTAGCGACCAATTGGGATCGAGCATGATGCGTTTGCCCGCTTCGACACCGAGCGCGTAGCCGACGCCGTTGTTGCCGTCGACGAGCCGCTGTCCCGCGGTCGCCGAGTCGAGATTGCTGTCGTACCAGACAACCTGCGCCTGGCCGTCGAGGTAGAAGCCTTCCGCCCCGTACCAGGTCAACGAGCCGGAAACGCCATAGCCGGTAGTATCGATGGACCCGCTGCCGAACACCGACGAGACGTCGGCGGATACCGTGCCATACTGGAAGGCGACGCCGCCGATGAGCTGACCGGCCGCGCTATCGGAGACAAGCATGTCGGCGCCGGTCTGGAGCCTCCAGGTCGAGGTATCATACGTCGTTGCGGTGGTGGAGCTTTCAGGATCGTAGGAGCCGCTGGTGCCTTCGATCCTGCCCCACAGCCCGATACCGGCGTCGGCCTTTACATCGTCGGAGATCCCGTCCGCGCCTTGCGCTTCTACGGTCCAGGAGCGGTTGCCAAGCCGCTGCTGCAGCGTGCCCAGCTGGTTGAAGCTCTGCAACACGCCCGCATAGGCCTCGTACACAGGCGCGCCGGCCTGGAAGAGCAGGCTGTTGTCGAGTTCGGAGCGCAGATACCAATCGCCATCGGCCGGCGTGCTGACGCCGTTCTTGTAGAGCCTGTATGCGTAGGCGCCCGCGACGACCGCTGCATCGCCTTCGAAGGTATAATTGCCGTCGAGTGAGAAGCTGCCGTTCGAGACGCCGCCGACGTCGACGATCTTGATGCCTCCGACCGTTTGGGCGCCCGACCCGCCGAAATTGACGACCTGAAGGGTACCCGTTCCTGACGTGTTGCCGGCGATCACCAGTATGTCTGTCGGCGAACCGTCACCACCGAGCGCAGTGTTGAGAACGACGGCGCCGCCATTGCCGACGTAATCGCCGCTGATGGTCAGCGTGTTGCCGAGACCGACACCCGCGATGCGCACCGTTCCGGCGTTGCTCAGCCCCGCAATCGTCTGGGACGTGCCGGCAAGATCGAGAGTGGCGCCCGAGGCGACGGAGAACTGCGAGGAGGAACTGAACGCGTTCGCAGCGCCCGCGGCAAGCGTGCCGCCGGTGACCGAAGTTCCGCCAGCAAAGGCAGAGTTGTCCGAGGCGAGCACCAGCGTGCCGTCGCCGCTCTTGATGAAATTGCCGGCGCCCGAGAGCACGCCGGCATAGCTCGCATTGGCAGCCTGGTCGAATGTAAAGGAGGCGCCGGCGCCGATCGCGGCATCGCCGCCGAAGCGCTCGGCCGCCGAGACGAGACCACCCTGGTCGATTGTCCAGTCAAGCACCGATATGCCAGAAAGCGTCAGCGTGCCAGCACCGTCCTTCACCATCGTGCCGGTGCCGGAGATATCGCCGGCAAAGCTGGCGTCCGCCGTCTGGTCGAACACGACCGTCCCGGCATTGCCGATGTCACCACGGATCGAAGCCGCATTGCCGACAAGCGTGCCGGCTGCGATCGTCGTGCCACCCGCATAGGTGTTGATGCCCGTCAAAACCAGCGTGCCGCCTCCGGCTTTCGTGAGGCCGCCTGCCCCGGAGACGACATTGCTGAGCGTGAGGGTCGTGCTGTTGTCGGTCAGGAACGTTCCGTTTCCGGCCAGGGCGACGCTCCGGTCGCTGGTGATGTCGGCGGTGGTCTGCAGCGTGCCGCCATTGAAGGTCAAGCCGCCTGAAGGGGCTCCCAAATTGCCATCGCTTGAAATCTGCAGGACGCCGCCGGACAGCGTCCACGGCGTAACTCCGGCCGTTGTCCCCGTCAGTGTCCAGGTGCTGCTTCCTGTTTTTTCATAGAGTCCGAAGCCGTCATATTTGGCGCCAGCGCCGATCTGCGACACATCGAAACTGGCGTTGGCATCGCCGCCCAATTTGAAACTATCGGCATTGCTGAATGCAACCACATTGCCAGTGATGTTCGAGCCTGCCTGGATCTCCAGGGAATTGACGCCACCGGTGAACTGGATGGCTTTGCCGGCTATCGGGGTCCCACCACCTGCGCCGACGGCGCCACCTGTAATCGTGCCCGCATTGATGACGGCGATGTTGGCGCCCTTGATCCCCGAGCCACCATCGCCTGCCGTTCCAGCCTGACCACCGCCCCCGCCAATGATCGTAGCCCCCGTCCCGTTGATCACGGTTCCACCCGAAAGTAGAAGAACACCAGCTCCGCCGTCGCCACCGCCGCCGAGAATGGTTCTTCCGCCGGTGCCCCCGAGCAGATTCCCGCTGTTATGGACTGTCCCGCCAGAGGTTAGGACGATGGCAGCTGCGCCGCCGCCGCCGCCTGCTTGGACCCCAATTGTGAGGAGACTCGTGCCGCCGGTAACGCTGCCGCCCGCCTCTACAACGACATTTGCGGACGAAAATATGCCGACGCCGCCACCGCCGCTGCCGCTGTTGCCACCGTTCCCGCCTCGACCGCCAGTACCACCAAGCACAGATCCTGTACCAGTGACCGTTACGTCGGCCGTGGCACTGACGCCGACACCACCACCGCCACCACCGCCGCTCCTGACGACGCCGTTCGTGCCAGGTGAGCCTAAAGCGCCAGCCCCGCCGCTGATGCTGGTTGAAATCGTCCCGTCTATGGAGATGACCAGACCCGTAGCACCAGTCGCACCGGCAATGCCATTTGGGTTGTTGGCTGTGGTGCTTCCCGATCCCGACCCTCCGGGCGCACCGTTGCCCGTCGTAAGGTCAATGCCGCCACCGCCGCCGCCGGCGGTCGCGCCGTTGGGAACATTCTGGCCCGTGGCGCCCGCTAGTGCACCGTCCACACCCCCCTGTCCAGCACTCACGCCTGTGCCGTTGCCGCCATCGGCCCAAGCCGGCGCGGCGCTCAGCGCAAAGGTGACCGTAAGCATCGCGAAGGCGGAGTGAAGCGACACGCCTTGCTGCAAGCGCGCGAGATGCAAAACCCAAATCCCATCGCGCGCCAAAATCCGCTCCGCCATCCCTAAGCTCCCTGATTCCTGAGTGCGCCGAAGGCAGCATGAAAGCTATTCGCCTGCAAGACGTTTATAGCCACGAGAGCTACCAAGAAGCTAATAGAATCAAGTGTTGTACGTTAGAATGACCGAAAGTTAACTTACATTAGAATGTTCTTATCAAAGAAGAACCTTACGCAATCACCATTTCGAACCTCCTAGCCCTGAGCGATACCGAAGTGAACTCTAAGGCTGCGCGGGCGATGCGTGCGCCTACTTGCCGACTTCGGTGCGCCGGGCGACATGTCCAAGGGTTGATCCCTGCACGATCACGCTGAAAAGGACGACCGCGTATGTGGCCGAAAGTATAACCGGCTTCGCGGGTCCGTCGGGTATCGCCAGAGACAGTGCGCTAGAAATCCCGCCTCGTATGCCCGCCCAGGTGAGAAACACAACGTTGAAGCCAGACATCAGCCGGTTTACCCCTGGGACCAGCACCGGCGCGCCACCGAAAACTAGTGCCCATGATAGCGGCAATGGTTGTCCGACCAGAGAGGCTGCCAGCCAGAACAACAAACCGACGATGAAGGTCGACGCGATCGTGGCAAAGGTCGCAAGCACGATCACTGGGACCGCCTGGCAAACCAGCTTGCGGAAGTCCACCTGCAGAGCACCTGCAAAGAGCAAAAACACCAGCATGCCGTTCATCACGACCGCATTGAAGTCGATCTGTGACAATGCGGATGTAAGCGGTTCAAACAGATGCCTATCCGGCATCAAGGCATCAACACAGACCAGGATCAGCGAAGCCGCAACACTCATGATCAGCAAACCGATCGTGTGCGGCAAAGGCAGGAATTTGTGATTGATCCATCCTAAAGCGGCTGACAACGTCAGGAGCACCGCGGACATTTCAAAGATAGACAGCAGCCTTCATCCCCCCTTCCCTAGCATCGGAGCGCTAGGCGTCAACATTTTGCGGCATCTTCAGTTCCGCCTGAATGTGGCGAAGAACGCCAATGGCCGTGTGCAACCCCGGCGTGGGCGACTTGGAAATCCAACGCCTATTAGGCTGTCCGCGAGAGCATCTTGAGTTCCATCTCTGGATATGCAGGCAAGGGTGGATTGAAAACCGGACAGTCGCGATGGTTGATGGCATCGATCGCGCCGATTCCGAACTGCGTGGCGACACCCGCATTCGCCTCCTCGAGAATGCATCGTCTTAGAGGCTTGAAACGGGATGGTCGCGAAGAGTAGTGGGGTTTTTCGGTGGCATTTGGCCTGCCCTTTGGCCTTTCCCGAGCGCCTGCGCTGGGATCAGGCCTGCAAAATAGATTCATTGGCAGCCGCTTCCGGACGGGTGCAGTGCGGATCATGGGCACGGTTGGGCGGGAGCGAAACTCTTCCCAGCTTGGCCCGGCTGCTTTTCTCCCCCGATGTTGGGTAGGCGGGCCGACGCCCTCCTGAGCTCAGCTGTGTCGACGCGGCGGCTGACAACCGAGCCGGTGCGCCTTTGGCTGGTTCATCCTTGACCGTTTCTTACTACGATGCGAAGAAACCGCGCCCCTTAAGAATGGCCGATCTCTACAAACGGGAAAGAGAACGACGACGGCCCGATATCGCTCTCGGCCACGGATTTCGGGACACTTTGCCGGGTGTTTACGTCGACCTGAAAAGCCGAAACGCCAACAGGAATTGGGCCGGCATCCTCTCCACCCTTCCGCCATGTCCTCGCGATAACGTTGACCAAGGCGCTTCAGCAGTTCGCGATGCCGCAATCTTCCGCCAGTTTACCGATTCACCACGCGCCCCCTACCGTTTCGGTCCGCAGCGAGATTAGCGCAGACCAACGGAGTGCCTTTGCGTCCGCCCCCCACCTACAGTCCGCCTACAGGGTTCCGGGCCGACGATACGGGCCACCGATCTTCTGTGTTGTTCTGTCATCTCAATGAAGGACGATAGCTTCGAGCACCCGTAGGAAACTTGTTGGATGGACAAAGCTGTAGGCGTTTACAGGTGCCCGGGGAATCCGCCGTTTATCTGCGTCGTGGAGCGGGACAAAGCAAGTTTCCTCACTCAGGCCGCCTACCGTGAAGCGGGGCACAAGCCCGACTTCGACGCATTGCCGTGGGAAGCTGACTACAGGGCTGCCAAACAAAGGAAGACCTGTTCTATCGCTGTGTCTCGCCCTTAGCAGCGCGACATGATCAGTTTGCCAGGTGGTCGTTGCGACGGACAATCGCGTTGAGGATCGCTTCGTAGGCGCTGCCGACGTCTTCCTCGATCTCCGTGGATTTGATGCCGAGCGCTTTAGCATCGGCGAAAAGCTCTTGGGTCAGCTCGGCAACGGAGATTATACCGGCACCGACGGTATTGGGGACCTTGTTCGAAATCCACTTCTGCAGAAAGTCTGCGCCGCGCGTGCTCATGAGCAGATAAGCGCGCGGCGTTTATTAGGTTCCGGTCATCTAAGCTCTTACGCGATCACACCATAACCACCTCATGACAAATCAGCGATGTGTGTGGCGCGGCGGGCCTGTTCCGCTTGTGGCCGGCGCCTACCCACCCGGGTTCCCCAACCATGGCGTCGGCCATTTTCGTTCTCCCAGCGATTATAGGAATTGCTATCGCCTATGTGTTGGCCTTGGTTGGCGCGATCGGGTTAGATCGCCTCCTTCTTTGGTTTTAGCGGATTACCAGCATATGTCGGCAATGCAGGAGATCGGCAATTTCTTGTTCAAGCACATCCATCGGCCATCACCGTCGCGGCCCTGAGGGTACCCAGCCGCGGGAGGGCCCTAAAGCCGCACAACCCTGTCGAGATGGAGGCGTATGCGCTGGCCTTCCGCGAAGGACAGCGCGAACGATTCCAGGGCGAATGAGCGTGTAATCTCCTGGTCAGTTTCAATGATGCGGACGACCCATTCGCCACTGGCTCCGACCACCTGCACGCAAGGCGCGACCTTCCAGATTGGCACCACGTTGCCCATCACGTCCTCCTACGAAAAGCAATGGCAAGTCGACTTAAGACCGTCATAGCCGGTAGATCAATAACAATTGCTTGTTCGGATCGGACGAACCATCCTGGATGGGCAACACGACGGGGGCTAATGCCCCTTCCGTCAGGCAAACCCTCCGGGGAACCTCCCGTGAGATAGCCTCTGCTTCAGGTCGTTGGCATTCAGGATGGCGGCCAGCTCTTCGGCATAATCCATGTCGGGAAGGTCGACAGATGGGTGGCCCGCTACAATAGCCGGCTGGCCGGTGAACACGTCGAACACTGTCCACGTCCCATCCGGTTCCCGCCTTACCTCGTACCGCAGAGTTGCCATGAGGGGATCATATAGGTCGCCGTTAGAGGTGGGAATATTCGGTCCACGGAGGCTCGGGACGCAGAGCGGTGATTTTGCCGCTTTGAAGATTGCCGATCTTCGTCGACAGAGATCAATCTGAGATCGAACTCTATGGGATGGAAGCGGCGAACGCCGGAGCGCACTGCGCTTTGGAGGCTCATTTCGACGGTCGACCAGATGACTACCGCTTTTGGTGCGATTTCTTTCACCAACTGAGAGACCAAACTGACGGAACGTTTGCGCAGCATCGTGTTCGGTCGAGCATGACTAGAATAGCCGACCTTGGACCGCCTATCCCCGGCAAGCCACACCAACCGCAGGACGGGGGCGATCGATTTCACGCATGCCCGATCTGCGGTCAGCAGGTCGACAAACGCGATTTCCGCCAAGTGATGTGGCACGAGCAACCAGATCACGATCCACTTGAACTGGATCAGTGAGGCAGGAACAACTTGGCAGCTTCAGGGCCACGTCACACTAGGAAGGAAAGCGCGGGCCGGACCCTTTGCCGCCGGTCGGCAGCGGTAAGGCATCCTCACTGAGCACTGCGGTGGACCAACTTTTCCATTTACTCGTTGTTCCTAAAACAAAGGAAAAACCCGCCGACCGAGGCCAGCGGGCTTGTGTTGCAGGGCACTCGTTGGGTTATAGGGGCTCAGGCGGCAAGACAATAACACTAGGTAACCCTCCCGCCGTCACCGCGCTGAGACGCCCACGTTTGGTCAGTACCGGCTTCCTGTATTCTTTCTTCACTGCAGTCCCTCTCTAGTGTGAATTCGGCAAAACGCCTTGGGCCTAAAGGTTCCTCACTCATCGGTGCAGGTTGATGGCGTGCACACAGCCGTTACGGCCGAGAGCTTCTCGCGCTTCTTCAATTCAGGCTTCTGATAAGGCTTCTTCATGCAGGATCCCCACGTTTGTCCCTCAACGCGAAAAATGCAGTGAGGCCGCCACGATTGTCAACCAGAGGCGCCGAGGTCGCGATAACTCACGTTTAGGTGTTGCTCTTGCGCACTACCTAAAGCGGCAAACGGAAGAAGTCGCTCGGTTTTCAATAGCTAGGCGCTCTTGCCCATGGAACAAACAGACTCAGCGCGAGTTTGAATGCGACGATGAGCAAAGATTACGCAATAGAATCATCCCTTTGTATCGAAATGGCACGGTCGCTCCGATCATGTCTGGCGGAAGAGCGAGCGCTCATGCATCATTTCCGGGAGGAACTCACCTCGGTACGGAGTGACAGTGTTTACTCCCGCCAGGAACGCATCAGATCCGAACAAAAGCCCCTGCCGTGGGGCTAGGGCTTGATCGGATGGCCCGCGCCTGCTTCCGAGGCTGCGCGGGCCGACCATGACGAGTGAGGGACGCATCTTGGTCACCGGCACGGACCGCTGAAGAACGAGCCGATTGTGGCCAAACAGCCTCAGAGCGGGAATGTTCCCGCCTGACGCAAAAACACCCGTGGCTCAGCCGGCGGGCTCTGTTTCAGGGGCACTGTGCACGGGCGCGGCGTCTGCCGTCAATGCAGTTTGCCGACTAGCCGAGCGTATTCGGCTTCAGCCCTGCCATATGACCCATCAGCCAGCGCAACTAGACGCGCGCGATCAAGAATGACTACCTCTCCTCGCGTTGAGCGTATCAGACCTTGGCCCTCCAAGGTTTGCAGCGCTATGGTGACGCCGGGCCGCCTGACACCGAGCATAACTGACAAGAACTCGTGCGTAATCGCAAAGCTGTTCCCGTCGACGCGATCATCGCACATCACCAGCCATCTTGAGAGCCTGTCGACGATGTTCATCCGGGCATTGCTGAGCGCGGTGAAGCTTGCCTGGAGGTGAAAGTAGTGAACGTAGCGGAGCAGAAAACTTCTCAGTGTTGGGCTTGTCAAAAGCGCCTTGGTGAAGAGGCCCGCGTCGATAACAAAGGCTCGGGCCTCTAATTGGACGTAACAATCGTGCGTTGACCGGTCATCGCCCATGATAAGCGCTGAGCCGGTCATACCCTCACAACCTATGATTCCGATCTCAGCTTCAATACCAGGCCGCAGTTCGCCCACCACTGACCCGAGACCGCTCTCGAAGAAGTACACGGTTCTGATTGGAGCCCCCGCCACTTCGAGATGCGTCTTCAACCCAAGGGAGACGCTTTCCAAATGAGGTTGCAGCAAGGCCAAATCTGCCGAGCACATTCGAAGCAGCAGCGAATTGCGATAGATGGAATTTTGGCGGGTGTCGCATTGCGCGGCAGTGTGAGTTTGTGAACTGGAGTCTGTCATAGCTTCCTCTCCCTATTGGGGCGGAAGCATGTTGATCGCTCACAGCCGACGGACGCCCTTAGAGTTGCCGTCGATAGCACACTGTATGCCTGCGGACCGCGGATGTCCCATTTATTAACAACTGCGTTGATCAGCGCGAGCCAAGCTTTGGCGCGCCCGCGCTAACATGGCGTTCAGATACTCCAGGAATTCGTCATCGCTTTTCGTTGACAAGCCGACTTGTCGAGCGCGAGTCACAATGCGCTCCTGGAGTGAAACCGCTGTCTCATAGTGGTCCACGATCATCTGAAATGAAGCGCTCATTGGGGCGGATTCAAAGAGCTGTGCCATTGTGGCAATGTAGTTCCAAGATGATGAGAGTCGATGCGGCCGCTGCTTTGCGTAACAATCGTACAATGTGCTCAAGAATGTGCGGTTACCGGATCTAGACGGCCTATCCGGAGGTGGTGTGGAATTCTGCTGACTTAGCAGCACGGATAGAACTCGTGATCCGCCACGCAGCACGCGCCAGATAGACCAATAGGGCGTAACTAGCGACGCGAGCGCCGCCGCTGCGATGAGTGAGCCGAATGCGCCGAGGCCCATCAACTTCCACCGGGTCACCTCGGCAGTGGCCGCCTTCACCCCGGTCATGTCTTCGCTGAGGGATTTCACCGCGTCTTCAGCCTTGGCAAAACGCTGAACCAGCTTGTCGGTCTTGGCGTACATCTTCGATCGGCTGGCGGCTGGGCGCTGCGGATTGCTCGTAAGAGAGCGCGGCTCAAGCATCGCTGTCGTTTAATGTCGCGCCGGATCTCGGTTGCGTCTCGCTGAACGCCCTCCATGGACGCCCTTCATCGTTGGGCCACCAGGGTCTTTCTTGTTGTCTGAATAGCCGCCTTCGCGCGTGAGCACCTTGGCAGGCGCTTTCTTTTCGCGTGAAATTGCCGCCGTTTTAAAGCGGGAGGGTCGGGATGCAGGTTTTCGATGACATCGAGGCGCTGCTGGATGCGGGTGAAGCCTCGACGGCACTTAAGGAAGTGCGGCGCTGGTGCATCAATTTGGGGGCGGGTCCAGTGTCTTGGCGGGCGCGATCGACGACCTCATTATCGACCTGTCGACGCTATCATTCGTCGTCGATGCTTACGGAGACCGTATCGCAGAGGCGGCGAGCATGCTGGCTCGAAAAAGACTATTGAAGATCAAGTTGCTCGCACCTCGTCAGAGCGTCGAAGCGGTCAGCTAGAGATTGGTGGTCGCTACCAGAAACGTGTCGACCTGCTCGGTGCTCCGAGCGCATCGAAACCTCTCGCCATCATCGGTTCCGTACGGACGAAAGAGCCTCCTGACCTTGCGACCAGATGAAGGTTGGACTTGCGGCAGAAGACCAGCCGCAAGCAGTTGGAGCTTGAGTTGCCGACACACTCTCAGCAATCGTTGCCGGGATCGCACTCCATTGGTCGTCGGCCCAGATCTGGCGCGCGTCGCTTAAGGTGCCGCTCGAATATGGCCAGCTTCTCTTCGTAGCCGATCCGCACTCTGGACCTGCAGCTACCGCAGTTGAAACCGGCAATCGTCTTCAGCCAGGATCCCCTTCTCACCATAGGGCACGAACAGGAGGGGCATTTGAATTCTATAGGTACGTCGCGCAGTTCATTTGATAGAGGCACTGTGCATGTTCTCCTCAGCGGCACGGCCACTGCAACAAAGTAGAAGGAGAAATGTTTCCGGGGTTGGCCATTTGCGCGAAAGAATCGGACCTAAGTCTAAATGGTGAGCGGCCCTGAACCTATTCGCCTTGCCATCGAGCTTTGCGTCGGAATTGAATGGCAATAGCGAGGGTTCAAAGGCGGCCCCGGGGCGTGAGGCGGGCAAGTGGGGCCAAGACGGCGGCGGTAAAAGGCGGAGCCTGTGCGATCAAATAACCGGTTCGCCTAGAATCTCCTTCACCCAGCTCATAGTTCTCAGCCCGTATGCCATTCCGGCGCAGTCGGCAAACCAGTCGAAGACACTCATGTCACGCCCTGTGACGCATTGAAGGGTTTCGATCGCTGCGCCCGTTAAAGCAAGTAGAACCGCCAGCCGGACCACCTGTTGGGGCCAGCCGAGGCTACCCAAAGCCGACAAGGTGGCGAAAGCGGCGGCGTGGTTGAGCTTGTCGTGATGAGACGTAAAGGCCAATCCTAGGGCGTGCAGCAGGTGGTCTGGCACTAGGGCGAGCAACAGGACGACTGCCAACGTGGAGAGAAAGGCAGCCCTTGCCATGCTCTGATAAAAGCTGGACTGCGGCAATCTATTCGTAGCACTCCCGGTTCCTAGTTCTCGCTTCCAAGACCGACGCACTGGGCAGAGTCAAACCTGCATCTGAGCTAAGAGCGCGAACAACTGGCATGCTTAACAGGTCTCCTGATGTCATCAGCAAGTTCCATGAAACAGCCTATGTCACTCTGGAGGATTCCATAGGGCGTTGCGAATGTCGCCCTCCATTGTGATGAGGCCGAGCGATTCCTGCCGAAAAGGCGCGGCGGAATAGGCTGGGCGGGAGCGGAACTCTTTCCAGCCTTGGCCCAGCTGTGCAGCCGGGCCGACGCCCTTCTGAATTCAATTATCCCGGCGTCGCGGCTAACAGACGAAACCGTTATTTAGTCTGGTCATCCCTGCCTTGGTGATCTCGCCTTTACAGATTCCAATCCTGGACGCTAAGCCAGCAGCGGCCACTCGCTGCTGTTTCAATCAACAAGCTCCAAACATCAGGTTGCGCTTATATACAAAAAAGCCGGCCACCTTTCGGCAGCCGGCTAGTGCAAACAAGGAAGGGAACGTTGCACTGATGGGGCAGTGCACCGTCCGAAGCGTTTCCAGGCGACAATGTTCACCGATGAGAGAACAAAGAAGGCTTCACCGCCAGCGCACAATCCCCTTAGCCGCGCTGTGTTGCCGTCGCCTAGTGTCTAAAGGCCTTTAACCAGCCACGGTGTCGTATCCGAGGCGCGGCTTTTCCGGCGTTCCACCGGCCGGCAATTTGGCGGTTCCGGTCGGCCTGCAGTCCAGCTCGAGCACCTGCTTCTTGGCAGAGTGCTTCGTAGAGCAAAGGTCCGTGGCGTCACTCACCACCACCTTCTTCTCCTTGGCAACAGCGACACCAGTCCCAGCGATCACGATCGCCGCGCAAAACACAGCTGCTCTCATCATACTCCCCACCGTTGCGCCTCCCCAAAGGGCTGAGCATGACGTTACGGCACTTTTAAATTAGCGCAAGCGAATATTAGCTTGCCTAGTCCCCTTCACATCGGCTCTGGTCGCCTCCCCAACCGTGCGGCACGGTGGATAAAGACAATCTAGCTGCCTCGTTGTCTACACGCGGAAAGCCTGCTCATAAGCACTTGCTGATAAGTGTAGCCTGCTATTATCTGCTCCAGAATGGATACCGATACGACCGCTATTCCGGCTGTCAGCAACGACCGAGACACTTCTGCTGCTCGCGAAAACGTCGAAGCGGGGGTTTGTAGTGAGACTGCCTCTTCTGGTCGGACAGCGCTTCGAAGAGCTGGCTACTTTGATTTGCCTGCCGGGGCTTTCGCTGCAGAAGGGAAGGCATCACTGCAGCACTGCTGGCCTCTCCCCCACATGAAGGCTTGCGTGCATCGCTAGGCCACGGTGCCGGTAAAGTTGCACTCGCCGGCAAGGGAGTTGGTTACTCGTACTCCGGACGCTTGCATTCGATCAAAGCAGCCGCAACGCAAGGCCCTCGTTGTTGAACAGAACGAGGCGGTTGAAACAGTGAACTCGCTCAAAACCACAGGGCGCCGACTCGTTTCGGAAGTAGGGAGCTTGCGACACACCCTCAACTCGACTTGATTTTCTGGCGGCCTTTGGCGCGAGGCGTCGTCAGAAGTAACCGCGAAAGCAACAAAGGAAACGGACCCAACTGGTCCGAAAAACCGTTTGCCTGTTGTCAGCAAGGATCGGTCCCTCCATGCTCTGACCGCTGCAAACACTGGCGTGGAGAAGCCTCGATGTCACAGACCGATGAAAGTCTTATTACCGCTACCATCGAAGGCTACGTTTTGGCCATGTCCACCGGTGCCGAAGAAGGGCTGCGGGCAGCCTTCCACCCACGCGCATCAATCATCGGTAACTTTCCAGGGCGCGGTCGAATGGCTGAGTGTCGATGCCTATGTCGGCGAGGTGATGGGTGCGGGCTTGCCGCCGAACACCAGCCCTAACTGGACAGTCGCATCGCTCGACATTACGGGCGATGCAGCCACTGTGAAGGTTGAGGACGAATTTGGAACCACAAGGTTCACCGACAATCTTTCCCTGCTCAAGATCGCAGGAGAGTGGAAGATCGTTAGCAAACTCTACCACCTTCACCATTAGGACCGTCCAGATCACAGGCCAAATACCGCGAAACTGGCGACCTTCAACCTGTCGTAGGTCTCCCAGCGCCTTTAGAGCTTGAGCTCACTCCTTAGCGCGTCGATTCGCTTCGAGGCCTCGGCTTTGCTTAGATCTTCGGCGTAGCTTCTGTCGTCGCCCGCCTGCTCACATAATGT
This sequence comes from Mesorhizobium sp. M0139, assembly GCF_040322455.1. Lineage (NCBI taxonomy): Bacteria > Pseudomonadati > Pseudomonadota > Alphaproteobacteria > Hyphomicrobiales > Phyllobacteriaceae > Mesorhizobium > Mesorhizobium sp. M0139. The sequence goes on from NZ_JAMYTN010000022.1 coordinate 68,062, forward strand.
TTTCAAGTAGGAAGCTTGCGACGGAGTCATTGGCTCGTCACCAGTCGTCCATTCGTCAGGATCCTTGCTGATAGTTTCGCTTTTGGCTCGGGGTGAAGTTTGCATGACGCTCTCCGTGTTGGGAACGGCACAACGTATTTGATCTGCTTTTGTTCCACATGCTTGAAGTGTGTGAGATTGCGAGGGCATAGGTGTTCACGACTGCAAGTTTACCCGTGCTGGAAGAATCCGACGAGATTGCTTAGCTTCCGCTCGCGGTCGCCAACGATGAACCGACGCCAACTCTGCGCGAGACATCGAAAGATCCTCCGCGCCCGCAATTTACCCCAACGGTGAGGAGACAATCCCCATGAAAGCAATCGTAGCGACGGACAAGACTGCAGGAACGGCCGGGATGAAGCTGGTGGAGCTGCCCGAGCCTCGGGCGGCAATTAACGACGTGGTCGTACAGGTTCATGCGGCAGGATTCGTCAACACCGAACTGGAGTGGCCCTCGACGTGGGCCGACCGAGCCTTCCGTGACCGGACCTCTTCGATCCTCGGCCACGAACTGGCTGGTGTGGTCACTGCGCTCGGCTACGGCACCACAGGGCTTTCTATCGGTCAGCGGGTGTTCGGCCTCGCGGACTGGCATCGCGACGGCACCCTCGCCGAGTATGTTGCCATGGAGGCCCGTAACCTCGCGCCGCTGCCCGGCGATGTCGACTTTACGGTGGGCGCTAGCCTGCCGATCTCCGGCCTAACCGCTTGGCAGGGGCTGTTTCAGCATGGCCGCATCAAGGCCGGGCAGAGCGTTCTCGCGCATGGCGCTGCCGGTGCCGTCGGTTCGATGGTGGCGCAGCTTGCCAGGGAGGCTGGAGCGTATGTGATCGGCACCGGGCGGGCCGCCGACCGCCAGAAAGCGCTCGACTTCGGTGCAAATGAATTCCTCGACCTCGCAAAAGACACGCTTGAAGATGTAGGCGGCGTCGATCTGGTGTTCGATGTCATCGGCGGCGATTTCCAGAAGCGATCCGCAACGCTCGTCCGGGCCGGAGGTATCCTTGTCACAGTCGTTGGACCAACGGACATTCGACCTGCCGATGGCCTGACCGTTGACTTCGTCGTCGAGGCTGATCGCCCCCAGCTTTCTGAGATAGTGCAGCGAATCCGCGATGGACGACTGCGGACGAACATTGGCAAGGTTTCGAGCTTGGATGATGCCATCGGCACCTTCAACTCAACGGACCGACGTGCAGGAAAGACGGTTATCCGCGTTCGTCCGTGAGAATTTGGGGAGGCGGGTCCTCTCTCCTTATGGCCGCGTCGGCAGCTGACACGGTGAGGTGCAAATCAGCGCCTTCGAGGGATTTAGCCATCGTAGGCCGGGCGAGAAGTGGCGTCGTCCGTCGTAACCCGATGAGCTGGTTTGCCAAACAGAGGAGGTCGAATCCTTCATGTGTTGAAAGGCCGCGATGGGGGCTCTGCAAGAGTGATACGATTGCCGTCAGGGTCTGCGATCTGGGCAATCTTTCCGTAATCACCCTCCGATTCACGTGTGAGCATCACGCCACTTTCTTCAAGCGACCTCCGGGCTTTGTCCATTTTGGGGACCACAATAGTCAGTCTGCCGGACCCAGCATTTTCCTTATCATGGAAGATTTGCAAGTTCGCGCCTGCGACGTTGCGCCATGCATCAACCCGTCCATGGGACGATCATCAGGCCTCCGCTCGAAAAGCCGGGTATAGAACTCCTCCGCTCTGTCCATCCTTGCCGTGGCGAGCACGGCGTAAATTCCTTGGATTTGTATTCACATGCCTCGTGCAAATTGATTCCACCAATAAATGGGCAAAGGGCGGCTCCCGTTCCGAAATGCGGTGTTTGCGGCAACCTGCTTTGTACGTTTCCGGCACTTGCATTTTTCGGAGAGTGACCCCCAGAATAGCTGATTGAGGTTCTATCTCTCTGGGAGGATGGGATGGACATTCAAGCACCTGTTCGGCCTGCACAGCGAACGGCCAAGGAGTTGGTCCGCGAGGTCCTGTTGGGTTCTCAACCGGGCAATATGATTTCCGTGAAGGCGACCATTGCAGCGGTGCGCGAGCGCGGCCATGATCTTCGTGAGACTGACTGCCAGTTGGTCGAAATGATCGTCAATTCAGCCTCCGTTTGGGGACTGTTCATCGCCTTTGACGTTCGAGAGGCTTGATGCCCCACCGCTGGTTCAACCCTCCGGTTTATGTGAAGACTGAGCGCCCGGGGCTTCGCCTTGGTGTCAACCGAGTTGATGCCGCCGCCGAGGAGCTTCTAAAGTGGTCCAATCGTGGCCCCAAGTGGCGGCTGGCGGTCGAGGCTTGCCTGTCTGCGATGGATGGCAAAATGCCGGGTAACGACTTCCGGCTGCTGTTCGAAGCCGCGGCTGATGAAGAGGAGATGCTGCTGCCGGATTGACATGCTGGACGGGACCATTCGGGCTGGTTGGCGAATTCACCAGCGCAACGGGCATCTATGCCGTCCGGCTACCGAGCGACGCCCCAGATGGACAGTTGTTCGCCGGTGGGCGTACCATAGGCCCGGGGGTTGACCGATGGAGATCACATGGTTGATGAAGAGCATCGCCGCGAACGGAGGCAGCGGGTGCTGAAAGGCGCCTCAATCATTAGCGGAATTACAAACTCCGAGATAAGTTGCACCATTCGGAACCAAAACAGTGGCGGAGCTGAGCTCATAGTCACGGTGGAATCGCGTGTCCCTGAGCGGTTCGTGCTTTACGTGCCGACCGACGGCGTTGCCTACCAAGCAGTCCTGCGGTGGCGCAGGAACGCCCCTCAGCTATCTGATTGCCGCGTCGATGCGTTTGCCGAAAATGTCGGCCATTGAATGCGAATAGGTGGCGGTCAGGTGGTCGGCATCGCGCCAGACAAAAACATTGCCGATGACCGCAGGGCAAATGTTGCTGGGGCATACGATGTCGCTGAAGTCGACGAGCGGTACATGCGGGTAAAGGCGCTGCGCAACGACTAGCGGATCATGATCGCGTGCCGATTTATATGGAACAGAGCAGTGGCGGTCCCGAGCCATGCATCGCTCCGGATTCGTTGCCCAGAATGGTGTGTCGGCTATTACCACCACCTTGATGCCTAAGGTCTCGATGCTGCGCCACAACTGCATCAGCGTATCGCTGACTGGCGCTTGGCTTCCATCGTCGGGATAAGCCCTCAAAGTGTCTCGCTGCCCCATAATTACAATGGTCGGCTTCTGCTCCCGGATAATACGCAGAAGGTGTTGCCCCCAGCTAAGGCATTCCGGATACGGCCGATCGCCTCCGGGCCCTACAATCATGCTCGGGAATAGCGGGCAACCAAGCTTGGTAAAGCTCGTCCCATTCCAGCCTAGCTTCGCTGCCGTCTCTGCAAAAGCCGGAACCCACTGTTCGGCGTGCGAATCTCCAACTAGAAAAACCTTGGTCTGCCCCTTTGGGTCGCCAAACTGGCAACCGATAGGTTCGCTATCGTCGCGAGACAGCCGGCATCCATCTGTTTGCGGCTTATCCTCCTTTATCGTCGGCAACGAAGGAGCATAGGCCTCTACGGTCGGCACCGGCCTGTTGGTGAACAATGACCTAGCCCCTGGATAGTCGGTCGGATTGTCCGAGATCAAGGCTTGTTGCCGAGCAATTTCCGTCGAAACGGCGAAAAAGCCTATGAGGGGCACGAGCACAGCCGGGGCAAAAATAGCCAGATCGACGAGCCGGAAACGTGCCGGCAACGATGCCCGAAAGCGGAAACGGTCTTCGACAAAAATCTTGGTAGCCGCGGCGAGACCAACGCTTGCAGTGAGGATAGCCGCGCCACCCCAAGGGCCGATCGCTTCGCCACTTTGCTGGGTGAAAAAGACGATGATCGGCCAATGCCAAAGGTAGAGCGAGTAAGAGATGTCGCCGAGGAATTGGAACGGTCGTGTCTTGAGCAAAGCAAAGGCGCTGAACGACGACTGGCTTTGACCGGAAACAATCACCAGCGCAGCCGCAACTGTCGGCAACAGCGCCGCGTAGCCGGGGAAAGGCGTCTTGGCCGAGAACAGAAAGGCGGCTGCGAGAATCGAGGCGATGCCCGTAAACCCCAACAACCGCCGCGCTCGTTCCCCGATCCGAGTGTCGGCTGACGCCGGCACGATGAGACACAGCAGAGCGCCGAGCGCCAGCTCCCAGATACGGGTGTGAGTGACGAAATACGCCCGCGCCGGGTCAACAACAGTGAGCCATACTGAGGCGGCAAGCGAGACGATGAAGATTGCGCCTAGCGCGGCGACAAGCATGGGCCGCCAAGGCGTGCGGACCTTTCGTGAAAGCCACAGCACGCCGATGATCAGCCCGGGCCAGACAACGTAGAATTGTTCTTCGATCGACAGCGACCAGTAATGTTGGACTGGGCTCGGCGCGGTCGTCATCGCCAGGTAATCAATGGCCTTCGCGGCGAGCCGCCAGTTCTCCAATTGGAAGGCGCTGTGCACTAATTCGTTTGTGCCGTCCCTCCAAAGGGCCGAGGGAAGCCAGAGCGGGGTCGCCAAGGCCACCAGCAGAAGCACAAGCATCGCGGCAGGCAACAGGCGCCGCGCCCGGCGAATATAAAAAGCAAGTAGGTCAATGCTTCCGGTGCGGTCTACCTCCCGCAGCAACACGCCTGTGATCAAAAACCCCGAAATGACGAAAAACACGTCAACGCCGACATAGCCGCCTGGGACTAGCCAAGGCCAGACGTGGAACACAGCGACTGAGCAGACAGCGATAGCACGTAGCCCCTGAATCTCAGGCCGGAAATCCAACTTGGTCAAATACTTACTGCCGGTTGCTGCTAGGCTCGCGCTAAACAGAATGAAACAAATGTCGACAGTATGGAACAAGTAGGCCAATAACAATCTCAGGTACTCAATTTCGCATCGGCTCAGGCCGGAAAGGCGAAAAGCCCGCCCCGGCGGTGCCGAGACGGGCGAGTAGGAGATAGATACCGTCGTCAGGGCGCCGGCGGCACCCGATGCTCCGCCCGGTCCAGCCGCTCGAGGATGTCGCGGATCACATCGCGCTGGATTTAGACCGCAGGCGTCCGCCGGAAGTTGGCGAGCGTGATACCTTTCATGGCGCCGCCGCCGGGATCAGCTGGATTGCCCGACCAACCACCTTCGGATATTGAGGACGAGCGCAAGCGCCCGTGCGAAATTGCGACCATTTTCGCTTAGCTGCGGCGAGGGCGTGGCCCATTTGGCGCTCGTCGACTTGCCGGCCGCAGCCCGCTGGCGGTTTCGCCCGCTGGCGACCCCTATACGGCCTGAAAAACACCTATCGAGGCGCTGAGCTGGGGCGGCTTTTGGGTAATTCGGCTATTGCAACATTTGCGTGTATTTTAACGTTGGCACAACCTCGGCCGATCAACAACCGGCGATTAGGTCACGCATGCGCCGAAACTGCGCATCATCGATGACGCCGTCGTCGAGAAGCTTTTTAAGGCGCTCCAGCTTGTCTACTGCTTCGTGATGAGCGGGCTGAATGATCAACGGCTGTATGGCCGATGGATTTTCCAATCTCACCCTCTGAACGTCGTTTGCCATAAAATTCAAACCGGATTCGCCCCCGTTGGAACCAGTCGGATCATCGCTGATGTGCAACGCCTTGAACGCCCAGATCAGGCACCCGAGCCAGACGATGCCGGTACCGGCGAGCGCGGTGCATAGGACCAGGATCAACCATCTGTTTGGGTGTCCCCGCGCAAATGCGATAATCGCCGGCAGTTCATAGACGATTGCGGCAACAAGCAGGAACATCCCTATGATCGCGTAGGCTGCATCGGGATCTTCGCTCGCCGCGTAGGCGCAAGTCGACACGAAAACGAGTGGCGTCGGCAGCGCCCAACCGCACCACCCTGTAAGAGGTCGACGTTGCTTCATTGCGGCGCCAGCGCCGAAGCGCCCATCACGTAGACGACAGCGCTTACCAGCCAAATCCATAGCGGAGTCAAAGGCGCGGCTGAGACAATCCTACGGCGGATGAAATAGCCGATTGGAAAAAGAGATAAGAAAGGCACGAGTGTTCTGCGTTGCGGATTGCGACCCGCGTTGTTGATCGCCTGCGCATCTTTGTACCCGAGCCAGAACGTAGCGATACCAGACCAGATGACCGCCCCTCGGGCTTGAGCGTTAGGCCCAAAAGGATCAACGCCAGCCGAAGCGATGATGATGTCAACTGCGAGGATGATCAGCGGCGAGCAGGCAAGCCACATTGCCCATTTCTCAGTAGGGACGCCGCCCGGCAAGGTGATGGGGGCGGCGGTGACCTGTCTGCCCAGAGAAGGGGCAGCTGCTGCCGGTAAGGGCGGTGGCGCGGCTACTGCCCTCGGTAGGGGTGGCGGCGTTACCCGCTGAGGCGCGGCTTCAAGAGGCGTTTGCGAAGCAGGCTTCCAACTCGAGCCCAAGCTCTCCGTCCAAACCAGTGTGTTGGGCGGCAGCAGATGATTGACGAGCATCGCGTTGAGGTCGCCTTCTGATAGCGGCCCGCGTTGCGAACCATTTTCCTCGTAGTACCAGTCAGCCATAAGCCTCCCCTTCTCATGCCGCTGTTAGCAAAGATGCGATACATATTATAGTTGATAAACTCAATGACGATTTTCCCCGATTGCTATCCGCATGGACGACATGCGCAAACTGGTCGGGAGGAATTTCGCGCGGCTACGTGGCGCGAGTGGGCTGACGCAGGAGCAGGTCGCTGAGCGCGCCAACGTCAGCCAGCAGTACGTAAGTGGGCTCGAGAACGGTAAGCGTAACCCCACTGTTCAAATGCTGTTCCAGATCGCAAAAGCGCTTGGCGTCAGCCATGTTGACCTCGTCATGCCGACTGAGCAGCAGGGTCAATCGTACGATCAGCCTCCCGACTCATCGACCTGAGGATCGCTTTGACCAGCTCCGGCTCCGGCTCGTCGCCTTCGAATATTCCGAGCAGGTAGGTCGCCTTGTCGTGGCGCTCGGCATCGTTTGCAGCCGGGTACGCGCAAAGGGCCAGCAGAAACTCTCTTTCTAGATCGCTCGCCGCATCCAAACGGTCGAACTCATCGCGAGTGATGGGGCGACTCGCAACGACAGCATCGGCTTGGCGAGCAATTTGCCGAAGCTCCGAGTAGGCGGCGCAGTGCGAGCAGATCGCCTTCACCAGCGCAGGCGATACGTCCTGACGGTGAGGGGCAGCCGCACAGCCATGATATTCCGCAGCCCCGCCCACCGAGGGCGTCGCATGGTCGACAAATGCAAACGGCAAGGCGCCTAACAGAGCTCGCCGGGAAATCCCACGAACAAGCATCTCAGTACTCCTCGCCCAGCATGATTGTGAGTACGCGGGTCGTGATAGCTGGGTCGGCCGGGTCGTCTGAGGCGAAGGTCATCGACTGGTCGTAGTAGTCGATCTTCCAGATTACTGTCCTGCCGTCGATTTCCAGCACAGCGCAGTCGTGCTCGCCGTGAGGGTCATTGTCGTCATTGAAGCCGTCGAAGGCAGCAACCGCCGCGACCGTGTCGGTAATGTCGGCAGCACTCAGGGCCGCGATTCCGGCCGTCATCACAATCCGTCCGCCTTGTGCACTCTTACGCAGGCAATCGTTCAGTTGCGCGATGCGCTGCTGCCGGTTTCCAACCGGGCACGTCTCACCAAAGCTGCATTGCAAACTCATGTGCGAATCCTTCTCATCATGGCCCTTGTCGGGACCATTTTTTCTGCTGTGAGTTTTGGGAACGGTTGGGCGGCGGCCTTCGGCCACACGCCCAGCTTGGGTCAGTCGGTATGTTCGGGATGCAACAGCGCGATATGGATCAGCTTGCGCGTGAACACTGGAACGTCGAGCCAATCGCGCCAGCGCAGGCTGTAGACGCCGTCAGGGCTGATCCTCACCACTTGTGCCTCGAACCAGCCTTGGTAGGCGCCTTCCGTGGCCAAGACCAAGCTTCCCACTTCTATCTTCGCCCAATCGGTCGGCCGCGATGGTTCAGGGCGTTTCGGCCCGCTCTCCTGGGTTCCGGTGCTGGATGCCTTTTTGCCGGGCTTCAGTTTCTCTGCAGCAGGCTTGGCGGCTCTGATCGGCCACTTGTAGGTACTTGGCAGGTGGGTCGCGATTTTGTCGAATGTCGCAGCCTTCACAAAGGGCACGAAAGCCTTACCGCTGGCAAACACCCTGCCCTGTGGGAGCTTACCCGCCAGATCGCGCAGCTCGTCGGTTGAGGCCCTAAGTGCCGCCAGGCCCATCATACCCGCCGCCCTTTCGGCAACGTCGGTTTCGTCCTCGCCAAACCAGGAGGCATGGGCTTTGCCGCCGTCATCGAGTCCTAGTACGATTAACGCTGGCAAGGCGGTTGCAGTACCGGCAGAAACAGCTGAGTTCGTCATTTAGGGTCTCCCAAAGAAAAGGGCCCCGAGATGGGGGCCCTGGTTGAGTTTTTCAGATGATGATCGATGGCGTCGGCGCGGCGCCGACTGGCTGCAAATGCCGGGTTCGAAGCCCTATCACGAAGTTAGCCAATACCCCACCTTTTCAGCGTTTTCGACGGCAAAACTGGCCATCCTCACGCCGCCCATTATAATAGGAATTAATGCCTCTGTCAAGTAATTTACGAATTAGATCAATCGTTTGACTTTTTTGGAAGTTTGGCGGCGAGTTGCGAGGGTGCTGTGTCGGATCCACTATCATGCCTACATTGAGCGGCCTCCCACCGCGTCTAGGTCGCACCCTCGATCTCTCCAATGTCCGTCGTTGAAGCTCGCATCGCATCGTTCGAACAGGACCGAGTTTGATCCAGGCGTCAAAGGTGCGCATAGGCCGACATGCCACTGGCTAGAGGTCCTTCAACCAACCAGACTTGATCTTGCGGCGGTTCGGGCCGACTTCAGGGGCGCAATTTCGAACGTTCACCCAGATCCTGAAACCGTGGAGGCTTTGAAATGCGGCCGTGCTCCGAACCTTCGTGATAGGACCTTCGACCGTAAACCGCACGAGGGCACTGCCTCCGCGATTATTCTCGAGGACGCCTGTTACCAAGGCTCGAATGAAGTAGTCGGCATAAAGCGTCTCCTTGCGATTGATGATTTCCGCGTAGCAGTTGGTCGCCAACCAACTGACAATTGCGGAGCACCGTTCAGTTTCCAGTTCGTACAGGGAGTAGAACTCGTTGCTAAACCATTCCGGCCAGTCCCAAGGCTCCTCTAAACAGCCTTCCTCCTCGAATTCTGTAACGACAATGTCGAACAGGCGGATCATTCCTTTTGGCATTTCGACCTGAGGTTCGCTCGCCTTAGCCTTGGCAGCCAGCCATAGGATTAGTTCGCTGGCGTCGGTGATGACCTTGATTTGCCCGCCGGGCGTTTTAGGTGCGATCTTGTTCATGTGTTCTCTCCACTGCTGACAGGTGTGTTTTGGCTATGTGCCGGCCACATGAGCCTTTACGGGCGGCGCTAGGCTTGCAGGCCGCCGCTGTGCGGAAAGGCAGTTCATCCCTGCCTGAGGACGCGGGTCAAATTCGGTGTGCGGGGGTCATCCGGGCGACGTGGATTGCCTATTTGGAGGTTCCGAGCCACGAGCACATTGATCGATACACCACGGGTACGTGCAAGGTCGGGCGTGGACTTAAACCTGATCTTAGCGCCAACGTCCTCAGTGAAGAGACAAGTACCAATCCGAGCAACGTCAGCGAATTTCTCAACCAATTCGTGCAGCTCTACTTGCCACTCCAAAAACATGACGTGGGCTAGGATGTCGTTCATCAACGAAACCAGCCCCTCATTCGCGTAGGTGGTTTCGCTAGGGTCAGAAAGCATGTCTACGAGTTCGCCCATCATCGCCCAAGGCTCTCCCTCCTCAGGCAAGAACCCATACTCGTTGACCCTAGCAATGACCTTATGGAGAACGTCGATAAACGCACTTGCCACGGGTACCTGAGGCTCCGCCTGGATGGCCTGGTCGACCACCCAGTCGAGTAATTCATACGGATCTCTGATCACGCGTACATCTAAGGTTCTGTCGGTCATGATTTTCTCCTTCGTTTTTCGTTGGCTGAGCGATAGCCACAGCCCTTTACCGGCCGGGAACATGCGTTCCAGCTTGATAGGGTCGGTTGGTATGAAGTCTTCCGCGGCAGTATCAATCCGGGGCGCGGGCAGGCCTCCGGGTCCCAAAATAGTGATGAGACATATGCGTCGGCGGCCTGGACCAGGACGATCCTGCCGGTCGATGCTTCAAGGGACCATGCCGTACTTGCGCGAGCTAGTGGACGCCTCGCTGGCCAGCATCCCGCTGGTCGTACCATGCCACGAGGGCACCCGCGTTCCGCCTCTCGTCAGCGCTCATGGTCACATCAAATGAAACAAAATGAGTGCGGGTGAGCTCCTTTGATGAGCTGATGCGAAGACCGTCCCCGAGCCATTCGATGATGAGGCAGTGCCGGATCATGGCAATGTCGGCCAAGTGGAACATGATGTCGTTTAGCTCCGAGATGTGACCCGCCATGAACATCGCAACGAATCTCGCAAGCCTCTTCGAGCGCTTTATGTGCCGACGCACCCCGACGCCAGCGAGTAGGAAGCCCAGCAGAACGTCCAAGGCTTGCAAGTTGAGCCACTCGAAGAGTTCATATGCATTGTTGATGATGTGTGCCCGCTTAGCTCCCATCTTGTTAGCTTCCATCTTGTCTCTCCTTCGTGGGTTGTTGGTTAGGCGATAGCCACAGCCCTTTACCGGCCGGGAACATGCCTTCCAGAGTGGGTAAGTTCAGTTGTTTCGAGTTCAGGTTGGTTGTCTGATGAAGCCCGTCACACGGTGTCGGGCTTGTCGAAAATGACGTGGCCTTTCCAAGTCGCTGTTACCAACACTGGACAGCCTGCAATTGGCATTCAGGACGGCATCGCGAGCCCGAACGTCGGGCAGTTATGACGTTTTGTCGGCCATGAGCGCCGTGCGGATGCTTTTCGCCACTGCCTGCGCCAGCTGCGGCGGCAACGCGTTGCCTACTTGCCGATAGGCAGCAGTCTTGCCCCCGCTGAACTTCCAAGCATCAGGAAAGCCTTGAAGGCGGGCAACCATGGCGACAGTCAGGCGAGGCAATCCGACAAATGCTCGATCCGGGGCGGCATCGGCAACCGACTTGCCATTGACGCCAAGCTTCTCCCACGCCTGCCGGGTGCGCGTGGGGCCAAGATCCGGTCCGCCATGCTTCTTCGAGCCGCCGACGATGGTGGGAGCCGGGCCGGTAGCGTTCGACCGCCAAGCCTTGGCATCGGCCCAACCATTCTCAGCCATCAGATCGTACAACGCGTCACCAACTGAAAGCGGGGGTTTGGCAGCAGGCTCTGGCCATGCGAAGGCCGATGAATACCGCTTCAGCATCGCCACGATGAACACTCTCTGGCGGGCCTGCGGCACCCCGAAGTCAACAGCATTAAACAGGCGCCAGACGACCGCGTAGCCGAGCAGGCCGAGTTGGTTCCGCAATTGCTCGCGATATGTTTCGAAGCGAGGCGCCAAGAACCCCGCGACGTTCTCGATCATGATGGCTTTGGGTCGCATCTCTTCAATCAAGCGCAAGGCCTCGGGGAACATGTTGCGCTCGTCGAGTTCCCCTTCCTGCTTGCCCGCGACTGTGAACGGTAGGCAGGGCAGACCGGCTGCAAGCAAGTCGACCTTGTCCAGGTAGCGGCGACCGTCGAACTTGGCGACGTCGCAGTGAAATACATTCCAAAGCGGCCGGTTTGCCCGCAACGTCGAGCAGCAGGCAGCATCGAACTCTACCAGCGCTAAGTGGTCGAAGCCTGCTCGGGCTACGCCGAGGGCCTGACCGCCAGCTCCGGCACACAATTCGATGGTAGTGGGCTTGCGGGGGCCGACAGGGCGAACAGCCTTAACTGCTCTCCTGTTTGAACTGCCCTTGGCAATCGGCTGGCGCAGGGCGAGCGCATGGCTCCGCCGGGACGCTGAAGCATCCTTTTTCATAAGTTCTCTCCGGGAAAGTAGGGGGTGATGCGAGCAGCTTGTTGCCGCATCGCTTCAGCCCTTTACGCGCCGATCATCCGGTGGATCGGGCGCGCAGCATCATCCGCGAAGAGAAGGTTAGTGAGTGCAAATGCGGTGGTTGAGGGTGCCGGATCGAACGGCTACCCCAGGTCCGAATTGCAACGCTGGCCCCGCCGGGGGTTTTTGGGCAAAAACGCGGGGGGGGCGGTTTTTTAAATTTGGGGGGGGGTGGAGTTTGCCCGGCGGCCGGGTGGGGGGCGACCCCCACCAATATGGGTGTGGGGGGGGGGGTGTGTTA
>NZ_JAMYTN010000023.1:0-66031 GCF_040322455.1 Mesorhizobium sp. M0139
CAACCAATCCGCTTGGCGCTGCGGCGGACGCATAGGGGGAGAGAAGTGTCACCTATGTATCCGGTTCAAAGTGTTACCCATCTATCGGCTGGACACGCCAAGGTCTCGAACGCTTTGGAGAACGTTCACTCAGCGACCGCATCATGCTAACCACCCTCCATGGCGCAGAAAAAAGGATACGAGGTCGATTCGTGGCTGGCGAAGCCTGACGCGCGCATATCGATCGTCCTGCTTTACGGACCCGACCGCGGCTTGGTCGCCGAGCGGGCCAAAACCTTTGCCGCGAAAACCGGCCTGCCGCTCGACGATCCGTTTTCCGTCGTACGGCTCGACGGCGCGGAGGTCGATCGCGACCAGGGCCGGTTGCTGGACGAAGCCCGCACCGTGCCGATGTTCTCCGACCGGCGGCTTCTGTGGGTGCGCAACGCCAGCGGCCAGAAGCCGCTGGCTGAGGACGTCAAGGCGCTGACCGCGGAGCCCGCGCGCGACGCCATCATTCTCATCGAGGCCGGCGACCTGAAAAAGGGCGTCGGACTGCGCGCGATCGTCGAGGCCGCCGACACCGCCATGGCGCTGCCTTGCTACGCCGATGAAGCCCGCGACATCGACAGCGTCATCGACGACGAGTTGCGCAAGGCCGGCATGTCGATGGCGCTCGACGCACGCCAGGCGCTGCGCCGCAATCTCGGCGGCGACCGGTTGGCCTCACGCGGCGAGATCGAAAAACTGGTGCTTTATGCCCACGGCCAGAAGGACATCAGCCTCGACGACGTAAGGGCGATGTCCGGCGACGTCTCCGGCGCCTCCTTCGACGACGCGGTCGATGCTGTGCTGGAGGGCAGGATCGGTGACTTCGACACCGCCTTCACCCGCCACTGCCTGTCCGGCGGCCATCCTTTCCTGGTACTGTCCTCGGCGATGCGGCAGCTGCAGCAGCTTCAGGTCATGCGCGGCCAGATGGACACCGCCGGCCGCAACGCCGCCTCGGCAGTGGCCGGCGCCCGTCCGCCGGTGTTTTTCTCGCGGCGCAAGCTGGTGGAGAAGGCGCTGGAGCGCTGGAACGTCGAGGCGCTCAGCCGCGCGCTGAACCGGCTGCAATCTGCCGTGCTGCAGACCAGGCGCAGGCCGGATTTGTCGGAAGCGCTGGCGCGGCAGGCGCTGCTCGCCATTGCGGTGGAGAGCGGGAGGCTGGCGCAGCGGTGATCTCCTCCCTTGAGGGGGAGATGTCGCCAAAGGCGACAGAGGGGGTCGCGGCGCGTGGAGCGCTGGCGCCTTTCGCAACGACAAACGAGGTCGGCGCTTGATGGGAGACGACCCTTCTGGCCTGCCGGCCATCTCCCCCTCAAGGGGGGAGATCAGCAGTTCGATCCCTTCGGCAATCGCCAATAAAAAGAAGGGCCGGCAACCGCCAAGCCCTTTCTTCATCCTAAGCCAGAACTTCATTCGCCGGCTAAATATGGCGCAGCCCCAACCCTCTACCGCTCATCCTTCAACCGCCGGCATAGCTCGTCGAGCTGCTCCAGACTGCGGTAGTCCACGCGGATCGCGCCGCCTTTGCCCTTGTGCTCGATGGTCACGATCATGCCGATCGTGTTGGTCATCAGCCTTTCCAGCGCCAGCGTGTCGGCATCCTTGCCCGATGCGCCGTGTGCTGGTTTTGCCTTGGGCGGCGTGCCGCCCGCCGGCATCTGCGCCAGCGCCTCGGCCTGGCGCACCGAAAGCCCTTCTTCGACGATCTGCTTGGCTAGCCCGGCGGGATCCTGCGCCGTCACCAGCGTCCGGGCATGGCCGGCCGACAGCACGCCGTCGACCAGCATGTCGCGGATTACGTCGGGCAGCTTCAACAGCCTGAGCGTGTTGGCGACGTGGCTGCGGCTCTTGCCGATGACATTGCCGAGGTCGGCCTGTGTGTAGCCGTGGTCGTCGATCAACTGCTGGTAGCCGAGCGCCTCCTCGACCGGGTTGAGATCGGTGCGCTGGACGTTTTCTATGATCGCCAGTTCCAGCGCTGTGCGGTCGTTGACGTCGCGCACGATGATCGGGATCTCGGTCAGCCCGGCGCGCTGCGCCGCCCGCCAGCGGCGCTCGCCGGCGATGATCTCGTAGCGCCCGGCCTGCGTCGGCGAAGGCCGCGCCACTACCGGCTGCACGACGCCATGTTCGCGGATCGATTGCGCGAGATCCGTCAGATCGGCGTCGCCGAAATGCCGGCGCGGGTTTTTCGGGTTCGGGCTCAGGAACTCTATCGGCACCTTGCCGTCGGCATTCAAGCCCGGCTTTTCGGTCGCTGCCGGGCGATCGATCTCGCCGATCAGCGCTGCCAGTCCGCGCCCCAGTCTCTTTCTCGAAAGGTCGTCGCTCATCTCAATTCCAGATTCTTGATCGTTTCGGTGCCGGATCGCTTTGTTTATCGAGCCTGCCTAATCATGCAGCGCGCAATTTTCGCTCGCGGCGGATCACTTCGGATGCCAATTGCAGATAGGCTTGGCTGCCGGAGCATTTCAGGTCATAGAGGATCGCCGGCTTGCCATAGGAGGGCGCCTCGGACACTCGCACATTCCTAGGAATGATGGTCTCGTAGACCTTGTCGCCCATATGTGCCCGCACGTCCTGAACCACCTGGTTGGCGAGGTTGTTGCGGCCGTCATACATGGTCAGCACGATGCCCTGGATGATCAGGTCCGGATTGATCGAACGGCGCACCTGCTCCACCGTTTCCAGGAGTTGGCTTAGCCCTTCCAGCGCGAAGAACTCGCACTGCAGCGGCACAAGAACAGAATCGGCTGCCGCCATTGAATTCAAAGTCAAAAGGTTGAGCGAGGGCGGGCAGTCGATCAGCACATAGCCGAACGGCGCACCGCGCTCGGTGGCGGCGCGCAGCGCGTTGCGCAGCTTGAGCACGCGATCCGGCGCCGAGGCGATTTCCATCTCGATGCCGAGCAGATCGAGCGTCGACGGCACGATCGACAGGCCGGGCACCGCCGTTGGAATGGCCGCCTCTTCCAGGCCCAGTTCGCCGGTCAGCACATCGTAGGAGGAGACGGTGCGGTCCTTGCGGTCGATACCGAGACCCGTCGAGGCATTGCCTTGCGGATCGAGATCGACGATCAGCACCTTTTCGCCGATGGCGGCCAGCGCCGTGGCCAGATTGATGGCGGTCGTGGTCTTGCCGACGCCGCCCTTCTGGTTGGCGACGGTGATGGTGCGAGGTCCGGTTTTCATGGGTCTGTGCCAGGTATTCATGTGGGCCAGGTATTCATTGCGTCGCCAAGGTTGCGAAGGAGAGCTTACGCCGTCCGCAGATCGGTCACTTCGAGGATGACGCCATGGGCGTCGGTCATGCTCGGATGTTCTACCAGATCGAAAGCCCAGCGGTGAGTGCTTTCTTCCACCTCGGAGCGGTAATCCCGGCCTTTGTGGAACAGCGCCCGCGATCCCTTGGTCAGCCACGGCGCCGACAGATCGAGCAGCGCCGGCAGCGCGGCCAGCGCCCGCGCCGTGATGATTTCCGGTTCGGAAACAAGCGCATAGCTGTCGTCAATGCGCCGGGCGACGACCCGTGCCGGCAAACCGAACTGGCCAATGACCGCCTGTAAAAACGATGCTTTCTTGCGGTTGCTCTCGACCAGATCGATCGACGCGCCATCGCGTTCGACCAGCAGGAAGGCCATTACCAGGCCCGGAAAACCGCCGCCCGAACCGAGATCGGCCCAGCGTTTGGCCTGCGGTGCGATTCGCGCCAGCTGCGCGCTATCCAGAATATGGCGGCCCCAGACATCGTCCAGCGTCGACGGCGCGGCCAGATTGATGCTGCGGTTCCATTTCAGGAACAACTGTTCGAACGTCACCAACCGATCGAATGTTTCACGTGAAACCGGTCCCGCGGCCTCTTGCAGGCTCGCCCATGAGGCAGCGCTCACGCAACGGCCCTTTGGGCGGCCGATTCGGCGTTGCGGACGTGCGCGACGATGATGGCCAGCGCCGCCGGCGTCATGCCTTCCATACGCTGCGCGTCAGCGATCGACCGGGGCTGACGCGTTAGCATCTTCTGCTTCAGCTCATTGGACAGGCCAGGAACATCGGCGAAATCCACTGACGCCGGGATCAACCGGCTTTCCTCGTGGCGGATCTGTGCGACATCTGCCTGCTGGCGATCAAGGTAAACCGAATATTTCGCTTCCGTTTCGAGCCGCTCGGCGGTTTTGGGGTCGATTGCGCCAAAAGCCGGCGCAACACGGGCCAGCCAGGCGATATCGACGCCGGGATGAGCGAGCAATTCGTAGGCGGAGCGGCGCACGCCGTCCCTGTTGATCTCCAGCCCATGCCGCGCTGCTTCGTTGGGCGTCATCGTCGTCGCAACTGCGAGTTCTCGCGCCCTATCAAGATCCTGTGTGACTTGATTGAACCGCTGCGTCCGCTCCGGCGACACGATACCAAGCCGTTTTGCCAGAGGCGTAAGCCTTTCATCGGCATTGTCGGCGCGCAGCGATAGGCGAAACTCCGCCCGCGAAGTGAACATGCGGTAGGGCTCGGCAATGCCGCGGCTGGTGAGGTCGTCGACCATCACTCCGATGTAGGCTTCGGTGCGGCTGAGCACGATTTGGTCGTCGGCCGCCGCCTTGCGCGCGGCGTTGAGCCCGGCGAGCAGGCCCTGCGCTCCGGCTTCTTCATAACCGGTGGTGCCGTTGATCTGACCGGCGAGGAAAAGCCCCGCAATACGTTTGGTCTCAAGCGTCGGCTCCAACTCGCGCGGATCGACATGGTCGTATTCGATGGCGTAGCCGGGCTGCAGCATGGTCGCCCGCTCTAGCCCGGGTATAGTTTTGAGTATGTCGAGTTGCACATCCTCGGGCAGGGAGGTCGAAATGCCATTGGGGTAGACCGTGTCGTCGTCCAGCCCTTCCGGCTCGAGGAATATCTGATGACCTTCTCGATCGCCGAACTTGACGATCTTGTCTTCGATCGACGGGCAATAGCGTGGTCCGACCCCCTCTATCGAGCCGGAATACATGGCGGAGCGGCCAAGATTGGCGCGGATCAGCTCGTGCGTCGCCGGTGTCGTACGCGTGATGCCGCAATGGATTTGCGGATTCTTGATTGTGTCGGTGAGCAGCGAGAACGGCACTGGATGTTCGTCGGCCGCCTGGCTTTCCAGCGACGCCCAGTCGATGGTGCGGCCATCGAGCCGCGGCGGCGTGCCGGTCTTCAGCCGTCCAAGCGCGAAACCGGCGCGGCTCATCGTCGCCGACAGGCCAAGGCTCGCTTGCTCGTTCATCCGCCCGGCGACAATCTTCCTGTCGCCAATGTGGATGAGGCCGCGAAGAAAAGTGCCGGTGGTCAGGACGACTGCACCGCACGCCAACCGGCGCCCGTCGGCCAGGAGCACAGCGGCGATCCGTCCTTCTTCGATCTCGAAATCCAAGACTTCGCCTTCGACGACGTCGAGACCGTTCTGTTGCCGAATCGCTTCCTGCATGGCCAGCCGATACAGCTTGCGGTCGGCCTGCGTGCGCGGCCCGCGCACGGCAGGGCCTTTGCGGCGATTGAGCAGGCGGAATTGGATGCCGGCAGCATCGGCGATGCGGCCCATCAGCCCGTCCATGGCGTCGATCTCACGCACCAGATGGCCCTTCCCGAGGCCGCCGATCGCCGGATTGCAGGACATGACACCGATCGTGTCGAAGCGCAGCGTGACCAGCGCGGTCCTGGCGCCGGCGCGCGCGGCAGCGCTCGCAGCCTCGCACCCGGCATGGCCACCGCCCGCCACAACCACATCATAGTGATCGATCATTGTCCCTTCCAGATTCAGAGATTTCCCGACACATGTCCCCACGAGAGGACGCTGTCAAGGATTGCAGGTTGATTCGTTCGCGTGGAACGGAGTGCAGAAAGCCGCAGAGGCGTTTCACGTGAGTCATGGAAGCAGCGAAGCCTCGGTTGGCGCTGCCCCCTTATCTACCTGCCGGCATCTTCTCCCCATGAACGGGGACAATGAGGGGCGGTGCAGGCTTTCGGCCACTTGCCCTTTTGCCAAACGTCTCGTTTCACGTGAAACGCGCTTGGGGGCCCCCAATGTTTCACGTGAGTCACTCACACCGCGCGCCCCCCCCTGTTCCACGTGAGTCACTTTCCAATGCAAAACTGCGAAAAGATTACGTCCAGCAGGTCCTCGACATCCACTGCGCCGACAATCCGGCCAAGCCGGTCGGCGGCAAGGCGCAGTTCTTCCGCCCGCAGCTCCTGGCCGCGCTCTTGCCCGGACAAAGCCGAGATCAGAAAGCGCCTGGTCTCATTGAGCAGCTCCACATGCCGCAACCGAGACGGTAGGATGTCACCGGCATCGCCGATAGCAGCCGCGGCGCGCCTGCCGATCTCGGCCAGGAGTTCAGCCAACCCAGTGCCGTCCACCGTCGAGATCAACGCATCATAGGCCTCCAATCGCGGCGAACCTTTCAAGAGATCGACCTTGGTGCCGATTCTCAAAACCGGGGCGTCGACAGGCATGTTGCCGATCGCAGTCGGGTCCGCCAGATCTTCCAGCAACAGCACCAGTTCAGCCATATCGGCCTTTGCCCGCGCTTTTTCGATGCCAATCGCTTCGATCTTGCCGGGCGCCTCGCGCAGGCCCGCGGTGTCGGTTACCCTGACCCGCACTCCGTGGACATCCAGCACCACTTCGAGCAAGTCCCGCGTCGTGCCGGGCTCGTCGGTAACAATCGCCGCCTCACGCCTGGCCAGCGCGTTGAACAGGCTGGATTTGCCGGCGTTCGGTGCACCGAGGATGACAACCTCAAACCCGTCACGGATGATCTCGGCGGCATGGAAGCCATCGACATGCCGGCCGATCTCCCCCACCATTGCGCGCACATCGGACCAAACCGTGTCCGAAACGGAACCGGGCACGTCGTCTTCGTCGGCGAAGTCGATTTCCGCCTCGATCATGGCCCGTGCATGGATCAGGCGATGGCGCCAGCCAAGATAGAGTTCGCTTTGCACTCCTTCGGCATTCTGCACGGCAAAGCGCCGCTGCGCTTCGGTTTCGGCGTTGACCAGATCGGCCAACGCCTCCGTCTCGACCAGATCCAGCTTGCCGTTGAGAAGAGCCCGGCGCGTAAATTCCCCAGGCTCCGCATGACGCAGGCCGTCAAAGCCGGCGACGATCTCCAGCATCTTGCCGGCGACGGCGCGGCCGCCATGGACGTGGAACTCGGCGACATCCTCGCCGGTAAAACTGTTCGGCCCGGGAAAAAACAGCACCAGGCCGTTGTCGACAAGCGACCCGTCCACCGTTCGGAGCTTGCGCAGGGTCGCAACCCGGTCCTTGACTCTGCCACCGGCCACCGTTTCGACAACGAATCGAGTCCTCGGTCCGGAAATGCGGATGACAGCGATGCCGGCGGGGAGGCGCCCGCTGGAAAGCGCAACGATCGAATCGCCCGAAATCATTTGCCCGTTCTCACCGGTCGCCTAGCTGTCAACAATCCCACAGTATCGCGGCCGTCATGAACCGGCAGTTCGTCAATATCAAGGTCGATCGCGAGGAGCGGCCGGATTGCCAAATCTGTATGGCCGCCTTGTCATCCATGGGCGATCAGGCGGGTGGCCGCTGACCATGGTCCTGATCCTGACGCCAAGCAGTTCTGGGCGGGCCAGCAAGCCCTACGCAGGCCGGCATCGTCAACGCCTGTGCCTGGTCCGGAACCGTGAAGCTGGAACCCGCCGCTTCTAGGCCTCGTTCCGGTTGCGAATCGGAAATCCCGACCCACGTCACGGCCGATCGTCTCCGCGATCGGAACGCATGCGAATCGACCGAACATTGGCCAGTGGCATCCGGCCGCCGACCGGCAGACCGGAGCTATGCACCGGCTATCCTGCCGGTGGCGCCGGATCCGTAGGAACCGAGCCGCTGTTGCGACGCCGGTAGCTCAACCCGTGTTTCCGTCCAAGGCCGAAGGAAGCGGCGTCACATCAATGGATGGCGGCCGCGGCCCGAACAGCAAATCCTTGGCCGCGACCACCGCTCCGACCGTGATCAGGATGCAAGCAACAGCCACCGACCAGTGAAACACACCAAAGCCTGCCAGCAGAAGCACGATGACCGAGAAGAGGGGCGCCGCGTAGGAGAGGGCGCCAAGGATCATGATGTCGCCGTGCTTGCAGCCATAGTCCCAGGCGTAAAAGCCGGCGCCTAGCGGTATTACGCCCAAGATGACGATGGCGCTCCACTGCGTCGCCGTCTGTGGCCAGACGGTGGTCTCAAGCGTCAGGTGCAGCAGCAAGGCGACCGCAGCCGTGATGAAGCAGTAACCGGCGACGACATCGGTCGGCACCTTGCCGAAGCGGCGCGACAAAACCGAATAGCCGGCCCAGATGAAAGCGCAGAACAGCGCGACGACATGCCCCTTCATCACACCATTGGCCAGTCCGATCGTGCCGCCCTTGGTGATCACCACAATGGCGCCGGCAAGGCCGAGCATGACGCCGGCAATGTGATGGGCCCTCAGCTTTTCTCCAGGCAGGAAGGCGGCAAAGACGACGATCAGCAACGGCCAGAGATAGGCGATCAGGCTGACCTCGACCGGCGGCGCCGACTGGATGGCGAAGAAATAGGCGCAGTGGTAGATGCACAGCCCCGCTGTGCCGAGCGCCCAGACCTGCCACGGCTGGCGCAGCGACTTGGTCGCCGCCGGACGGACAAGCCAGCTCGACGCGCCGGCCAACCCGCCAAGCAGAAACGTCATCGCCGCCAGCTGAAAGGGCGGAATCGGTCCAGCCGCAGTCGAAAGCAGCGCCAGGAACGACCATGTCAGAATGGCCGAGAAGCCGATCAGGGTCGGGATTGTTTTCTTCATGCGGCCTCCGATCTTCGAGACGCGATTACTCGCATGACGACAGCGATGGAAATTGCCGCCCAAGGCCACGCCCTGTCGGAAATGCGACCTGTTTGCCCCCGCAATGAAAAACCCCGTCCCAGTTCCCGGAACGGGGCTTCAATGCGAAACGATGGCCGACGAGAAGCTTACGTGTTCATCGAATCGAAGAAATCGGCGTTGGTCTTGGTCTGCTTCAGCTTGTCGATCAGGAACTCGATCGCATCCGTGGTTCCCATCGGCGCCAGGATGCGGCGCAGGACGAAGATCTTCTGCAGATCCTGCTTGGAGACCAGCAGGTCCTCCTTGCGGGTGCCGGACTTCAAAATGTCCATGGCCGGGTAGATGCGCTTGTCGGCGACCTTGCGGTCAAGCTGGATTTCGCAGTTGCCGGTGCCCTTGAACTCTTCGAAGATGACTTCGTCCATGCGGCTGCCGGTGTCGATCAGCGCGGTGGCGATGATGGTCAGCGAGCCGCCTTCCTCGATGTTGCGGGCCGCGCCGAAGAAGCGCTTTGGCCGCTGCAGCGCGTTGGCGTCGACACCGCCGGTCAGCACCTTGCCGGAGGACGGCACGACGGTGTTGTAGGCACGGCCGAGGCGGGTGATCGAATCGAGCAGAATAACGACGTCGCGGCCATGCTCGACCAGGCGCTTGGCCTTTTCGATGACCATTTCGGCGACCTGGACGTGGCGCACCGCCGGTTCGTCAAAGGTCGAGGACACGACCTCGCCCTTCACCGAACGCTGCATGTCGGTCACTTCTTCTGGCCGTTCGTCGATCAGAAGTACGATCAGATAGCATTCCGGATGATTGGCCGTGATCGAGTGGGCAATATTCTGCATCAGCACCGTTTTGCCGGTACGCGGCTGCGCGTTGATGAGCGCGCGCTGTCCCTTGCCGATCGGCGCCACCAGGTCGATCACGCGCGACGAGATGTCCTTGCCGGTCGGATTGTCGATCTCCATCTTCAGCCGCTTGGTCGGATAGAGCGGCGTCAGATTGTCGAAATGGATCTTGTGACGGATCTTTTCGGGATCGTCGAAATTGATCGTGTTGACCTTGAGAAGGGCGAAATAGCGCTCGCCCTCTTTTGGGCTGCGGATCGGCCCTTCGACGGTATCGCCGGTCTTCAAGGAGAAGCGGCGGATCTGCGAGGGCGAGATGTAGATATCGTCGGGACCTGGCAGATAATTGGCGTTGGCTGAGCGCAGGAAGCCGAAACCGTCCTGCAGCAACTCGACCACACCGTCGCCGATGATCTCGACGTCCTGGGCGGCCAGTTTCTTCAGGATGGCAAACATCAGTTCCTGCTTGCGCATGACGCTGGCGTTTTCCACTTCGAGCGATTCGGCATAGGCAATCAGCTCTGGCGGCTTCTTGTTCTTGAACTCTGCGAGCTTCATTTCTTGCATAGACGGACTCTGAATCTGCTTTGGGGAAAATATATCGGCTGGATGCGATAAATGCCGGGCGCGGCCGAAAGCAATCAAGGGCGGCGCATGACGGGAAGGAAGACCCGTCTTTTATCGTCGGTCGGGGGAAAGAGCAAGCTGCGTTTTGTCGACCGAAATGGGCCTAGAACGGCTTGACGACAACCAGGATGACGATGGCGATCATCAGCAATGTGGGGATCTCGTTGACGATTCGCCAGTGCCGCGCCGTTTTTTCATTGCGGTCCTCGGCGAATTTCCTGACAGCACCGGCCAGATAGCCATGCACGCCCGACAGCAACAGCACCAAGCCCATCTTGGCGTGCAGCCAGCCGCCGTGAAAGCCAAACACTTTCCAGGCAAGCCAAAGCCCGAACACCCAGGTGACGATCATCGCCGGATTGATGATGCCGCGCAGCAGACGCCGCTCCATCACCTTGAAGGTCTCCGATTGGACGGACCCCTTCTCTGCGTCGGCGTGGTAGACCAGCAATCGCGGCAGATAGAGCATGCCGGCCATCCAGGAGATGACGGCCAGGATATGGATTGCCTTCGCCCAGGGATAGAAACCCTCAGGCGCAAAGAAAAACAAAAGTGCGGTGAGAACAACCAGCACTCCGATGCCGATGGTCATGCGCATCATCGCCCCACGAGTGCTGTTGCCGCCCGTATTATCCGATTGAGCCATCAGCGTGTCGCGCTCCGCACCTGCTTCACCATCGCCTCGACATGTGCCACCGGCGTCTCCGGCGTAATGCCATGGCCGAGATTGAAGATCAGCGGTCCATCGCCCAGCGCCTTGAGGATCGCATCGACACCCTCCGACAGGGCTTTGCCGCCAGCCACGAGCCGCAAGGGATCGAGATTGCCCTGGACCGCCCCTGAATGCTGCAGTTCGTTCGCAGCCGCCAGGGGCACGGTCCAGTCGATCCCCAGCCCCGTCACACCGGTCTTCTCACGATAGGTCTCGTAGCGGGCGCCGGCGCCCTTGGGAAAGCCGATGATCGGTACATCGGGATGAACCGCACGAACCTGGCCGACAATCTCCGCCACCGGCTGCACGCAGAACTGCTCGAAAGACGCATCATCAAGCACGCCGGACCAGGAATCGAAAATCTGCACCACGTCGGCACCGGCTTCGATCTGGCGGATCAAATAGGCCGCGGAGTGATCGGCGAGCACTTTCAGGAGATGCTTGAAGGCCGTCGGTTCGCGATAGGCAAACAGCCGCGCCGGCGCTTGGTCGGGTGTGCCGTGGCCAGCGATCATGTAGGTCGCCACCGTCCACGGCGCGCCGCAGAAGCCGATCAGCGTGGTCTCGTCAGGCAATCTTGCCCGCAGCCGGCGAACCGTCTCGTAGACCGGTTCGAGATTCACGTGAAACGTTTCACTGTTGAGAGCCGAAATCTCAGCTGCAGTGATTGGCGTCAGCAGCGGCCCGCGGCCCTCCTCGAAGCGGACATCGCGTCCCAGCGCATGCGGCACGACCAGAATGTCAGAGAACAGGATCGAGGCATCGAAGCCGAAGCGCTCGATCGGCTGCAGCGTCACTTCGACAGCCAGATCAGGATTGTAGCAAAGATCGAGAAAGGACCCGGCGCGCTTTCTGGTCTCGCGGTACTCCGGCAAATAGCGCCCGGCCTGGCGCATCATCCAGAGCGGCGGCGGAAACACTGCCTCGCCTCTCAGCACGTCCAGCACGATGCGGTTCTCGGGCATTGAGCGCTCTCTTCCCTGCCTTCTCTATAACTAAATAGTCTATTTCTAGAATCTTCTGATTCTAAGAGTCTGTTGGTATCGGTGGTTGTCACCTGTCCCGCTTTGCCTTGGAAAAGGCCAGCCAGCATTTTGTCGCGTGTTTCTTCCGCGGGATTGTCAAAGAGTGTGGATGACCAGGATTCCATCACTGGAGTCAATGGTTTCGCGTAGCCGCTGAAAAACCGCCTCTGTGGATGAAGCGCTGGCAAAAACGCCCGTCCCCAGATTTGTCCCCAGCCGCACGGTGAAGCTGACAGCGCATCGAATTGTGGACAACTGGCCTTCTGATACAGTCGCCTCCAGCCGGTCGCCTTTGCGGCCCCGGTTTATCCACACAAGCCCACAGCCTGAGGCGCCCCCTGTGAACAAACCCCAGAGCTTCTTTCACCTGCACCTGATTTCCGACGCCACCGGCGAGACGCTGCTGGCGGCCGGCCGAGCCGCCTCGGCGCAATACAAGGATGCGCGCGCCATCGAGCATATCTATCCGCTCATCCGCACCGAAAAGCAGGTGGCGAAAGTCTTCGAGGACATAGAAGAGGAACCGGGCATCATCCTCTACACCGTCGTCGACCAGAAGCTGGCGCGCGGTATTGACGAGCGCTGCGCCGCCATGGGGCTGCCCTGCGTTTCGGTGCTGGAGCCGGTCCTCACCGTGTTCCAGTCCTATCTCGGCACGCCGGCCGGCCGCCGCGTCGGCGCCCAGCATGTGCTCGATGCCGATTATTTCCACCGTATCGACGCACTCAATTTTACGATGGAGCATGATGACGGGCAGCTGCCGCTCAACATGGACGACGCCGATGTCGTGCTGATCGGCATTTCCAGGACATCGAAGACGCCGACCAGCATCTATCTCGCCAACCGCGGCATCAAGACCGCCAACATCCCGATCGTGCTCGGCGTGCCGGTGCCCGAAAGCCTGGCCGCTGCTACCAAGCCGCTGATCGTCGGGCTGATCGCCACCGCCGAACGCATCTCGCATGTCCGGCAGAACCGCGTGCTCGGCAACAGCAGCACCTACGAAGCGACCGATTATGTCGACCGTGCCTCGATCGCCGAAGAGCTCGCCTATGCCCGCCAGATCTGCACCCGCCACAATTGGCCGATGATAGACGTCAGCCGCCGTTCGATCGAAGAGACCGCGGCAGCCATTGTTGCCCTGCGGGGGAAGAATAGATGATGGGATGGCAACGCGACCTCCTGCCCCAATCAACCACTATCGACCAGGCCCAGAACCCATGACCGAAAAAATCATCCTCGCCTCCGGCAGCCCGTTCCGCAAAGCAATGCTCATCAATGCCGGGCTCGGCATCGAAGCGGTGCCTGCCGATGTCGACGAGCGTGCGCTCGAGGCGCCGTTGCAGGACAGCGGTGTGTCGCCGGAAGATGTCGCCCTGATACTCGCCGAAGCCAAGGCGACCGAGGTCAGCGAACGCAGACCGGGCGCCCTGGTGCTCGGCTGCGACCAGACTTTGTCACTGGGAGATGAAGTGTTCCACAAGCCGGCCGACATGGAAGGCGCCCGCCGCCATCTGCTGGCGCTGTCGGGCAAGACGCATCAGCTGAACAGCGCCGCCGTGCTCTGCCGCAACGGCAAGGTGCTGTGGCGTCACGTCGGCATCGCCAGCCTTACCATGCGCAAGCTCGATCCGGCCTTCGTCGGCCGGCACCTGGCCCGCGTCGGCGCCAAGGCGTTGTCGAGCGTCGGCGCCTACCAGATCGAGGGCGAAGGCATCCAGCTGTTCGAAAAGATCGAAGGCGATTATTTCACCATTGTCGGCCTGCCGCTGTTACCGGTGCTGGCGGAATTGCGTGCGCTCGGAGCCATCGATGGTTGAGAAAAAAGCTTTCGTCACCGGCCATCCGATCGCGCATTCGCGCTCGCCGAAGATCCACGGCTATTGGCTGAACACATACGGCATCGACGGCAGCTATCATGCGATCGATGTCGCGCCGGCCGATTTTCCCGAGTTCCTCTCTTCCCTCCAGGCCAATGGCTATCAGGGCGGCAACGTCACCATTCCACACAAGGAAGTCGCCTTCGCCCGGGTCGAGCGCCGCGACGAGGCGGCGGAGATGATCGGCGCGGTCAACATGCTGTGGCTGGACGACGGCGTGCTGTGGGGCGGCAATTCGGACTGGATCGGCTTTGCCGGCAATCTCGACGAGCATGCCCGGGGCTGGGAGAGAAACGCTCCGGCCGTGGTGCTCGGCGCCGGTGGCGCGTCGCGCGCGGTCATCCACGCGCTTAAATCGCGCGGCATCAAAGATATCCGCATCGTCAACCGCACATTGGCGCGGGCGCAGGAACTCGCCGACCGCTTCGGGGCCGGCGTCTCGGCGCATGGCGCGGTCGGCGACTTGCTTGGCGATGCCGGCTTGCTGATCAACACGACGGCACTTGGCATGCATGGCGATGCGACGCTGGCCGCCGATCCGGCCGGCCTGCCAGCTCACGCCATTGT
Organism: Mesorhizobium sp. M0139; assembly: GCF_040322455.1. NCBI lineage: Bacteria > Pseudomonadati > Pseudomonadota > Alphaproteobacteria > Hyphomicrobiales > Phyllobacteriaceae > Mesorhizobium > Mesorhizobium sp. M0139. The sequence continues at coordinate 14,530 of NZ_JAMYTN010000023.1, forward strand.
CGCAGACATCGTCTATGTGCCGCTGGAAACACCGCTGCTTGCCGCTGCCCGCGCGAGAAACTTGAAGACGGTCGACGGGCTCGGCATGCTGTTGCACCAGGCTGTGCCCGGTTTCGAACGCTGGTTCGGCAAGAAGCCGCAGGTCACGCCTGAGTTGCGACAGATGATCGTCGCCGACATCGTCGCCAAATGATGGGTCGCAAATGATGGGCGCAAAATGATGATCGTGCTTGGCCTCACCGGGTCGATCGGCATGGGCAAGTCGACGACGGCGAAAATGTTCGTCGACGCCGGCGTGCCGGTGCATGACTCCGACGAGACCGTGCATCGCCTCTATGCCGGCAAGGCAGCACCTCTCGTCGAGGCGGCCTTTCCCGGCACCGTGATTGCCGGTTCGGTCGACCGCACCGAGTTGGCGCGCCGCGTGCTCGGCAACGCTGCTGCGCTGAAGACATTGGAGGCGATCGTCCATCCGCTGGTGCGGGCCGATGCCGATGCCTTTCTGGCAAGGCACCGCGCCGCCGCCGCGCCGCTCGTCGTGCTCGACATTCCGCTGCTGTTCGAAACCGGCGGCCGCAACCGTGTCGACAAGGTCGTCGTCGTCACCGCGCCGGCCAATATCCAGCGCGCCCGCGTGCTGGCGCGTCCTGATATGAGCGAGGAAAAGCTGGCGGCCATCCTGGCCAAGCAGGTGCCCGATGCCGAAAAACGCCGGCAGGCCGATTTCGTCATCGACACCGGTGAAGGCATGGACGCCGCCCGCAGCGCGGTCGGCGCGATCATTGCCGAGCTCTCAGGGCGCTGAGCTCGCCTGCTAACTCCTGGGGGATAAGTCGCGCCCATAAGGCTCCTGACGGCAGGCTGTCGGCATTGCCCATTGCCATTTTGTTGCGCTCCATGATTCTACTCCTCCAGGAGTGAGTTGATTCTATGCGTGAGATCATTTTCGATACCGAAACCACCGGACTCGACATGCGCGACGACCGCATCATCGAGCTTGGCGGCGTCGAGCTGGTCAACCGCTTCCCGACCGGCCGCACCTTCCACAAATTCATCAATCCGCAGGGGCGCGCCGTCCATGTCGAGGCGCAAGCCGTGCACGGCATCAGCGCCGCCGACCTCGTCGGCAAGCCGACCTTTGCCGAAATCGCCGAGGAATGGCTCGCCTTCACCGACGGCGCCAAGCTCGTCGCCCACAACGCCAATTTCGACATCGGCTTCCTCAACACGGAATTCGGGCGGCTCGGCCAGCCGGCCATAGACACCGGGCGCGTCGTCGACACGCTGGCGCTGGCGCGGCGCAAGCATCCGATGGGCCCCAATTCGCTCGACGCGCTCTGCCGCCGCTACGGCATCGACAACGGCCACCGCACCAAGCACGGCGCGCTGCTCGATTCCGAGCTCCTGGCCGAGGTCTACATCGAACTCATCGGCGGCAAGCAGGCCGCACTTGTCCTCGACGCGGTCGTGGTGCAGCTCAACAGCAATGGCGACGTTGCCGACATCGACATCTCGATCGCCGCCAGGCCAATCGCCCTGCCGCCGCGCCTGACTGAGGGCGAGCGAGCGGCGCATGCGGGGCTGGTGGCGACGCTGGGTGAAAAGGCGCTGTGGCTGAAGGTGGCGGCGGGGTGAACGGATCGCGGAGGTAGCGTTCCGTCACACCCCTCTCTGGCCTGCCGGCCATCTCCCCCTCAAGGGGGGAGATCAGCAGCTTCGCCGCTCCAGCCCATTCCTGCAACGTCTAAAGTTGGCGAAGGTCGCGATGAGGGGGAGATGCCTGGCAAGGCAGAGGGGGTGCTGTCCCGCCAGCATCTCAGTATACAAAAAGCCCGGCACGAAGCCGGGCTTTCAACTCATGCGCGTGACGCTTGCCTTCAGCTCACCTTGACCTTCGATGCCGCCTGGTCCTCTGCCAGCTTCTGCTGGAACATCTGGGCGAAATCGATCGGGTCGAGCATCAGGGGCGGGAAGCCGCCATTGCGGGTGGCTTCGGCGATGATCTGGCGGGCGAACGGGAACAAAAGCCGCGGGCATTCAATGAACAGGATCGGCAGCATGTGCTCCTGCGGGAAGCCGGCGATGGCAAATACGCCGCCATAGACCAGTTCGACATTGAACAGCACTTCCTGGTCGAAGGACGCCTTGGCGTTCAAGGTCAGATTGACGTCGAACTGCTTGTCGGAGAGCGGGTTGGCATTGACATTGACGTTGATCGCGATGCCGGGGGCCTTGTCGCGGCCGCGCAGCGAGTTCGGCGCGCCGGGGCTTTCGAAGGACAGGTCCTTCACATACTGGGCAAGCACGTTGAGCGACGGCTGCGCCGTTTCGCCGTTGCCGTTGGCGGCGCCGACCGGCGCGTCATCTTTGCTGGCCATGAGCCTTGTTCCTTTTGCCTGGACAGCAGCGCTGACCGAATTGAAATCGGGCGTTGGCTAGCATGGTCGGCAAGACAAGACAAGGTTTGCCGCCTTCAGGCCGAAAGGGGTCAATAGTCAGTCGTTGGCAAGGTGACGTTCAGTCGTCCTTCAGGCGGCGCCACGGCGAGTTATGGTCGGGACCGCGCTTGAAATCGTCCTCACGCGAATAGTCGCGGTCGTCGAGGTCGATGACCTTGTCGCGCGACCTGCCGCGAAAACCGCCGGCGGTGAAATCGGTCGCGACGACGATGCGGCCCTTGAGCCTGCGCCAGGCAAGGTCGCGCACCGGCGGCAGGAACAGCAGCAGGCCGATAATATCGGTAATGAAGCCAGGGATGATCAACAGGATCGCGGCGACCACGATCATGGCGCCATGCGCGAACTGGCGGCTGGGGTTGCCGCCGCCGGCCATCTCGGCGCGGACCCGCGCCATGACGCCAAAACCCTGGTGCCGGAGCAGAAGCACGCCGGCAATGCTTGAAGCCAGCACCAGGCCGACCGTAGCCAGCGCCCCGACCTCGCGGCCGACAATGACGAAACCGGCGATTTCCAGCAGCGGCAGCGCAAGCAGGAACAGAGGAAGGAAGGAAATGCGCAAGTCTTGACCGATCGTTTCCATGTTTGCCGGGCGGCGCATAATCGCCGCTGGCACTGAGGCCGTTAGATAGGTATGCCTGCCTTTGATTTGAATGATTGCGCCATGCGTTCTATATGCTTTGCATGTTTAACGCCATGCGACCGCCGCCCGATTGGCTGGCGGTCCCGGCCAGGTCAGGGATTGATTGGCGAAAGTTATGGGATTCTTCGACTTCGGCACCATTTTCTTTCTGATTGCGGCGGTGGTGATCTTTTTCCAGTTGCGCAACGTGCTTGGCCGCCGCACGGGCAGCGAGCGCCCGCCCTTCGATCCGTACACGGCCAGCCGCACCGAGAAGGACGCGACCCAGAAGCCCGAAAATGTGGTTTCGCTGCCACGCAAGCGCATGCCGGGCGAGACGGCTGCCGAGACCTATGCGGCCATCGATGCCTTCGCCAAGCCCGACACCGACCTCAACAAGGGCCTGCGCGCGATCAAGGACAATGATCCCTCCTTCGACCCCAAAGTCTTCGTCGACGGCGCCAAGATGGCTTATGAGATGATCGTCATGGCCTATGCCGATGGCGACCGAAAAACGCTGAAGAACCTGTTGTCGCGCGAGGTTTTTGACGGCTTCGTTGCCGCGATTGGCGACCGCGAGGCGAAAGCCGAAAAGATCCAGTCCTCCTTCATCGGCATCGATAAGGCCGACATCGTCTCGGCCGAGATGAAGGGCGGCGAGGCCCACATCACGCTGCGCATCGTGAGCGAACTGATTTCGGCGACCCGCGACAAGGCGGGTGCCGTCATCGATGGCGATCCCGAGACGGTGGCCGAGGTCAAGGATGTCTGGACCTTCGCCCGCGACACACGCTCGCGCGATCCGAACTGGAAGCTGGTCGCCACCGAGGAAGAAGACTGAGCCTATGCATGTCGCCCGGTGCGGGCAGCTTTTTTGGGATAGCGACATGCAGGCAAACATCGGCAGTGGCGAGGCTGAGGTGTCGCTCTCGCCGCTTTTCGTGGAAAAGTCCTTCGATGATCTTCCCGGTTGGAATTCCGATGACCATCTGCCCGCTTTCGAAGCCTTCCGCCGTTCGGCCTTTCATGTCCTGAACAAGCCCTACCGCACCGGTTCGTTGGGCGTCCGGTTCGACGCGTTTGCCGGCGCTTATGACGAGGCGCGCACCGTTTCGCCGGCGAATCGGTCGGCGGCCAAGGGTTTTTTCGAGCGCCATTTCGCCCCAGTCCAGATTCGATCCGAAAACCCCGGCCTGGTCACCGGCTTCTACGAGCCGGAGGTCGAGGCCTCACCAGTGCGCACGGATGAATTCACGGTGCCGCTACTGGAGCGGCCGGCCGACCTCGTCGACATCGATGACGCCAACCGTCCTCGAGGGATGGACGACTATCTCGCCTTCGCCCGCGATACGCCGCAGGGCCTGGTGGAGTATTTCGACCGCAGTGAGATCGAGAGAGGCGCGCTGGCCGGCCAAGGCCTGGAAATCGCCTGGCTTGCCGACAAGGTCGACGTCTTCTTCATCCATGTGCAAGGTGCGGCCAGGCTGAAGATGACCGACGGCCGGCTTTGCCGCGTCACCTACGCCGCCAAATCCGGCCAACGTTTCAGCGGTCCGGGGAAGATTCTCGCCGAACTCGGCGAAATCCCACTGGAAAAAGTGACGATGCAGTCTATCCGCGCCTGGTTCAGGGCGCATCCGGATCGCGTCGACGAGATCCTCTGGCAGAACCGCTCCTACATCTTCTTTCGCGAAGCCGATGTCGACGATGCCGCACTCGGTCCTATCGCCGCCGCCAAGGTGCCGTTGACGCCGGGCCGTTCGCTCGCGGTCGACCGGCTGCTGCACACATTCGGTACCCCCTTCTACATCGACGCTCCGTCGCTGACCGCCTTCGACGGAAAACCGTTCCGGCGGCTGATGATTGCGCAGGACACCGGCTCGGCCATCACCGGACCGGCGCGGGGCGATCTGTTCGGCGGCTCCGGCGATGCGGCCGGCGAGATCGCCGGCGTCGTTCGCAATGCGGCCGATTTCTATGCCTTGGTTCCACGCGCTCTCGTTTCGGAATCGAATCGATGAGCAAGCGCCCCGATAAACTCAACGAAGACGACCGGGTGCTGTGGAACCTGGTGGCGCGCACCGCCCGACCGCTGAAGGGCCGGACCGCGGTCGAGATTCCCGACATCGTCGTCGACCCTAAGCCGGCACAGACGCCGGTCGCTGTCGGTCCGGTCCTCGCCGCCAAGCCGAAGGCGCAGCATGTATCGCACGCGCTGGACGAGCCGACATTGGACAAGCTGAAGAAGGGCCGGCTGCCGATCGAAGGCCGCGTCGATCTGCATGGCATGACCCAGGACGAGGCCTATTCGCTGCTGTTTTCGTTCCTGCACCGGGCCCATGCCGGCGGCATCCGCTATGTCCTCGTCATTACGGGAAAAGGGTCGTCGTCGGGCGGCGACGGCGTCTTGCGACGCGCCGTGCCTGCCTGGCTGTCGACGCCTGCCTTCCGGCCGCTGGTCTCCAGCCACGATCACGCCGCCCGCAACCACGGCGGTTCGGGCGCGCTCTACGTTCGACTCAGGCGAACCCGCTGATGACGCCCTTCGGCGAAAAACTGCGGGCGCTTCGAGCCGAGCGCGGCTTGCGCCAGAAGGACATGGCGCAGGCGATCGGAGTCAGCGCCGCCTATTTGTCGGCGCTGGAACATGGCCGCCGCGGCGCGCCGACCTGGACGCTGATCCAGAAGATCATCGGTTATTTCAACGTCATCTGGGACGATGCCGAAGAGCTGGCGCGTCTGGCCGAGGCCTCACATCCGCGGGTGAGACTCGATACGTCCGGCCTCAGTCCTGCCGCCACCGAGTTGGCCAATCTCCTGGCCGAAAACATCGAGAAGCTGGACGAAGCCGAGCTTGCCCGCATCACCGCGTCGATCCGGGCCGCACTGGAGCGGCGAGAGTAATCCGGTAAGCGATGCCAAGGCGCAAGGTTTGCTTGCGCTGTTCCTGAAAGCGATGCCCGCCGGCCGATAGCCAGCGGGCATATGTCACGATTACTTCGCGCCGGCCTGGCCGCCACGGCCGCCAGTGCTGTCATGATCGCCGCCGCGGCCACCGCCCAGGCAGTCCGAGTTGAGCTCGCAACAGCGATTGCCCCAGTTGTTGGTCTTGGCGCAACCGGTCTGATCGGCCATGGCGGATCCGGCCAAGGAAGACACCGCAACAACGGCGAGGAAGGCATTACGAAGGAAAGCAGTCATTTGAAGTCTCCATGTTTGGGTGGTTGGGTTCAGGTTACGGCTGTGTGTCGCCGCTGGAGACGGTTTGGTTCACGCAGGTAGCGAAATTATTTGAGGAGGCGTTTCGAGAGATAAGATTTCGAGGGCAGCGCTGCCCTCATCCGCCTGCCGGCACCTTCTCCCCGTGGTGACGGGGGAAGGGAGATAGCCGCTGCGCCGGCACCTATTCCGCAGCGTTGATGAGGGGCGGCGCTGACTCATCCTGAAGATGGCGCGCGGGCCGATATCCCGCTCGTTCGAAAGCGTCGTGTCCTTACTGAACCGCGCCGACCAGTACCTGCTGGCCGCCGCGGATCGAGACCCAGCGGCCGGTGTTGTCGATGGCCTGCCGCTTGAGGAAGCGATAGCCGGTGGCGTCCCAGATCTTCACCTTGTCGGTCAGATTGTCGAGGACGTAGTCGCCCTTGTCGGTGCGCACGGTCAGCACGGCATGGCCTTCGCCGTCCGGCTTGCGCACGACGGTGATCAAGAGATCGGCCAGCGACACGCCAGAGCGCGAGAGCTGGCGGCGCTTTTCCAGCACATAGTCTTCGCAATCGCCGACGCCCTTGTCGGGATAGGCCCAGACCTCGTCCTTGCCATAGATGTCGTAGTCGCTCATCGGCTTGACGGCGGCATTGACCCTTGACGTCACGTTGATCAGCTTGCGCATGAAGGCGTCGGTCATCGCGGCGGGTTTGAGGTTGCTCGGCCGGATCGAGCATTCGCCGGGCTGGGTTTTACAGAAATCATAGTGGCCGATCGGCTGCGAGGTCATGCCGCCCGTCGCCATGGCGCCGCCTGCAAGTGCCGGCACTGCCCAGCACGCAGAGATCGCCAGCCCTGCTGCCGCCCACAAGCGCAGCGTCCGTGCTATCGGTGAGGAAGTCATTGTCCCCGTTCGCCCTTGTTGTCCCCGTTCGCCCTTGTTGTTAACGAAAGGTTAAAGGGGATTTACACTCCGTGTCAATTATCGGGGGAGCCAGATTCTTCGGCATGGTTACCCGCGCCCGCCCAACAGCGTCTATTGTGCAACAGAACGCCTGTGGCACGCAAAATCGCCCCGCTTTTGCGGGCAATGCACGCTGCAGCCGGATCGAGCCTCAGCTTTTGGCGGAGCGGACCAGCCTTGGTTTCACCGCAACCCGGTTCTGGCGGCCGTAGCTGGTGATGAAATCGACGATGCGCGGCACGATTTCCGAGCGGAATCGCGACCCGTTGAAGACGCCGTAGTGGCCGACGGCCGGCTGCATGTAATGCGCATGCCGGTCAGCCGGGATGTTGGGGCAGAGATCGTGGGCGGCCTGGGTCTGGCCGAGACCGGAAATGTCGTCGTTCTCGCCTTCGACCGTGAACAGCGCGACATTGCGGATCGCCTTGGTGTCGACCACCTCGCCGCGATGCGTCATCTCGCCCTTGGGCAGCGCATGGCGCACGAACACCGTGTCGACGGTCTGCAGATAGAATTCCGCCGTCAGGTCCATCACCGCCAGATATTCGTCGTAGAAATCGCGGTGCTTCTCGGCATTGTCGCCGTCATGCTTGACCAGATGCATGAAGAAGTCCTTGTGGGCGGTGATGTGGCGGTCGAGGTTCATGCTCATGAAGCCCGACAGCTGCAGGAAGCCCGGATAGACTTCGCGGCCGAAGCCCGGCACCGGCCAGGGCGCGTGCATGATGACGTTGTCGCGGAACCAGTCGATGCCCTTTTCCTTGGCCAGCAGATTGACCGCGGTCGGATTGCGGCGGGTGTCGATCGGCCCGCCCATCAACGTCATGGTCGAGGGCACGAAGGGATCGCCGCGCTTTTCCATCAGCGCCACCGCCGCCAGCACCGGCACCGAAGGCTGGCACACCGCCATCACATGGGTGTCCGGCCCCAGCGCATGCAGCATGTCGATGATGTAGTCGATATAATCGTCGAGGTCGAAATGGCCGTCGGTCACCGGCACCATGCGGGCATCGACCCAGTCGGTGATGTGCACGTCGGCATAGGGCAGCATCGCCTCGACCGTGCCGCGCAGCAGCGTCGCATAATGGCCCGACATCGGCGCCACAATGAGAAGCTTGGGGTCGGCCTTGCGCCCGGCGGGCACCGACCGCTCGAAGCGGGTGAGATTGCAGAACGGCCGCGACCACACGGTCTTTTCGCTGACCTCGACGCTCTTCCAGTCGACCACGGTCTTGCTCAGGCCGAAATGCGGCTTGCTGTAGCGGCGCGTTGTGCGCTCGAACAGTTCGGCGGTGGCAGCGACCGAGCGGCCCCACGGCGTATGCGAAAACGGATTGAGCGGGTTGGTGTAGAACAGCCGCACTGCATCGGCATAAAGCCGCGCGGGCTGCAGGGCGGCATGGTTCATTTCATAGAGCTGGTAGAACATCAGGTACTCCGCAGCTGCCGTGACCGAAGGGACGACGGACAGCGCCGAGCCTTGAATGTCTCGCGCGGAGGTTAACAAGATATTGCTGCGATGCAATACGTCACGTGGCGTGACATATGCCAATCTTTCGTCCAAGGCCTTGAGAAACCGCGTTGGGCGGGTGCAGCCGGCTCAATGTGCACTGCAAAATGCAACGCTGTTGGACAACGAGGCAGGATGCGTCCGGCCCGATCGGGCCGGACTTGGACAGATCTAGACGCGCGCCATGCACACCGAGGTATGGCCGGAGCCGATGAAGCCGAGCTGGCCGGCGGCGCCCTTGGACAGGTCGAGCACGCGCCCTTTGATGAACGGTCCACGGTCGTTGATGCGCACGACGACGCTGCGGCCATTATTCTGGTTGGTCACTTTCAACTTGGTGCCGAAAGGCAGGCTGCGGTGCGCGGCGGTCAGCGCCGACGGGTTCATGCGTTCGCCATTGGCGGTCCTGGAATGCAGTGCGTACCAGGAGGCGCGGCCGCACTGGCCGGCGGCGGAGGAGGCGGATGCACCGACCATCAGGCCAGCCGCGATCGTTACCGCGACAAGCGCGGTCTGGTTTGTTTTCTTCATGTTGGGGGGATTGGCTCCGTTTTCGACAGACCCCAGCCGTTAAGTGTGGAATAAGGCAGGAAATGCGGCAAGCATCGGGCAGTTCCGTGGCACCGGCACACGTTTGGAGTCGCTGGGAAACAGTTTGTCAGGCATCTTTCGTGTGGCGCGGCCGTATCGCCGGCGATATTGCGAGCTGTTTCACAGATTCCGTGAGCAAGGCAGGACGTTATAGTACAAGTACAAGAGAGCGCGATTGGGCGCCGTCCTTTCGCTCTGTCATCACGGTCATGGCGCAGTTGACGATCGACTTTGAAAAGGGATTCCAACGATGAGACTGTTCAAATATCTGCTGGCTCTGATCGTACTGGCCATCGGCGCGCTGTGGTCGCTGCAAGGCATTGGCGTGGTCGGCGGCAGCTTCATGACCGGCCAGTCGCAATGGCTCTATATCGGCATCGTGACCATGCTGGTCGGTTTCGCCGGGCTGGTATGGGCGAGCCGTTCGCCGGGGTGAGTTGCGACGAAAGTCGACCGCCACAGATCGACCCCCACTCCGTCGAGCTTCGCTCGACACCCCTCCCCCGATCGACGGGGGAGAGGAAAGGCGCGAGCCTTGCAGGGGCGCGAACTTATGCGCCTGGCTCCCTTCCTCTCCCTCCGGAGGAGGGAGAGGTGGCGCCGCGAAGCGGTGACGGAGTGGGGGAAGGCGCTGGTCAAACCCGCAGTCGCAAACAGGCACAACCCGGCGAGCAAGAAAACAGCCACCCCTTATTGCCGGTCCATTCTGTTACCTATCTATCCGGTTCGGATAGAATGCCCTGCCCGCGACAGCACTACCCGAACAGCTGATCCAGAATCCTTCCCTCCAGCCTGGCAAGCTCGACCGAACCGCGCCGGCGCGGCCGCGCCACCGACACGTCGAGATCGAGCGCGATGCGGCCCTCGTCGATCACCACCACCCGGTCGGCGAGCGCAACCGCCTCGGCGACGTCATGCGTGACCAGCACGGCGGTGAATTTTTGCTCCAGCCAGATACGTTCCAGAAGCTGCTGCATTTCGATGCGGGTCAGCGCATCGAGTGCGCCGAGCGGCTCGTCGAGCGCCAGAATCTTTGGCTGTCCGATCAGGGCACGCGCCAGCGCCACGCGCTGCTTCTGGCCGCCCGAGAGCACCGAGGGCCATTCGTCGGCGCGGTCGGCGAGGCCGACTTCACCCAGGATGGCGAGCGCGCGCCGCCTGGCTTCCGCACCGGTGGCAAGCCCGGTCAGTCCGACCTCGACGTTTTTCACCACGCTGGCCCAGGGCAGCAGCCGCGGCTCCTGGAACATGAAGCGGCTCTCTTCCCCCGCGCCGGCCTTCGCCTCCGGCCCGAATGACAGGGATCCAGCGGTTGGCCGATCGAGCCCGGCCAGCAGCCGCAACAGCGTACTCTTGCCGCAGCCGCTCTTGCCGATGACGGCCACAAACTGTCCGACGGGCACATCGAGATCGATGCCGTCGAGCACGACCTTGTCGCCGAAGCGCTTTTCCACGCCCTTGAAGGCAAAGGCGCGCTGCCTGTCGACGGCCTCCTCCGGCCGTGACGGTTCCGGCGCGGCGACGAAGGAACGGATGGCGGTCAGGCTGGCGGTTGGCATCGAACCCTCAGGCGTTCTGGAAGGCGGGATGCCAGCCGAGCGACAGCCGCTCGAGCAGGCGGGCGAAGCTGTCGGCAAGCTTGCCGAGCAGCGCATAGATCAGGATCGACAGCACGACGACATCGATCAGCAGGAATTCGCGTGCCTGCATGGCCATGTAGCCGAGGCCGGAACTGGCCGAGATGGTTTCGGCAACGATCAGCGTCAGCCACATGATGCCTAAGGCATAGCGCAGGCCGACGAAGATCGCCGGCAGCGCGCCGGGCAGGATCACCTGAAAAAACAACGCGCGGCGGTCCATGCCGTAGACCCGGCCCATCTCGACCAGATGCGGGTCGACGCTCTGGATGCCGAGCAGCGTGTTGACGTAGATCGGGAAGAACACGCCGAGCGCCACCAGGAACAGTTTTGCTTCCTCGTCGATGCCGAACCACAGGATGACCAGCGGGATCAGCGCCAGATGCGGGATGTTGCGGATCATCTGTAGCGTCGTGTCGGTCAGGCCGCGGCTGAGCGCCGACAGCCCGTTGGCAAGGCCGAGTGCAAAGCCGATCGAGCCGCCGATGGCAAAGCCGGCCAGCGCGCGCAGCGTGCTGACGCCGATGTTCTGTATCAGCTCGCCCGACAGCGTCAGCCGCCAGAAGGCCTCGGCCACCGCGCTCGGCGCCGGCAGCACATTGGCCGGCATCACGCCGGCGCGGCTGGCGGCTTCCCAGCCAATTATGACCAACGCCGGCAGCAGCCAGCCGATGCCGTTCTGTTTGACCCGTTGAGCCAGGCTCATGACGACGCCTGAAGGCGGTTGGCGCCGTGGAACCCGACGGCGAATTCATTGGCGATGTGCTCATGCGCCCGTGCCCGCCTGGTGCCCAGGCCGAGACGCGGGAACAGAAGCTCGGCGACGCGGTAGGCTTCCTCGAGATGCGGGTAGCCGGAGCCGATGATGGTGTCGATGCCGATCGCCTGATACTCGCGGATGCGCTCGACGATCTGCTCGGGCGAGCCGACCAAAGCTGTGCCGGCGCCGCCGCGCACCAGGCCGACGCCGGCCCACAGATTGGGCGAAACCACCAGCCTGTCGCGGCGGCCGCCATGCAGTTCGGCCATGCGCCGCTGTCCCACAGAGTCCATCTCCCTGGTGAAGCGGGCCTGGGCATTTTCGATCTGGGCATCGGTGACGTGGCTGATCAGCCGGTCGGCGGCGCGCCAGGCCTCTTCCTCGGTCTCGCGCACGATGAAATGCAGCCTGATGCCGAAACGCAGTTTGCGGCCGCGCCGTTCGGCTTTCTTGCGCGCAGCACTGAGCTTCTCGGCCACCTGTGCCGGCGGTTCGCCCCAGGTCAGGTACATGTCTACCAGAGCGGCGGCGAGCTCCTGGCCCGCATCCGACGAGCCGCCGAAATAGAGCGGCGGCCGCTCCTGGCTCGGCAACAGGTCGAGGCGGCCATTGTCGACGCGGTAATATTTGCCGTTGAAATTGACGCTTTGGCCCGACACCAGCGCGCGCCAGATGGTTAGGAACTCCTGCGCCTGGGCATAGCGCTCGTCATGCGGCAGGAACACGCCATCGCCGGCAAGCTCGGTCGGGTTGCCGCCGACCACGACGTTGAGCAGCAGGCGGCCATTGCTCAGCCGGTCGAGCGCCGCGGTCTGGCGCGCCGCGAAGGTCGGCAGCGTCACGCCGGGCCGCAGCGCCACCAGGAATTTGAGCTTTTCGGTCAGCGCCGCTAGTCCGGAAGCGGTGATCCAGGAATCCTCGCAATTCTGCCCGGTCGGCAAAAGCACGCCGGGAAAGCCGAGCCGGTCGACGGCCTGTGCGATCTCCTTGAAGTAAGCGAACTCCGGCGGCCGCTGCAGCTGTTCGGAGCCGAGATAGGAGCCGTCGCCATGCGTCGGGATGAACCAGAAGAAATCGAGCGGGCCGGCTTGCGGGCTTGATGAAGCGGTCATGGCGAAATCCCTGAAGCTTGAAACGGCAAAGGCGCCGGGCGTTTTCCGCCCGGCGCCACACGTGAAAGTTCAATTGCCCGGTGCGGTCCACACGGCGTCGGAGATGCGCACCGCGTTCGGGATCAGCTTGAGCTTGTAGAAGCGATCGGCTGTCGCCTGCTGGCCGGCGATGATCTCGTCGGTGATCGGGAAGATGCCGAATTTGGTGCGGTTGGCCGCGATCGTCTGTGCATCGAGCGGCACGCCGGTCACCTCATGCAGCGCCGCGGCAACCTTGTCGCGGTTCGCGTCCGCCCATTTCGCCGCCACGCCGAGCGCCGATATCGTCGTGGCGATCGTCTCCGGATGCGCCTTGGCGAAATCCTTGTTGGCGAGGAAATAGGTGTTCACCTTCAGCACCTCGCTGGAGCGCGCCAGCACGCGCGGCTGGTAGCGTGTCTCGGCGATGGCGTAGAACGGATCCCAGACCGCCCAGGCATCGATCTGGTCGCTGGCGAAGGCCGCCGCGGCATCGGCCGGGCTGAGATAGACCGGGGTGATCTGGTCGAAGGGGAGGTTTGCTTTTTCGAGTGCCGCGACCAGCAGATTGTGCGCGCTGGTGCCTTTGCCGACGCCGATGCGCTTTCCCTTGAGGTCGGCGAGCGACTGGATCGGCGATGCCGGCTTGACGAAGATCGCTTCGCCGTCGCCATTGGCCGGCAGTGCCGCCGCATAGACGATGTTGGCGCCGGCCGACTGGCCGAAGATTGGCGGTGCGTCGCCGGTCCAGCCGACATCGATGGCGCCGACATTGAGCGCCTCGACCAGCGGCGGGCCGGCGGTGAATTCGACCCATTTCACCGCGACACCCTTGTCGCTCAGCGCCTTCTCGATCACCTGCTGCTGCCGGGCGATGACCGGCAGGCCGGTCTTCTGATAGCCGATGTTGAGCTGCTTCAACTCCTGCCCCGAGGCACTGAGCGAGGCAGCAATGCCCGCCGCCAACAGGCCGATGCCGAAGATGCGTCTGGTCAGGCTGAACATGATCCCTCTTCCTTCGCTGCGAACCGGCGCCGGGAAGGGCTCCCTGCCGTGGATGAGAGACAAGGCTAGGTAGCTCTATAAATTTAGTAGAGAAACGATTTTGCGAGTTGGCTGCTTGACGTGGAAATATTTTCTTCAGAACCCAGCGCTCGTCATCCTAGGGCGAAGCAAGGAGCGAAGCGACGCGGCGCAGACCCTAGGATCCATGCCGTGACGTTTGCCGTAGAGTGGAACGGATCAGAATGTCGCTTGTGCGCGAACCGAGGCTCGATACCCTGAAACCATGACCGGCTACGTCTACATGACTGCAAGCCAAAAACGCGGCACGATCTACATCGGCGTCACCAACGATCTCGCCCGCCGCATGCCTGAACACAAATCCGGCCAGGGCGCAGGCTTCACCAGCCGCTACGGTGTTCAACGGCTGGTCTGGTATGAGGAATTCTTCGACATCACCGATGCCATTCAACGCGAGAAGTCGCTGAAGCGATGGCCGAGACAGTGGAAGATCGAACTGATAGAGAAGGCCAATCCGGAGTGGTTTGAGCTGTTTCGCGGAACCGGGTGGTAGGCGCCCGGTTTGTTGCTCCCCTGGAGCGTAGCATCAGCGTCTCGGCATGGATCCTAGGGTCTGCGCCGCGTCGCTTCGCTCCTTGCTTCGCCCTAGGATGACGAAATCGCAAAGGCTGGCGCTAATCACCATCACCTCACTGCGACCAATACTGCCAGGCCCAGTAAAATCCCTCGTCGCGTGGCGGCAGGCGGTCGCGTTCGGCGTCGAGTTGCACCGGGGCCGGCGATTTCGGTTGCGGCTGTGACGACGAGTTCTCCCGCCAGGCGAGCAGCCAGTTGCCGAGGTGGGCGAACAGCACCGCGGTGGACTGGGTCATGACATCACTCCTTCTGTTCCGGATCGGCGGTCGCCGTGCTGCGAAGGGAAGCAGCCGGTCAAACCGGCAGAAATTTGTTGTCATTCCTTTCCCGCCCACGGAACCAGCTGACGCTCGATCCGGCGGATGATGAATTCCAGCACGAAGGCTATTGTCGCGATCACCACTATTCCCATCACCACGACATCGGTGACCAGGAACTGGGCGGCCGACTGGATCATGAAGCCGAGGCCGCGCGTTGCCGCCACCAGCTCGGCTGCAACCAGCGTCGACCAGCCGGCGCCGAGCGCGATGCGCAGGCCGGTGAGGATCGACGGCAGCGCGCTGGGCAGGATGACATGGCGCACCACTTGGCGCTGCGTCGCACCAAGCGAACGGGCCGCATCGATGCGCTCCTTTGAGACACCGCGCACGCCCGAGGCCGTCGACAGCGCCACCGGCGCCAGCATGGCAATGGCAATCACCAGGATCTTTGACGGCTCGCCGATGCCGAACCAGATGATGACCAGCGGCAGATAGGCGAGCGGCGGGATGGGCCGCAAAAATTCGAGCAACGGATCGAAGATGCCGCGCCCGACCGTCGAAATGCCGATAGCCAGCCCAACCGGAACGCCGATGACGATGGCCGCGAGCAGCGCCGCGAACACGCGGCCGAGGCTGGCGACGATATGCTGGAGCAAAGTCGCGTCGACGAAGCCGTCCTTGATCACCACGATGAACTTGGTCCACACGGCGGCGGGCGACGGCAGGAACACCGGCGACACCAGTTGCAGGCGCGCAGACAGCGCCCATGCCGCCAGCACGACCAGGATGGTGACGGCGCTGATCGCCCGCGAGGAAACCCCGCGCCGCTTCCGCACCGGCCGCGACCACGGCACCGAAATGGCATCGGCCTCGCCGGTCCCGGTGGCCGGCCGCTCGCTGTAGGAGGTGACGCTCATGCCGCCTCTCCTTCGAAGATCGCATCGGTCAGCTCGCCGCGCGCCGCGGCAAAGACTGGATCGGCCTTGATGGCGCGGATCGGCTCGCCTGCGGCATAGCGCCGGCTGAAACCGGTCTCGAATGTCCGCACCACGCGGCCCGGTCCGGGCGCCAAAACGACGATGCTTGTGGCCAGCACCAGCGCCTCCTCGATGCCGTGCGTGACCATCAGCACGCCGACCCGGCTTGCGGTCCACAGGTCGAGCAGCGTCGTCTGCATGCGCTCGCGCGTCAGCGCATCGAGTGCGCCGAGCGGTTCGTCGAGCAGCAGGAATTCCGGCTCGGCCGCGAGCGCTCGGGCGAGGCCGACGCGCTGGCGCATGCCGCCGGACAATTCCCAGATGCGTTTGTCGCCGACGCCGTCAAGCTTGACCAGCGCCAGCAACTGGTCGGCGCGGCGCGCCCGCTCGGCTTGCGGCACGCCGCGCAGCCTGAGCGCAAAGGCGACGTTTTCACGAGCCGTCAGCCAGGGAAACAGCGCATCGTTCTGGAACACGACCGCCCGGTCGGAGCCTGGGCCGGTGATCGGCCGGCCGCCGATCGTGGCGACCCCGCGCGCAGGCTCGACCAGGCCGGCGGCGACATTGAGCAGCGAGGTCTTGCCGCAGCCGGAGCGGCCGACCAGCACGACGAAATCACCCTTGGCGACATCGATGGAAACTCGGTCGACCGCCGGCGCTGCCTGGCCGTCATAGTGAACCGAGACCTTGTCGAGTACGAGATGCGGGTCGAGTACGAGATGCGGCATGAAAAGGGGCTCCGGAAGAAAATCAGCCTGCCCCGGCCCTCGTTAAGCGGATCCGGGACAGGCAGCACGCGGCGTCAGGGAAGAGGAAACCGCGCGTGTTCAGAGCAATTCCAGGAAAAGTGTGAAGCGGTTTTCCGTCCGGAATTGCGTAAAACTGAAGATCAGTTCGAGGCCAGAGCCTCGGTCACGTATTTCGACGACACGTATTTCGAATAGTCGGGCAGCACGGCGTCGATCTTGCCCTGCTCCTTGAGGAAGGCCGAAGCTGCCTCGATCGCCTTGACCGTGCCGCTGCCGAGGAATTTGTCGGAAGCCTGCTCTTCCAATGTCGGGAAGACGTAACCCTTGAGGAGCTGCGGCACCTCTTCCAGTTTGGCGCCGGTGATCTTGGCGATCTTGGCCGCTTCCGGCGACGAAACCGACCATGCCTCGGGCTTGGCCAGGAACTGGGCATAGGATTCGCCGGTCACCTTGACGAAATCGCGCACGGCGTCCGGGTTCTTTTCGGCGAAGTCGGTGCGCACGATCCAGGCGTCGAAGGTCGGCGCGCCCCAGGCGGCAACCTGCGAGGAATCCAGCACCACCTTGCCTGTCGTCTTGATCTGGCCGAGCGCCGGATCCCAGACATAGGCCGCGTCTATGTCGCCGCGAGCGAACGCGGCGGCTATTTCCGGTGGCCTGAGATTAAGGATTTCGACCGACTTCGGGTCGACGTTTTCGTGCTTCAGCGCGGCAAGCAGGCTGTAATGCGTGGTCGACACGAACGGCACCGCCACCTTCTTGCCGGCGAGGTCGGCGATCTTCTCGATGCCGGATCCATTGCGGGCGACCAGCGCCTCGGACTGGCCGATCAGGCCGACGACAAAGATGGTCTGGATCGGCAGTTCGCGGCTGGCGGCCGCGGCCAGCGGACTCGAGCCGACATAGCCGATATCGACCGAACCGGATGCGACGGCGGCGATGACATCGGCGCCGGAATCGAATTTGCGCCAGTCGATCGTGGCCTTGGTCGCCTTTTCATAGGCGCCGTCGGCCTGCGCTACTTTGGAAGGTTCGACCACCGTCTGGTAGCCGATGGTGATGTTGAGGTCCTGCGCCTGAGCCGGGCCGAGGAAGGCCGCACCCGCCAAAGCTGCCGACGACAGGAGGACAATGCGTCGCGAAATGCTGGACATGAAAGGCTCCATGAAAAATGAGAAAAACCGGATGCCTGTTCATAGTCAGCTAATTCTATCATTCTTGTAGAGTTAAATCGTTCCATGGAAAAAGCACTTGTTAGAAAAAAACCAACGGCTGATGCGGGCGCGGTGACCGGCCCGTGTCGGACCGTGCACAAACGCAAACGGCGCCCCCAAGGTGCTGAAGAGTTGGTGGTCCTGCCAACCCTCCTACGGAAGAGGCCTGATTTGGTGCTCGGCGCGCCGCTTGCGGCCTGCCGCAGGATCGATGTCGAGCCGTTGAGCCTCACCGACTTCCGCAGCGACGGCCACCGCTGGATGCTGCGCTCAAGCGGCGTGCCGGTGGCCGCCAAGGCCGCCCGGTCTCAGAGCGACAACGCGGCGTCCTGATATCGGGCGCAGGGCGGCGCCCGAGCTGTCGGGAGTCATGTTTCGCCGATCCGCGGGCTGCGACCCAAAATTCCCGGCAAAGCCCCAAATGGCGCAAATCCATGCTGTAAAAGACGGTTGATTTGAAAACACGTTCCGCGTGTTCGAGGGTAAGTATAGTAATCTTATCGACATTGGGAGCAGGAGCCGCCGCTCATCGCCGCAATCGCTCGCGGCTGGCTGTGACCTTAACGGCACAAAGCTTGCCAAAGTGGCCCCTGCGGCGTGAAAACGAAGCAAAATCAAGGTTTCTCGGCTTGTATATCATGTCAGTAGAATTTATGTGTCGAAGCAGCTTGCACGCGGCGGGGAGGCACGTCAGGCGTTTCGCAACCGATGGTTTGGGGCCATCGCCTGACAGAGAAACATTCGGTCTATGCTCACCAAAAAAGGCAAGTACGGCCTCAAGGCGCTGGTCCATCTGGCGCATCTGCCGGTGGGACAGCTCGCCTTCGTCGGCGACATCGCCAGCGGCAACAACATTCCGAAGAAATTCCTCGACGCCATTCTGGGCGAATTGCGCAATGCCGGTTTCGTCCAGAGCCGCAAGGGCAAGGATGGCGGCTATCGCTTGGCGCGCCCGGCCGACGAGATCAAGGTCGGCCATGTCGTGCGCGTGCTCGACGGACCGCTGGCGCCCATCCCCTGCGCCAGCCGCACCCAGTATCAGCGCTGTGAAGACTGCAATGAGGCGACATGCCAAGTCCGACATCTGATGCTCGAGGTCCGGCAGGCGATCGCCGAGGTGCTCGACCAGCGCACGCTGGCCGAGATGCGCGACATCGTCCTCGACGACCTTCCGGTCGCGAGGGACATCGACGAGCTTGCGCCGGCGCAAAAGGTCCCCGCCTGATCCTGAGCGTGCTCGCATGAGCGTCGCGCGCGCCAATTCGATCATCCCCAGCTCGATCATCATCGTCGGCGGCGGTGCCAGCGGCGTCGTGTTGGCCGCTCATCTGCTGAAGTCGCCCAACCCGGACCTTCGCGTCACGCTGATCGAAAAGCGTCCGCATTTCGGCCAGGGCATCGCCTATTCGACGCTTTTGTCGGCGCACGTGCTGAATGTCAGCGCCGCGGGGATGAGCGCCTATGCCGACGATCCCCTGAATTTCTGGCGCTGGTTGCAGGGGCGCGGCCTGATAAGCCAGGAACAGACGCCGCAGACACCCTTCTATGCACCGCGCAGCGTCTATGCCCGCTACCTCAAGGAAGTGCTCGACGAGCTCGAAGCGCGCGAAAAGGAAACCGGCCGTCTCAGGCTGATTCGCGAGGAAAGCCTGTCGATCTCGCCGACATCGTCCGGCGTCGAAGTGGTGCTGGCCAACGGCACCAGCGTCGTCGCGCATCTGGCGGTGCTTGCCACCGGCCATGACGAGCAGCCCGGCGCCGGCCAGGGCCACGCCATCCGCATGGGCACCGAGGCCGACACCGCGCTCGATCCTGAAGCCCGCGTGCTGGTGCTGGGCACCGGGCTCAGCATGGTCGATGCCTTCCTGTCGCTCGAGCAGCGCGGCCATCGCGGCGAGATCGTCGCCGTATCGCGGCGCGGGCTGCTGCCGTCGCCGCACCGCAAGGGCAACCCGATCAAGCTCGACGTCGCCGACATTCCGCTCGGCACGCAGCTCTCCTATTTCGTCGGCTGGTTCCGCGACCTGATCCGCGAAAACCAGAAGGCCGGCATCGACTGGCGCGACGTCGTCGATGGGCTGCGACCCTTCAATCAGAAGATCTGGCAGAACTGGCCGTCCTCTGCCAAGCGCCGCTTCGTCGAGCACACCAAGGCCTGGTGGGACATCCATCGCCATCGGCTGGCGCCCGAGGTGCATGCCCGCGTCACCGAGGCGGTGCGCACCGGCCGCATCCGCCCGGTCGCCGGCCGTGTCGTCGGCATCGAGGCCGGCGATGGATTCACCGTCGGCATCCAGTCCCGCCACACAAAGGCGCTGGAAACGCTGCAGGTCGCGCGCATCTATGATTGCACCGGCATCGCCCGCGACATCTCGACGACGTCAAACAGCGTCGTGCGCTCGCTGGTCGACCGCGGCCTGGCGCGGCCCGACCCGCTGCGGCTTGGCCTCGATGTAACGGCCAAGTGCGAAATCATCGCCGGCGACGGCACCGCATCGGCCAAGATCCTCGCCGTCGGGCCGCTGACCCGCGGCACCTTCTTCGAGATCGACGCCATCCCCGACATCCGCGTGCAATGCGCTAGGCTGACCAAGCAGCTGCTGGGGTAAAGCTGTTGACGTCGGCGGGATAGCACTCCCCTCAGAGGGGAGTGGGAAGGATCGCTACGGAGGGTGTTGGGCTTGAGTCCAAAGCCCGCCTCAAACTGGAATTCCATTCCCCCTCTCGCCGGTTGATTGGCACGATCTACCTTCTTTCCGACTGCAAACGGCCGGAAAAGAAGCTACGCTGCCGCTCTGCCCCCGAGGCGGTCGCTTGTTCAAGGGAGCACATCGATATGAGCGAGCACGGAAAAGCTGCGCCAGGCAGTTCGGACGGCGCGTTATCCCGCCTGCGTCCGCCCTACGCCTCGGTGCTCGACCTCATCGGCCAGACGCCGGTGGTCGAACTGACCAAATTCGACACCGGCAAGTGCCGGCTGTTCATCAAGCTCGAAAGCCAGAATCCCGGCGGTTCGATCAAGGACCGCATTGCGCTGTCGATGATTGCCGCGGCCGAGAAGGAAGGCAAGCTCAAGCGCGGCGGCACCATCGTCGAGGCGACCGCCGGGAATACCGGCCTCGGCCTCGCCCAGGTCGGCATCCCCAAGGGCTACCGCATCATCCTCGTCGTGCCCGACAAGATGTCGCGCGAAAAGATCCAGCATCTGCGCGCGCTCGGCGCCGAAGTGCGCATGACGCGCTCCGATGTCGGCAAGGGCCATGCCGAATATTACCAGGACATGGCCGAGAAGATCGCATCGGAAACGCCCGGCGCCTTCTACGCCAACCAGTTCGCCAACCCGGCCAACCCCGAGGCGCATGAGACCACCACCGGACCGGAAATCCTTGCCCAGCTCGATGGCGACCTCGACGCCGTGGTCGTCGGCGTCGGCTCCGGCGGCACGCTGACCGGGCTTGGCCGCTACTTCGCCAGAACATCGCCGAAGACCGAAATGGTGCTGGCCGATCCGGTGGGGTCGGTGCTGGCGCCGCTGATCAAGACCGGCAAGATGGAAGAAGCCGGCAGCTGGACCGTCGAAGGCATCGGCGAGGATTTTGTGCCGCCCAATGCCGATCTGTCGCTGGTCAGGAAAGCCTATTCCATCCCAGACAAGCAGAGCATGCTGGCCGTGCGGGACCTGCTTTCGAAGGAAGGCATTCTCGCCGGCTCGTCTTCCGGCACGCTGCTGTCGGCCGCGCTTCGCTATTGCCGCGAGCAGACGACAGCGAAACGCGTCGTCACCTTCGTCTGCGACAGCGGCAACAAATATCTGTCCAAGGTGTTCGACGATTTCTGGCTGGCCGAACAGGGGCTGGCCGAACAGGAACAGCATGGCGATCTGCGCGACCTTGTCATGCGCTCGCACCGCACCGGCGACACCGTCTATGTCGGCCCCGACGAAAGCCTGCTCAACGCCTATGGCCGCATGCGCCGCTCCGATGTCTCGCAGCTGCCGGTGCTGGACAATGGCAAGCTGGTCGGCATTATCGATGAGGGCGATATATTGGCCAAGGTCGACGGCCCCTATGACGGCCGCTGGGACCGCTTCAACGCCCCGGTGCGCACCGCCATGACCTCCAATCTGCACACGCTGCAGGCCAGCCAGACGCTGGATGCGCTGCTGCCGGTGTTCGACCGCAACGAGGTCGCCATCATCTTCGATGGCGACGAGTTCGTCGGCCTGATAACCCGTATCGACCTGATCAACCATTTGAGGCGCGCACGATGACTGCTGAAACATCCCCATCGGGCAAGAACCGCCTGGCTTTTTCCACGCGCACCATCCATGGCGGCCAGAGCCATGACCCGCTGACCGGCGCGGTGATGGTGCCAATCTACGCGACCTCGACCTATGGCCAGCAGTCGCCCGGCGTGCACAAGGGGTTTGAGTACGCCCGCAGCCAAAACCCGACCCGCTTTGCCTTCGAGCGCGCGGTGGCCGATCTCGAGAGCGGCTCGGCCGCCTTTGCCTTTGCTTCCGGCCTGGCGGCGATCTCGACCGTGCTTGAGCTGCTCGACAGCGGCGCCCATATCGTTGCAACCGACGACATCTATGGCGGCTCGTTCCGGCTGATGGAGCGGGTGCGCAAGCGCTCGGCCAATCTGCAGGTGAGTTCTGTGGACTTCACCGATCTGGCGGCGGTGGAAGCAGCGATTCGCCCGGAGACAAAACTGCTCTGGGTCGAAACTCCGACCAATCCGCTGCTGCGTATCGTCGACCTCGAAGGCGTTGCGGCACTCGCCAGGCGCAAAGGGGTTTTGACGGTCGCCGACAACACGTTCTGCAG
The DNA here is from genome assembly GCF_040322455.1 of Mesorhizobium sp. M0139. Lineage (NCBI taxonomy): Bacteria > Pseudomonadati > Pseudomonadota > Alphaproteobacteria > Hyphomicrobiales > Phyllobacteriaceae > Mesorhizobium > Mesorhizobium sp. M0139. The sequence continues at coordinate 37,095 of NZ_JAMYTN010000023.1, forward strand.
CCCCTACATCCAGCGGCCGCTTGAACTCGGCATCGACATCGTCGTCCACTCGACGACGAAATATCTCAACGGCCATTCCGACATGGTCGGCGGCGTCGCCATCGTCGGCGACAACAAGGATTTGGCGGCCCAGCTGAAATTCCTGCAGAACGCCATCGGCGCCATCTCCGGTCCCTTCGACAGTTTTCTCGCGCTGCGCGGCATCAAGACACTGGCGCTCAGGATGGAGCGGCATTCCACGAACGGCCTGAAGATTGCGCAGTGGCTGGAGGCGCGAAAAGATGTGCGCCGCGTCGTCTATCCCGGCCTGGCCAGCCATCCGCAGCACGCCATCGCCGTCCAACAGATGCATGCCTTCGGCGGCATGATCTCGGTCGACCTCGACCGCGAACTCGCCGGCACCAAACGCTTCCTCGAACGGACGCAACTGTTCACGCTGGCTGAAAGCCTCGGCGGCGTCGAAAGCCTGATCGAACACCCGGCGCTGATGACGCACGGCTCGATCCCGGCGGAAAAGCGCGCGGAAATCGGCATTTCGGATTCGCTGGTGCGGTTGTCGGCGGGGATAGAGGATGGCGATGATCTGATCGCCGATCTGGAGCAGGCGTTGCGGGGGTAGGCGTACCGGATGCGTACCGATGACAATGAGGGGCGGCGCTGACCATCAAGATTAAATCCCAATCCGCCGCGCGTTAACACATTCAGCAGCCTTTGCTTAACCCTTCGCCGCTATGTCCCGCCTGGGGTGGCATGGCGAGAGTGAGTGTGATGGACAACAGCCCGGAAAAGCGCAGCGAATGGCGAGCCATCTTTTATGTGCAGGCCCGCGTGGCCATCCTGTTCGTCCCGGTCGTCGCCAGTCTTCTGATCATTGCCGCACTTGCCGGCAACGACCACAGTCCCGACGCCCTCGACCGCACGGTTACTGGCTCCATAAAATAAACAGGGCTTCTTGTGCAGAAGGACCTAGCCTCCCACAAGGGCGGGGCAATCGCGTAGGACAGCGCCTGCCCCCACTCCGTCCGCTTCGCGGCCACCTCTCCCCCCATGTCCATGGGGGATGAGGAAACCCAAGCCTTTCAGGCTGCGAGCTCGGTGGTTGACATTTCCTCTCCCCCACGAATGTGGGGGTAGAGGTGGCTCGGCGAAGCCGAGACGGAGTGGGGGCGCGCCCTATCCGATTGCCCTGACCTTCGGGCGGACGCCATACACGATCGCCTTTGGTGCGATAAGGGCACAGCTGCCAGCCTGGCTCGCCTCAGAAAAACTTCGGGATCGGGCCGTTCTGCGGCGTCACGTTGCCTTCGAGGTCGATGAACGCCTCGTCGACAAAGCACCAGGCCCAGCCTTCCGGCGGGTCGTAGCCTTCGATGATAGGGTGCTTGGTGGCGTGGAAATGCTTGGTGGCGTGGCGGTTGGGCGAGTCGTCGCAGCAGCCGACATGGCCGCAGGTGCGGCAGAGCCTGAGATGCACCCACATGGAGCCGCTCTTCAGGCACTCCTCGCAACCGAGCGCGCTCGGCGTCACCGTCTTGATGTCGCGCGTGTGTTTGCATTCATCCATTATGCTCTCCTGGCCAGTTCGGGCGCTGCTGCGTCGGGTCGCGCGAGATAGGCGTGCAAGGCAGCCACCACCTGGGCGCCTTCGCCGACGGCGGCGGCGACCCGCTTGACCGAGCCGGAGCGCACGTCGCCGATGGCGAACACGCCGCTGCGGCTGGTCTCCATCTGGCCCGCCCCTATGTCGGCGCCGGTGCGCACGAAGCCCCTGGCGTCGAGCGCGATATTGCACCCAGCCAGCCAATCGGTGTTGGGGTCGGCGCCGATGAACAGGAAGAGATGCTGGATCGGCCGCGTCTCGACGCCGCCGGGGTTGCGCCAACGCAACTGGGTGAGATTGCCGCCTTCGCCTTCCAGCGCCTCGATCTCGGTCTCGCCAAGCACCTCGATGTTGGGTTGCGCCTCGATACGCTCGACCAGATAGCGCGACATGGTTTCCCTGAGGCCGCCGCGGCGCGCCAGCATCGTCACCTTGCGCACCTGGCTGGCGAGATAGACCGCCGCCTGCCCCGCCGAATTGCCGGCGCCGACCAGCGCCACTTCTTGCCCTGTGCATAGCCGCGCCTCGATCGGCGAGGCCCAGTAATGCACCGACGTGCCCTCGAACTCGGCCAGCTTGGCGATGTCGAGGCGGCGGTAGCGCGCGCCGCTGGCGATCACCACCGTGCGTGCGCGCAGGCTTTCACCGTCGCCGACGGCGAGCGTGTAGCCCTCGCCTGCTGCACCGAGCAGCTTGGCCTCGTCGGGGATGAGTATTTCGACGCCGAATTTCTGCGCCTGGTTGTAGGCGCGCGCCATCAGCGCCATGCCGGAAATGCCGGTGGGGAAACCCAGATAGTTCTCGATGCGCGCGGAGGCGCCGGCCTGGCCGCCGAAGGCGCGGCAATCGAGCACGATGGTCGACAGCCCTTCGGATGCCGCATAGACCGCGGCCGCCAGCCCCGCCGGTCCGGCGCCGACAATGGCGACGTCATAGACCATGTTGGGATCGATCGGCCGCAGCAGGCCGATGCAGCGGGCAAGTTCGGTTTCGCCGGGATTGTGCATCAGCTTGCCGTTGGGGCAGAGCACGATCGGCAGATGGTGCGGGTCAACATGAAAATGCTCAATCAGCGTCTTGGCGCACGGGTCGCTGTCGGAATCGAGCGCGCGGTGCGGCTGGCCGCTGCGGCGCAGAAATCCCTGCAGCCGCAGCGTGTCGCCATTGCCGGCCGGGCCGATGACGACCGGCCCGCTCGAGCCGCTTTCCAGAAGCCCGACGCGGCGCAGGATCAGCGCCCGCATGATCCGCTCGCCAAGGCTTGCCTCCTGCACCATCAGGTCGCGCAGCCGCTGCGAGGGGATGACGAAGGCCTCGACCGGCTCGGCCGCCTCCGCATTGACCAGCGACGGCCGGCTGGAAAGCTGCGCCAGCTCGCCGATGAAATTGCCGGGACCATGAGTGACGATGGTCTCGCGCCGGCCGGGCCTGACATCCTGGGTGATATCGACCGTGCCCGACAGGACGACGATCAGCCCCGGCGCCACGGTGCCGGCGGTGACGATATGCTCGCCGGCGGCATAGGAACTCGCCTCGCCGAACCGGCGCATGCGCTCGATATCGGCGTCGCCCAGGATGGGAAACATCTGGTCGCGGCGGGTGACGGTGATCGGCTGGGTGGGTGGGGCCATAGGTGCGAGCGTAGCGCCACGGCCGCCGGGTTTGAAGTGGTTTGTTGGGGGACTGGCCGGAAGGGGAGGTGGCTCCCGCGCCAGCTGGTTCGGATGCTTCGCATGGCCCCGCGCTGCAAGGCAAACAGCGCGCCGACCAGTGCGACCTTTATAAGGGCGAGCCCGAGCAGTACCGCCAGCAGTCCTCGCTCACCGGTGTGTTGCAAGAGCAGCGCGCCGACGGTCGGCGCCGGGCTATCGCGTTACGCTAAGCGCCTGGGGTGCGGTGGTATCCTTGGGCTCCGCGAAGGCAGATCCTGGCGAAATCCCATTCGTCACATTTTTGTAGAGCGCTATCGGATGCGGGCGCCCTACCAGATATCCTTGGATTTCGGGGCATCCTTCCTTCATCAGGAAGGCACGCTCGTCCTCTGTTTCGACACCCTCCGCGATGACAGGCAAGGCCAGCGCATTCCCCAGGCTGAGTATCGTGCGCACGATGGCCGCCGATTGGACATTCGAGCCGACACCCGAAACAAAACTGCGATCGATCTTGATCTTGTCGAATGGAAACGCCTGCAACGAGGACAGTGAGGCATACCCCGTGCCAAAATCATCCATCGAGACCCTGACGCCCAACGCCTTCAACCTCCGCAAAACCGACAAGGCAGTTGCCCGGTCGCGGATGAGAACCCCTTCCGTGATTTCCAGTTCCAGCCGCCCCGGAGCAAGGCCGGTCTCGTAGAGGATAGAATGAACGAGGCCTACCAGGTCCCCGAAACGGAATTGCACGGGAGAGAGGTTGACGGCGATCTGCAGCGGTGAGGGCCAGGAGGCCGCGTCTCTGCACGCCTGCCTGAGCGTCCATTCACCTATCTCAACGATCGTGCCATCCTGTTCGGCAAGCGAGACAAACGCGTTTGGGGAGATGAGCCCATGCTTTGGATGGTGCCATCGGGCGAGTGCCTCGAAACCGAAGATTTCGCCGTCTATCCTGGCTTGCGGCTGGTAATGAAGCACAAGTTCGCCATGGCCGACCGCAGAGCGCAAATCTCGCTGCAAGGCGTAGCGCTCTCTTAGTCGCTTATCCATCTCAGGGTCGAAGAATTGCACCATTCGGCGACCGTCCGCCTTGGCCCGGTAGAGCGCTGCGTCGGCATTTGCCATCAGCGCCGCGGCATTCTCTCCGTCTTTCGGATAGATCGCCGCGCCGATGCTCACCCCGATCGAAATGTGCTGGCCCCGGATTTCGAATTTGCCTGCCGCCGATTCGAACAGACGGTCCGCAACGTCCTTGGCACTCGCGGACCGGTCATCCATGGCCAGGACAACCGTGAATTCGTCGCCGCCCATGCGCGCGATAAAGGCCTCAGGCGCCGCGGTTTGGAGACGCCGGGAGATGGTGCAAAGCAGATCGTCGCCGGCGGCGTGCCCGAAAACGTCGTTCGCCTCTTTAAAATGGTCAAGGTCGATGCTGAAGACGGCAAAGCTGGCGTGCGTTGCTTTTGCGCGCTCGAGCGTCGTGGCCAGGTGTGCTGCAAGCGCGGCTCGGTTCGCCAGGCCGGTAAGCGGATCGTGGTGCGCGAGATGCGCGATTTCCTCGTGCCGCGCCATCAGTTCGGTGCGCGCTACGTTCATGTTCTCGCGCGCGTCGTCCAGGCCGTGGGCGGCTTCCCTCACCTTGTCCTGGAGCAGATTGAAGCTTTCGGCCATCTCTCCAAGTTCGTCACGAGAGTTTACGGTAACCGGCATGATGTTCACGGAGGCGTGCGCCGCGGCGAGGTCTCCCCGCCCCAGGGCGACCATGGCAAGAGAGAAATCCTTCAGCGTTCCGGATGTCAGACGCTTTGCCGCGTTGCTCACCTCGGTCGCCGAATGGGTGATCATCCCCGGCAAGATCAGGCCAACGCTGATGGTCAGCAGCGCGACAACGACAAAAATGTCCTCCAGCGCGGCGACCAATGAAGTGTCGCCTTGGGGAACGCTGCCGATCGCCAGGAAATAGCCGGCACCGTCAAGCACGAGCACAAAAAGCATGGCTCCGGTAAGCTTCAGGTGAAGCGTATGTGGCAGCAAGGGTAGACCGAGTGCGTATCGATCCTCCATCGTGCGCCAGGCGTATAGCGCAGCACCCGAATATGCCAAAGCCAGACCGAACAGGACGGTAGGAAGGCCAAATTGCTGAAATCCCAGTATGGCGGTCAACAGCCATATTGCAGCCGCGCCGACGCCAAGGATGATCGTTCCCCTGGGAGCCCGGAAGGGTCGCTCGGCTTCGGGACTGTCACGGCGCAAGAGCCAGACTGCGATGTTTGGCATGCAGATGCTGATCAGGTACGTAAAATTGGCCGCGGCGATCATCCAGAGCGGATATCCGCACAGCATGAAGCCGATTGCCGCAGCAGCTGTGAGCAGCGTTGCCGCCCAGGGACAATCTGTTGAGGTGCGCCTGGCCAGGAAGCTCGGCAGCAGGCCGTCTTCGCTCAGCTGCGCAAGGGTCCGCGCGGCGCCTGCCAATGGCTGCAACGTTCCATGGAACATGTTCAGCATGATGAGCCAGATGGCGGCCGCCTTGCCGAAACTCCCCAACAAGGGCGCAAAGGTGGGCCCGAGAGCTATGGCGAGGTCGGTGCCTAGCGGCTCCGGCCCGAGCACACCCAGCCAGACAACCGGCAGGACCAGGAAATAGACGCCGGCCATTGCGGCGCTGGCCCACATCGCCAGAGGAATGTTGCGGTTGGGATCGATGGTTTCGCCAACATGGCAGGCTGCAGCCTCAAATGCCGGTGCGGCAAACCCGATCAGGTACAGTCCCGCCATCACCGACGTGATATCGCCGAACAGGCCGGTAAACGGGCTGGTCAGGGCAAAATCCGTCGCCTGCCGCCAGTCGACCGAGCCACTGATGACCGGGACGAGGGATGAGAGAAACGCAAGCGTCGCGGAGGCAGTGGCGATCGGGATCGCCAGTTGGACCACCCACTTGATTCCACACAGGTTGACCGCCGTAAAGAATGCGATGAGCCCGCAGGCGACCGCCTCCACGGGGAGGCCCGGCAGGTACCATTGCTGTATTGCAGACGCTGAAAGAACCGCTGTCAGTCCGCAGGTCGGCACCCAACCCCACCAATAGCAGGTGCCCGTCAGAGCCGAGAGAACGGGACTGTAAGGTCGGAAGGCTTCGGCGCACGCTGCAGAGATACCGCCGACGCGGTTTGGCCACATGAGAACCAATTCGGTCCACGCAGGCGCGGCGGCCCAGCTTAGAAGCAGACCAACAACGAGCAAAGGAACCGCAGCGCTTCCTTGACCGGGAATATTCCCCTGGCCGACAAAAAGGGCGGCAATCAGAAACAAACTTTGATTGCTGCCACCCATGGCGAGCGCTGTCGTGCCCATCCATCCCAAGGTTCTCGGGTGCGGTCGTGAAGGCGTGAGGCCCGGCATTCAGAGACATCCATTCGAGTGCGGAGCGCTGTCTGACTGGCGAATGTAACCTGCGGAGATATGTCTGTCGAACGTCGCGCTCCCGAAGTCAAAGTTGGACCTTAGGTGAGACGTATTAAGACTTCGTACCAAACCAGATCCGCCCGATGATCGCTGTCAACTTGCGGTAGCTGCGGTTCAATCATGCTGATGCCGGCCCGAATGGATCGATCTCCTCCGATCTGGGATATCATTTCCAATCTTATCTAATCGCCCACTATGGAAGAGCGATCGAATAGTCGCGAATACAGCCTTATATCGATTATTATCGACAAATCTCGTGATCGCGGGGCGCCATCATTCGAAACGGCGGCTGAAGTCGACTGTAGATCGCTAAGCACATTGACCGCTTTTTGACTTCGTACCTCGCCATCGTGGGGGCAAGCACCGAGACTTCACGCCGTGCCTCAAGCTGGAGCTAACTTGTGCGAGCACGCCGCATAGCCCCGCGTTGCAGGGCAAACAGCGCGCCGACCAGTGCGATGTTTATCAGGGCGAGCCCGAGCAGTGCCGTCAGCAGTCCGCGTTCACCGGTATGCTGCAAGAGCAGCGCGCCTACGGACGGCGCCGCAGCTTGGGCGATCAAGCTCGGCATGGCGAGCCGGCCCATCAGCTTCGCATAGCCGGTGGCGCCAAACAGGGCGAGCGGCAGCGTGCCGCGCGCGATTGATTCCAGGCCGATGCCGGCGCCGTAGAAAATCAGAGCGCCCGGCAGGACAGGCAGGTCGGTCCAGAGCGTCGCCACGCCTATGACCACAAAAGTCACCGACGCCAGCTTGGTCCAGATCGGATGGTGATAGCGGGCGATCGCCATCTCGACCGCGCGGGCGCCGACCTGGGACGGGCCGACCAGCGCGCCGAGGCCGACCGCCGCGCCCAGCGCCAGGCCGGCCGATTGCAGGATAGTCAGCAGATGAACCGATAGGGTGGAGGAAATGACGGCGGACAGGGTGATACTTGCTGCAAGCGTGGCCATAAGCGGCAGGGTTCGCGGCGCTAGACCCGTTTCGGGCTCAATGGCGGCTGCGGGCGTCGTTTCGGCGGGAACGCCGCGTGGCAAGATGAGCAGATAGACCGGCAGCGCCATACAAAGCTGGATCGCAGCATAGACCAGGCACACGCCGCGCCAGCCAAACGTGTCGAGCAGAAAGGCCGAAATCGGCCAGCACATGGTGCTGGCGAAGCCGCCAAACAGGGTGAGGCTGGTAATGGTCGAGCGAGCGTTGCGGCCATAGAGACAGCCAAGCGTGCCGAAGGCCGCGTCGTACAGGCCGGCCCCCATGCCAAAACCCATGATCAGCCAGCCGATGACAAAAACAGCCAGACTAGCAGACACGGAGAGGACGAGTTGGCCGAAGCCGAGGCAGAGGGCGCTGAAGGCCAGCGTCACGCGCCCTCCATGGCGTTCGATCGCGGCGCCGACATGCGGCGAGATCAGGCCCGCGACGAGCAGGCCGAGCGACAGGCTGCCGATCACCCAAGGAAACGACCAGCCGGTCTCAGCCGACACTGCCGGCGCAATGACGGCCGGCAGGTAGTAGGAGGAGCCCCACGCCATGATCTGTGTAAGGCCAAGCGCCGTGACGATCGTGCCGCGGCTGCGCACGCCGGCGGTCGATGATGGCAGCAAGCTCACGCGGCAACGCCGCAACCGCACCCACCCTTGCCGACAGCTTTTGCGGCGGCATCGGCGACGCAGCACGCATCCGCCTCCTTTGCTGCCGGGCCGCCGCAACAGCCTTTGGAGGCAGCGCCAAGTGCAGAAGACGGCACCGTACAGACCCCGGTTTCCGGCAACACCAGTTGCACTACGTCGGCGGAAGCCATATCGCCGGCAAGCGCGGCGGCGACGGAGCGGACCTGTTCATAACCCGTCAGCAGCAGGAAGGTCGGCGCCCTGCCGTAGCTCTTGATTCCGACCGTATAGAAATCGGGCTCGGGATGGCTGAGCTGGCGATGGCCATGCGGCGGCACATCGCCGCAGGAATGCTCGTTGGGATCGATGAGCGGCCCCAGTGCCTTGACGCTTTCAAGCCACGGATCGAGGTCGAGGCGGAGCTCCCTGGTCAGCGAGAGGTCGGGGCGCTGCCCGGTTGCGGCGATGATGCGGTCGATAGGGCCTACCTGGCGCAAACCGCCTGCCGTCTCGCCTTCGACGATCAAGCGATCTTCCTGGGCACGGATGGCGACGGTTGAAAATCCTGTCACAAGCGAGACGCGGCCGCTTTCCGCCAGGTCGCGAACATCGGCGCCAAGCTCGCCGCGCGCCGGCAAGGCATCGGCGTCGCCGCCGCCATAGATGCGCACGAGGTCGGTGCCGCGCGTTACCCAGATGAACGCCGTGCCGGGCTCGGCATCGGCCAGTGTGGCGAGGTCGAGCAAGGCATTAGCGGCCGAGTGCCCCGAGCCGGCAACCAGCGTCGTGCGGCCGGCATAAAGAGCGCGGTCACGGCCGAGAATATCAGGAACTCCATAGGCGATACGGCCGGCATTCTCGGCCTCGCCCTCGGCCGCGATTCCGCCCGCGCCGAGCGGATTTGGCGTCTGCCAGGTGCCGGATGCATCGATCACGGCGCAGGCGCGATCGCGCCTTGTGCCATTGGCCGTTTCGACCACCAGCATGAAGGGCCGCGTCCCGCGTGCCTTGCTCAACACCTTGTCGGCGCCCCAACGCGAGATGCCAACGACGCGGGCGCCGGTTTCGATCACCGGCGTCAGTTCCGGCAGCTTGGCAAGCGGCTCCAGGTAATGCTCGACAAGCTCGGTGGCGGTGGGGAATGCCTCTGGCTCCGGCATGCGCCAGCCATGGACCTCGAGCAATTTTCGCGCCGCCTGGTCGACGCAGTAGCGCCAGGGCGTGAACACTTTGACATGACCCCAATCCCGCAGGGCGGACGCAACTTCGCTACCCGATTCATAGAGCTTTACTGGCAGGCCCTGCTTCAGCAGATGGACGGCTGCCGCCAGGCCAACAGGACCGGCGCCGATGATGGCAACGGGGAGATCGCTTCGAGAAACCATAGTTTCCATCCTTCCGGGATTATCGAAATAGAACCAAAAATTATGCCGCGGCCTCGCCTTCGGCAGGATTGCAGGCGACGTCGGCGCAGCATTCGTCGGCGAGGAAGCCGATGAGGTCGTTCATGATGGGATAGTTAGCGCGACAGATCAGCGTCGTTGCCTGCCGCTCCTGAGTCACGAGGCCGGTCAGGATCAGCCGGTGCAGATGGTGCGACAGCGTCGATGCGGCGATGCCGAGACTTTCCTGCAGATAGCCGACCGGCCTGCCGGCTGCACCGGCCCTGACCAGTGTGCGATAGAGGTTCAGCCGCGTCGGATTGCCGAGCGCCTCGAGCTGTTTTGCTGCTTGTTCGAGTCTCATCGAAATACAATACGCCAGTGACCGACGCAATCAAGCGTTGTTTCGATTGCCGTCGAAATAACGCGTTGCTCGGACGACGCGTTTGCCCTCGGCATTCGTGACGACCTCACCGTCCTCCTTTGTGAAGGCGCCGATCTGCGGATTTGGAAGGATGTCGAGGACGGCTTCCGACGGCCGGGCGAGCATGGCGCCGAGCGGCGTCACCACGATCGGCCGGTTGATCAGGATCGGATGCGCCAGCATGAAATCGAGGATCTCGTCGTCGCTCCACTTGGGATCGCCGAGGTTGAGTTCGGCAAAGGGGGTACCCTTCTCGCGCAGCAAATCGCGCGGTGTCATCCCCATCGCCGCAATCAGCTCGATCAGCTTTTCGCGCGAAGGAGGCGTCTTGAGGTACTCGATCACCTCCGGCTCTTCGCCGGACTGGCGGATGATCGCCAGGGTGTTGCGCGAGGTGCCGCAATCGGGATTGTGATAGATGGTGATGGTCATTGCGCAGCTTTCATCTGTGACTCGGGTTTGGGTTCTGAAAGCAGCCAGCCGGCCAGAGCCACGGCGAGCAGCGCGCCCAGTAGTTCGGCGACGATGAAGGCCGGGACATCGAGCGGCCGGACCCCGGCGAACGTGTTGGAAAACGCGCGCGCAATGGCGACCGCCGGATTGGCGAACGAGGTCGATGCCGTGAACCAATACGCGGCGGTGATGTAGAGCCCGACCAGCCAGGGAATGGCATCACTGCGAAAGCGCAAGCCGGCAAGGATGGTGAACCCCAAGCCGAAGGCGGCCGCCAACTCTGCGATCCATTGGCCGCTTCCGGTTCGCACGGTTTCGGACACCTGCAGGATCGGCAGTTCGAACATCGCGTGAGCTAGGAACGTTCCGGCAACGCCACCCAGAATTTGGGCGACAGTGTAAGCCAACCCTGTTCTGGCTTCAATCTCACGTCGAAGCGCGAACACCAGCGTGACGGCCGGATTGAAATGCGCCCCGGAGATCGGCCCAAGAATGGTGATCAGCACCACCAGAATAGCGCCGGTCGGGATCGTGCTGCCGAGGAGCGAAAGCGCCACGTCGTCGGTCAAGCGATCGGCCATGATGCCCGAACCGACAACGGCGGCAACCAGCATGGTGGTGCCGAGCGCTTCGGCGGCGAGGCGTCGGGACAAATCAGTGGCCATGCTGCTCAGCCTGCATTGGGGTGATTGCGACCGATCTCATTTCAGGCGCTTCTGCAAGGCAAGCTTATCGACCGTATTCATCGGCAGGCTGACGAAGATTGCCTCGACGGTTGCGTGAACGGGCTCCCCCAATGAGACGTCATCGGCTGACCGGGCCATACGGGACAGGACTCATTGGCTGCGTTGTCGCAAACGGTCTTCAGAAGCTGCAGCGTATAGGGATGGACCGAACCCTTCGAATGGGGGCCGGCAAAAAAGGCCTTGAACCTGTCGGCGCCGACACGGTTCAGCATCGCGTCCGCGAGGATCGACCGCGCCGAATTGCCGGTGCACAGGAACAACCCATTGTAAATCTGATCGCTCATGGCTTCCTCCCCCTGGCATTCACTCAGCTTAACAATTGCAAGTCACCGCCTGGATTACCGACGGGCAAAGCTCCGGCGCACCGTTACAGCAATCCTCCATCAGGTAAGCAAGCAAGTCACGGAAACCGGTCATGTTGGCGACATAGCGAATGGTGCGCCCCTCGCGCTCAGCGCGGACCAGCCCAGCATGGCCGAGTATCTTCAGATGCGCCGACATGGTGTTCTGGACGATGCTTAAGCGCGCCGCGACCTCGCCAGCGGGCACGCCTTCGACACCGGCCCGAACCAGCAGCCGGAAAACCTCCAGCCTTGTATCCTGGCCAAGCGCCGCGGGCGCGACAAGGGCGGTCTCTTTGTTCACGTATCCACAAATCCAGATTTATCGCCACATAGCCAAGGCGTATGACATCTGGATGACATCCAGGAGGGGGATCGATTTAGCGGGCTTCCAGATCTTGACCGCAGATATGAACAGGATCGCCGCGAGCGCCGGCAGCAGGAATGTGTTCAGCACCAGGGCGAGAAGCTGGCCCAAGGCACCTGATAGCAGGTTTGAACCGGTTCGGCGATTGTACTTCGCAAACGCTTTGGACTTGGGACCAGCGTTGCGAGAGCCTGCACACGTGAGTACTCCGCCTCACAAGCCTTCCGGCTGGTCCTCGAGGACGAACGACGCTGCAATCAGGTCATCGCCGCTGATGCGGCCACTGCCGCCAACCATGATGGATGCGACTTTCTGAAAGGTCTTCATGTCGGCCTCTGTTATGCGCGCATCGCGCATTCTCGCCCTGAGAGAACCCAGGCGGGTATCAAGGGCTGGCGATGTCTCGACGTCATCGATCATCTTCGATCATCCTGGAGCGCAATGTGAAATCCGCTGCCCGCCGCCATGGCCGGCGGCGGGCGGCAGCTATTCGATCAGTCGTAGACCTTCACAATTTTCCGGGTGCTGGGATCGACCAGGACGGTGCGGTTGTCGACCACGACGTAGCGGTATTTGACGTTGGGAACTTCGTGCAGCTCGACCGTATCAGGCAAGGCACTGCCGACGTTCAGCTCCACGCCCGGGATCTTCACCGAAGCCAGCGGCTGCTTTTTTACGTATTCGCGGACGACCGTATCCTGCTCCGGTGTGATGACGACATCCTGAGCTGCGGCGGCGCCGACCTCAGCCAAAAGCAACAAGCCTGCAGCGGCACTTGCAAAGTGGATTTTCATGGTTTTCTCCTCGCGTAATCCGGCGACGGCACCACGCCTGTTCGCCGAGGGACCGAACTTGAGATCAGCCAGATTGTTCCTGTGACTTCAGTCTGCGGCGAACCAGACCAAAGTCGGATATCAGCTAAGACCCAAGTCCCGAAGCGGAACGTTCAAGTGGGGCAGGCGTTTCCCAAATGCAACTAAATAAAACAGGAGAGGAACACATGGCCGACGGCCCAACTGTTGTTAATTCTGGTGGTGGGGGCGGCACTGCAATTGCTGTTGTTCTTGCACTTATTGCAGTCGTAGTATTGCTTATTTTTACCGGCGTCATCAATATCCGCGGCGACGGCGGCAAGGATATCAACGTCAAGGTTGAAGCGCCAAAGGTGGAAGCTCCGGCTGCACCCGCAAAGCCTGCGGCACCTGCCCCAGCCCCTGCGAGTGGCGGCTGATCTGCTCGTATCCACGCTTCCGAACTGACCTATGAAAAGGAAATTCCCATGACCAGATATTTCGTCAGCGCCGCCGGCGCCCTCGTCCTTATGGCGGGCATCGGCACCTCGTTTGCCGAGGACGTTATTGTTCTCAAGCCCGAACAACAGACGGTCGTTCGCGAATATATCCATAAGCAGAAGCTGGCCTCAGTCAGTTTGCTCGGCGTCGAACTCAATGTCGGCACGGCACTTCCAGACACTGTCGAGCTCCACGCAATCGACGTTCCGGATGTGCGCTACAAGTATACGGTTGTCGGAGATCATGCGGTTCTCGTCGATCCCGACACGCGCAAGGTCGTGCAGATCATCGAGTAACGCGCGAGCCCGCCGCTCCGGTCTGGAGCGGCGGGCTGTGGCTGAGCTGTGAAGGCTCTACGGGCAGCCGTTTTCTGAACGGGAGGATGTCTGATGTTTAGCGACAAGGAAACTTGGGTCCTGGAAGCTGCCTTACTCGCGGCAATTCCAATTTGCGTAGCCGTCACCGCACTCGTGGCATTTTTGACCGCGGCCTGGATATGAACCGCTTCCTCTTTGTGATGGGCGACTTTCTATCCCGGCCACCGGGCTTCTATGTCCTTCTTGTAGCCATGCTGCTCTGTACTGCGTTGGTGCCATTCGGCCTGACCAATGTGGTCACCTACGCATTGTCGGTAGCGGCCATCGTGATCACCGGCGTTGTGCTGATCCAGGGTTACCGCGACACGGCCGCCATCCACGCCAAGCTTGATGAGATTATCGTTTCGCTGAATGAGACCAGAAACGATGTCGTCGGCTTGGAGCATGCCGAGCCGGAGGAGATTCGGGAGAAGCTCCAGACACTCGAAGAAGAAGCAATGAAAGCGGTTCGCCCGCCGCATTGACCCTCCGCTGGACTATCTGTCATCCATCAGCAAAAAAGCCCGGGAACCGGGCTTTTTTGCTTCGCGTCTAAATCATTTCGGACTTATCCGAAACGGGAATTTGGTGCCCAGAAGAGGACTCGAACCTCCACTCCTTGCGGAACACGGACCTGAACCGTGCGCGTCTACCAATTCCGCCATCTGGGCTGGTGCGGGCTCATGTAAGCGGGCAAACGATATGTGTCAACGCGCTTTTTCGAGGGCCGCTGCCTGCCGGCTTAGTTTCCCGGGGGTCAGCGCCGCCCCTCACCTGCCTGCCGGCATCCTCTCCCCGCACAGTGACGGGGAGAGGGGCGCTCTCATCGATGATTTTCGCCGGTCACCTGCGTCACAAGAAGAGCGCCGAGGCTGCGGCCAGCCCTTTCTCCCCGTCACTACACCGGGAGAACTGCCCGGCAGGGCAATGAGGGGCAGCGCCGACTTGGCGAATGCGCTGGCCGAAAACCTCACCCCTCCAGCACGTCCTTCGACGCCACAGTGGAATCGGCGTTGAGCTCGTAGATCACCGGCACGCCGGTGCCGAGCTCGAGCTTGACGATCTCCTCGCCGCTCTTGCCGTCCAGCGCCATGATCAGTGCGCGCAGCGAATTGCCATGCGCGGCGACCAGCACGGTGCCGCCCTTCAGCACATGCGACTGCATGTCGTGAAGATAATAGGGCCAGACGCGAGCGCCGGTGTCCTTCAGGCTTTCGCCGCCGGGCGGCGGCACGTCGTAGGAGCGGCGCCAGATGTGCACCTGCTCTTCGCCCCACTTCTGACGCGCGTCGTCCTTGTTGAGACCGGAGAGGTCGCCGTAGTCGCGCTCGTTCAGCGCCTGGTCGCGGATCGTCTTCAAATCGCTCTGGCCGACCGCGTCGAGAATGTGCTGGCAGGTCTTCTGCGCCCGGATCAGCGCCGAGGTGAAGGCAATGTCGAATTTCAAGCCGCGTGCCTTGAGCTTCTGGCCGGCTTCCTTGGCCTCCTTGTGGCCTTGCTCGGTAAGGTCGACATCGCGCCAGCCGGTGAACAGGTTCTTCAGGTTCCATTCGCTCTGGCCGTGGCGCACGAGCACGAGAGTTCCCGACATGTTTGCTCCTTCAAAATTATGGATAGTTTAGCTCAAGCCGAGCACGTCCCGCATGGAATAAAGTCCGGGCTTTTTACCGCGCGCCCAGAGCGCGGCCTTGACCGCGCCGCGGGCAAAGATGGCGCGGTCCTCGGCATGGTGCGACAGCGTGATGCGCTCGCCGGTCCCGGCCAGGATGACGCTGTGGTCGCCGACCACCGAGCCACCGCGCAAGCTGGCAAAGCCGATCGCTCCTGGCTTGCGCACGCCGGTATGGCCGTCGCGTGACCGCACATCGTTGCCGGCAAGAGAAATGCCGCGTCCCGCCGCCGCCGCTTCGCCGAGCAGCAAGGCGGTGCCCGAGGGCGCGTCGACCTTGTGCTTGTGATGCATTTCGAGGATCTCGATGTCGAAATCCTCTGGACCGAGCGCGCGCGCGGCCTGCTCGACCAGCACCGCCAGAAGATTGACGCCGAGGCTCATATTGCCGGATTTGACGATCGTCGCGTGGCGCGCCGCGGCCTCGATCCTGGCGTCGTCTTCCGCCGAGCAGCCGGTGGTGCCGATGACATGGGCAATGCGTGCCTGCGCGGCATAGCCTGCGAATTCGACGGTGGCTGCCGGCATGGTGAAATCGAGCACGCCGTCGGCCTTGGCGAACACCGGCAGCGGATCGTCGCCGATCGTCACATTGATGATGCCGATGCCGGCAAGCTCGCCCGCATCCCTGCCGAGATAGGGCGATCCGGTTCGTTCGACCGCGCCGACGACGCGGGCGCCGGGGATCGAATGGATGGCGCGGATCAGCGTCTGGCCCATGCGGCCGGCCGCCCCCACCACCACCAGGCCCATTTCGCTGGATTCGCTCATGCTGTTCTCCCCACCGCCTTCTTGGCGCGGCTGCGCCGGACCGGAGTTTGGACGGGCTTCGAGTCGTCGACAAGCCCCAGTCCGTTCTTGCCTTGAATGCGGTGGAAGCGGGCATAGACGCTGTCCGGATCGGCCATCAGCCTGGCATGGTTGCCTTCCTCGACCAAGCGGCCCTCTTCAAGTACGATGATGTGGTCGGCGTTGACGACCGTCGACAGGCGGTGCGCGATGACGATGGTGGTGCGCCCTTCCATCACATGGGTCAGCGCCTCCTGGACGCGCGCCTCGGCCTCGTTGTCGAGCGCCGAGGTCGCTTCGTCGAGCAAAAGGATCGGCGCGTTGCGCACGATCGCCCGCGCAATCGAGACGCGCTGGCGCTGGCCGCCGGAAAGTGTCGAGCCGCCCTCGCCGACGGGCGTGTCGTAGCCCTGCGGCTGCTGACGGATGAACTCGTCGGCCGCCGCCAGCACCGCCGCCCGCTCGATCTCGGCGTCGGTCGCCGAAAGTCGGCCAAAACGGATGTTGTCGCGTATGCTGCCTTCGAACAGATAGGGCGCCTGCGAGACATAGGCGATCGAGCCGCGCAGCGAGTGCTTGGTGACTTTGGAAATGTCCTGGCCATCGATCTCGATCGAACCCTTGTCGACATCGTAGAAGCGCTGCAGCAGCGCCACGAGCGTCGTCTTGCCGGCACCCGAGGCCCCGACCACCGCCGTAACCTTGCCGGCCGCGGCGGTGAAACTCAGGTTCCTGATCACCGGCATGTCGGCGCTGTAGCCGAACGTCACATTGTCGAAGCGAACCTCGCCGGTGGTGATCCTGGCTTCGACCGCGTCGGGCGCATCGCCCTGTTTAGGCTCCAGGTCGAGCAGCTCGTAAATCATCCGGGCGTTGACCAGGGCACGTTCCATACCGACCTGCGTACGAGCCAGGCGCCGTGCCGGATCGTAGGCCATGATCAGCGCGGTGATGAAGGAAAACACAGCGCCTGGTGGTTGTCCGAGCACCAGCGCCCGGTAGCCGGAATAGGCAAGGACGGAGGTAATGGCGAAACCGCCCAAAATCTCGGAAATCGGCGACAGCCGCTCCGCGACCCGGGCGATCTTGTTGTTACGCTGCTCGGCCGTATCGGCCATGATGCCGATCCGGCGCGCCAGCTCGGCTTCCAGGGTGAAGGCCTTGACGATGGCGATGCCTTGCGTGGCCTCCTGTACGGACCCGTTCAGCCGCGAGTTGATCAGCACCGATTCCCGGTTGATGCGCCGCAATCGGCGGGTGATGTAGACGACGGCCCAGATCAGCGGCGGCCCGATCAGCAGCGAGCTGAGCGACAACACCGGATCCTGGTAGATCATGACGCCGACGAGGGCGATCAGCGAGACCGCGTCGCGGCTGATGGAGGTCAGCGTCAGCGACAGCAGATCGCGAACGCCGCCGACATTCTCGTTGACCTGTGCCGCCAGCCGACCGGAACGCGTATCGTTGAAGAAGTCGACGCCGAGCTTCATCAGGTGGTCGAAGCTGCGCTTCTGGTAGCGGGCGACCAGATTGTTGCCGATCTTGGCCAACGCGACCGCCTGGCCGTAACCGGCGAAGCCGCGCAGCACGGAGGCGGCCATGAACCCGGCGCAGATCCAGACGATCATGTCGCCGCGTCGTTCGTAGAAGATCTCGTTGATCATCGGGGCCATGATCCACGCCGTGAAGGCGGTGGTGGCGGAAACAATCAGCAGGCAGCCGACGGCAACGACATAGGTCCAGCGATATTCACTGCCGTTTTCGGCCAGGATGCGGCGCAGCACCGCAGTGACCTCAGCTGGCTGGACTTTCAGTTTGAGTGGACTTTGAGCGGTCAAATCGCGGGCGCTTCGTGGTTTGCTAGAGCATGATGCCGAAAAGTGTGAAGCGGTTTTCGGACGACATCATGCTCTATCTCTTTGATTTAGAGCCGGATTCAGATTTCAGGTCGATTCGATCCGAAATCATCAGGCCCTAGGGATGCCAGGCTGGAATTCGGCCCCTCTTAGCGCCCCGGCTACGGCTTGCCTATGGCGAAACTTCGTCGCGGCCCGAGGTTGGGGTCACGAAAGCGGCAGCCATTTCCAAGAAAATACCCGTTTTCGGGACGAAATGGATCATGCCCGCCAGCGCCGCCCCGCGGTCTGGACGCCGAACAGCGAAGGGTTGCGGGCATAGGCGGCAAGGCCCAGAAGTGCCGCCAGCGGGTGGGTGATGACATAGACCGGCATCGAGGCCATCAGCGCGCTGTGCGGCGCCTTGTCCTCGAAGGCGGCGCGGAAATTGCCTTCCTTCAGCGCGGGCACGATCTTTTGCGCGATGCCGCCGGTCAAGAACACGCCGCCGCGGCTCATGAACACCAGCGCGAGGTCGCCGGCGGTGCGGCCGAGGCAGGTGACGAACAGCGCCAGCGCTTCCTCGGCGACCGCATCGGTCTTGGCCAGGGCCGCCCCGGTGATTTCGGCCGGCGTGGTGAACGGCGCCGGCTTGCCGTCGGCCTTGGCGACCGCCCGGTAGACATTGACCAGACCGCGCCCGCACAGGATCTGCTCGCCCGAAATGCGGCCGTCCAGCTTTTCGATATGCGGGAACACCTCGAAATCGCGCGGCGTCCGCGGACCGATATCCATGTGGCCGCCTTCGCCAGGCACCGGTATCCAGTGGTGGAGGGCATGAACCAACCCAGCGACGCCGAGGCCGGTGCCGGGACCGAGCACGACACGCCCGGCATTCTCCTCCGGCGTGCCGCCGCCGATCTTTTCCATGTGCTCTTCGCCGAGCGCCACGACGGCCAGCGCCTGCGCCTCGAAATCGTTGAGCACGACGATGTCGCCCAGGCCCAGATTGGCAAACATCTGCTTCGGCTTCACCACCCAGGGACAATTGGTAAGCGGGATCTCGTCGCCATCGACTGGTCCGGCGATGGCCAGCACTGCCGAATTCGGCCGGATGGACGACCGGTCGAGCACCGCCGCCTGGATCGCCTCGTCTATGGTGGCGAAATTGGCGGTTTGCACGATATGCGGCTCACCGGCTTCCGAATTTGCGTCGAGCACGATCGAAAAGCGCGCATTGGTGCCGCCGATGTCGCCGATCAGCACTGGAAACCGCAACGCGGTGTCGTCGTCGCCTGACATGCTCTTGCTCGTCCCCTTTGCGGCGCCGTTGCGACCGTTTCAATCGCCCGGTTTTCAATCGCCCGGTTTTTCAATCGCCCGGTGTTCAATCGCCCGGTGTTCAATCGATTGACTAGCGCATGGCCCCGGAAAGGGAAAGCGTCAGTTCGCCATCACTGTCCGACGTTTGCCGGCGGCCGTCGCCTTGGCAGGGGAATGCCGATCTCCGGCGTGGCGGTGAAGGCGTTGGCTGCGTTTGGCAAGCCGCCCGCATTGCCCGCAATAGGCGGAGGCGCGTCGGGTTCCGGCGCCCTGGCGGCGATCGGCACGCCGCCGCCGCGATAGGTGACGGCTTCGGCCGAGTCCGCGTCGGGCTGGTCAAGCACGAACTGGCATTGTTTCGGCAGGTTCGCCATCGTCATCAGGTCGCGCGCCTTGGGCGCATCCGGGTTCTTGTTGGGGCGCCACGGCTCCTCGGTAAACCACCAGGCCAGCGGCTTGCCGCAGCCGTCATCGTCGGGCGTCGCTTCCTGTCCCTTGCAGTTGGGCGAACCCGGCTGGCAGCCGATGCGGATGTGGAAATGATAGTCATGGCCCCAGAACGGCCGGATTTTTCTCAGCCAGGTACGGTCGCCGGTGACGGTGTCGCACAGCTTCTTCTTGATCCCAGGATTGACCAGGATGCGCTCGACTTCCGGATAGCTCGCCGCGCGCTTCAACAGCTTGGTATGCATCGGCTTCCACAGCCTGTCCTTCACCAGATGCGTCTTGTCGTCGACCATCAGCGTGGCGCTGATGTTTTCGCGCTCCTGGGTGGTGAGCTTGCGGTCGGGCATTGGCGTCAGCCAGATGTCGGCGTCGAGGCCGATCTGGTGCGAGGCGTGCCCGGTCAGCATCGGCCCGCCGCGCGGCTGCGAAATGTCGCCGATCAGAAGCCCCGGCCAGCCGTCGGCGGCGGCATCGCGCGACAGTTTCTCGATCAGCGCAATCATCGTTGGATGACCCCAGCGCCGGTTGCGCGAGGGACGCATCACCTCCCAGTTCTGGCCGTCCATCGGAATGGCGACGCCGCCAGTGAAGCAGCCCTTTGAATAGAAGCCGAAGGATTGCGCCGCAGCCACCGCCGGCAGCTTCTTGGCGCCGAACAGGTCTTTTGCCCGTGGCTCGGCCGTGATTGCGCCCGCCACCAGCCCGGCCAGCGCCACGATCGCCAGCGCCGCCGTCAGGAACGGCCGTCTGCCGGTCAAGGATCGCATCGAAATCGTCATGAACCCCACTGCAAAAGTCCGCAACACAATCGAATCATATCACCCTCGGGCTCGCGTTTCGATTATCTACCTTCATCGGGCTGCGCGGCTCGCCGTCGCGCCAGCTGCCGTCGGCCCACATCCGATCGAACGCCTGGCGGTAGTCCGGATAGCGGAACCGGTAGCCCGCTGCCTTGATCGCGGCGTTGGCGACGCGCTTGTTCTCGCCATAGAAGGACCGCGCCATGGGCGAAAGTTGGGCGGTCTCGAAAGGAATCTCCGGCGGCGGCTCGACGCCCATCAGCGAAGCGGCATAGGTGACGACATCCTGCGGCGGCGCCGGCTCGTCATCGGTGATGTTGAAAATGCCGCCTCTATTGCCACCGATGAGGTGCCAGAGCGCGCCGGCGATGTCGTCGCAATGGATGCGGTTGAACACCTGGTCGGGCTTGACCAGCCGCCTGGCCGTGCCGTTTTCCAGATTGACCAGCGCGTTGCGACCCGGCCCGTAAATGCCGGAAAGCCGCAGGATGGCCACCGGCTTGCCGGTCTCGAGTCCAAGCTGCAGCCAGCCCCGCTCGGCCGCCACTCGCATCGACGAGCGTTTCGACACCGGCCGGCATTCGGCCGTTTCATCGACCCAGGCACCGTCATAATTGCCATAGACGCCGACGGTCGAGAGATAGCCGATCCAGCGAAGCGCCGGCATCGCCTCGATCGCCTTGCGCGCGGCGAGAAGCACAGGGTCGCCGGCCTCCTCCGGTGCCACCGAGACGACGAGATGGGTGGTCTTTTCCAGCGCATCGCCGATTTCAGGGGTCAGGGCGCCGTCGAACAGCAGCGGCGCGATGCCGACCTGCCGCAGCGCGTCGAATTTTTCCAATGAGCGCGTGGTGCCAAAAATGAGATTCTTGTGAACAGGGGCGCCCACACTACCCCTCCCCACAAGGGGGAGGGAACGTTGCCGCGCGCTCTTACCGATCCCAGTCGCTGGGTCTGCGAAGGTAGGCGCTTCCGCGAGTTCCCCTCCCCCTTGTGGGGAGGGGTTAGGGGTGGGGGTATTCGTAGTGCGCAAACCGTGCCAGCCCGCATTGGCCCGTGCAAAGGCTTTGCCCGAATAGCCGGCGCCAAAGATAAAAACCTGTTTTTCGCTCATGCGTGCGCCTCAATTGGCAATACGGACAGCCATTCGCCCCGCACTGTCTTGTCGGTTTCAGTGTTCGAGTAGATCGCCGCCTGCCTGTTGAATTCGGCGGCCGGCACCAGCCGCGCCAGCGCCCAGATCGCCGCGCCGCGCACCAGCGGCGAGGCGTCGCCAAGGAGGGCGCGCACCGGGCCGGCCAGCGAAACATCGCCGGAATTGCCGGCGGCGGTCAGCACGTTGCGGACAAAGCGGTCGCGGCCGATGCGTTTGATCGGCGAGCCCGAGAAGAAAGACCGGAACGCCGTGTCGTCCAGCTGCAACAGCTCGCCCAGCGGCGGCTCGCGCAGTTCGTCGCGGGCAGCAAGCTTGGCTTCCGAAGCGGCGCGGGCAAACTTGTTCCACGGGCAGGCGGCGAGACAATCGTCGCAGCCATAGATGCGGTTGCCGATCTTTTCGCGGAATTCTTGCGGGATCGGCCCCTTGTTCTCGATGGTCAGGTAGGAGATGCAGCGCCTGGCATCGAGCCGATAGGGCGCCGGAAAGGCATCGGTCGGGCAGGCGTCGAGACAGGCGCGGCAGGAACCGCAATGGTCTACCTCGGTCGCATCGGGCGTGAGCTCAGCCGTGGTGAAGATGGTGCCGAGAAACAGCCAGGAGCCGTGCTCGCGGCTGACCAGATTGGTATGCTTGCCTTGCCAGCCGAGCCCGGCGGCCTCAGCCAGCGGCTTTTCCATCACGGGCGCCGTATCGACGAAAACCTTCACGTCGCCGCCGGCCCGCGCGACGATCTTGCCGGCGATCTCCTTCAGCCGGCCCTTCATCACCTCGTGATAGTCGCGGTTTTGCGCATAGACCGAGATCGCGCCGCGATCGCGCCTTGCCTGCAGCGCACGCGGATCGTGGTCGGGGCCGTAATTCATTGCCAGCACGATGATCGAGCGCACCTCGGGCCACAGCGTCGAAGGCTCGCTACGGCGTTGAAGCGTCTCCGCAATCCACGCCATCGAACCGTGAAAACCATCGGCGACGAATTCGGCCAATCTGGCTGGCGCCAGCGGGATCGCATCGGGCGTGGTGACGGCAACCGCATCGAAGCCGGCGCGCCGCGCCTCGGCGTCGACTAGCGCGCGCAGGGTTTGGCTTCTAGAAGTCGAGGTCCGCATAATGCGACACCGGCGACAGGCCGCGCACCCGGTCGGAGAGCAGCGGCCGGAACGACGGCCGCGATTTCACCCGCGTGTACCATTCGCGCGCCGCGGCATGCTCGCGCCAATCGATCTCGCCGAGATAATCCAGCACCGACAGCGTCGCCGCTGCCGCCAGGTCGGCATAGGTGACCTTGCTGCCGGCCAGCCAATGACGGGTGCCGGCCAGCCAGTTGGTGTACTTCATGTGCTGGCGAATGTTGGCGCGCGCCGCGCGGATCGCCGCCGAATCGGGGGAACCGCCGCCCGCCGTTTCCGGCATCACCGGCTTCAGCACGCGCTCGCGCACCAGATGCCGGGTCACTTCGCTCTCGGCCTTGTTGAGATACCAGTCGGTCAGGCGGCGGATTTCGGCGCGCTGCATCGGGTCTTCGGCAAACAGGCGCTTGTCGCGCTTCAGGACACCACGT
This sequence comes from Mesorhizobium sp. M0139, assembly GCF_040322455.1. Taxonomy (NCBI): domain Bacteria; kingdom Pseudomonadati; phylum Pseudomonadota; class Alphaproteobacteria; order Hyphomicrobiales; family Phyllobacteriaceae; genus Mesorhizobium; species Mesorhizobium sp. M0139. The sequence continues at coordinate 60,368 of NZ_JAMYTN010000023.1, forward strand.
GTTTCGTCGAGATATTCAGCGATCACCATGGCGCCGACGATCGGCACGTCGCCTTCGGCCAGCAGGATAGGCAAGGTGCCGGCGGGGTTCAGCGCCAGAAACTCCTTGCGCCGCGTCCACGGTTTTTCCTCGATCAGCGCCAGCTCCTCGCCATATTCGCCGAAGGCGAGGCGCACGAAGCGGCAGGTGGCGAACATCGGGTGATGGAAAAGCGTCAGCATGATTCCGCGATATTAAGGCGCACTGGCGAATCGCCGTCCGCACCGGTAAGTCTTGGCGGCCCGTCATGCGGCCGTCACGGTGCTGCGACCTATAGGGGGACTTCCGCGCCGTGACAAGCAAGCCCTTTTGCCAGCCGTTTCCTTCCGTCCCTTGAATGCCGAGGTTGCCATATGGATAGCCATACCATTGTCGAAGCCCTGCTGCTCGGCCTGCTGGAGGGGCTGACCGAGTTCATCCCGGTCTCCTCGACCGGCCATATCCTGCTCGCCGGCCATTTCCTCGGCTTCCATTCCACCGGCAAGGCTTTTGAGATCCTGATTCAGCTCGGCGCCATCCTGGCGATCCTCAGCGTCTATTTCCGCCGTCTGTGGCAGATGCTGCTCGACCTGCCGCATGACCGGCTGACGCGGCATTTCGTCCTCGGCATCCTGATTGCCTTCCTGCCGGCCGCCATCATCGGCGCGCTGGCGCATGATTTCATCAAGACGGTGCTGTTCGAATCGCCAAGGCTGATCTGCATCATGCTGATCATCGGCGGCGTCGTGCTGCTGGTCATCGACCGCATGAAGCTGCAGCCGGTCTACCGCGACGTCGAGCGCTTCCCGACAAGGCTTTATTTGCAAATCGGCCTGTTCCAGTGCCTGTCGCTGATCCCCGGGACGTCGCGCTCCGGTTCGACCATCGTCGGCGCGCTGCTGCTGGGCGTCGACAAGCGCGCGGCGGCGGAATTCTCCTTCTTCCTCGCCATCCCGACCATGGTCGGCGCCTTCGCCTTCGATCTGTTCAAGAACCGCAACGTGCTGAGCAGCGCCGATCTGCCGATCATCGCCATCGGCTTCGTCGCCGCCTTCCTTACCGCGCTGATCGTCGTGCGCTTCCTGCTCGATTACGTCTCGCGCAACGGCTATTCGCTGTTCGGCTGGTGGCGCCTGGTCGTGGGTGGCGTCGGGCTGGTGGCGTTGATGATCTGGGGGTGAGCTTTACTCTCCCCCTTGTGGGGGTCCGAAGGACGGGCGAGACAGGCGGCTCGCCCCGGTCAGTCGATCCGCAAAGCGGATCGGGGTGGGGTCGGCGCCACACCCCCGCCCCGTTTCGCCAACGACGCGTCGCTTGCTCACCGACCCTCCCTACAAGGGGGAGGGTAAAGGCCGCTAACTCCTCCCATAAAACGCGTTCTCGACATGCACAGGCCAGCGCCAGGGCAGCACCGCGATCATGTCGAAGCGCATCGACAATCTGCCGTAATCCGGTTGGCGCGACAGCCAGATGTCGGCCGCGCCCTCGATGCGGCGCTCCGATTCGTGGCCAATCGCCTCCATCGCTTCCATCAGCGTGCGCCGCGCCTTGACCTCGACGAACAGCACCAGGTCGCCGCGCTTGGCGATCAGGTCGATCTCGCCGAAGCGGGTGCGATGCCGGCGGGCGAGGATGCGATAACCTTTCAGCATCAGCGCCGCTGCCGCCAGCCACTCGCCGCGATGGCCGCGCCGATAGGCTTTTTGGCGGCTGGCGGCCGGGCGCTCAGCCACCTTCGCCTTCTCCAACCGCATCCCTGAGTTCCAGCAGCCGCCGGTAAAGCGCCTGCTTCTGGCCGCCAGTCATCTTCGCCGCCTCCGCCGCCGCCTTGGACGCCGGCATTTCGGCGGCCAGCGACAGCAGCAGCCTGTCGATGTCGGCGGGTTGGTCGGGCTTGATCTCGGCGGGCCCGACGCAGATGACGATCTCGCCCTTCGGCGTGTCAGCCGCCGCATAGTGGTCGGCCAGCGCCTGCAGCGTTCCCGTCCGCATCTCTTCAAAAGTCTTGGTCAGCTCGCGGCCGATGGCGGCCTTGCGCGCGCCGCCCAACGCCTCGACCATGGCGACCAGCGTTTCGGCCAGCCGACGCGGCGACTCGAAGAAGATCAGCGTTGCCGGCACCGCCCTGAACGTTTCGAGCTTTGTCAGCCGCTGTCCAGATTTCACCGGCAGAAACCCCGCAAACAGGAAGGCGTCGGACGGCAGGCCCGACGCCGTCAGCGCCGCCAGCGGCGCCGATGGGCCGGGGATCGGCACCACGCGCAGGCCGCGCTCCAGAGCTTCGCCGACCAGCCGGTAGCCTGGGTCGGAGATCAGCGGCGTGCCGGCATCCGAAATCAGCGCCACGCTCTGCCCGGCCTCGAGAGCCGCGATCAGCTTCGGCCCGGCCTCGCCGGCGTTGTGCTCGTGATAAGCGGTGGTGCGCCGCCGGATGCCGTAGCGATCGAGCAACACGCGCGAGACGCGAGTGTCCTCGCAGGCGACGATGTCGGCGGCGACCAGCGTCTCCAGCGCGCGCAGCGTGATGTCGGAGAGGTTGCCGATCGGCGTCGCCACCAGATACAGCGCCGGCGCCACCGACCGGACCGCGATCTCGGTCTGCCCGATCACATAGCTGCGCTTCTCGCCGGTCACCGGGGTCTCTCCATTTCGCCCTGTTTGGCACGGCGCGCGCCGGGTTGCAAAATCCCGAACGTCGAGCCAAACCTGACGCCGATGTAACCCGGCGGCCATGTCTTTGCCACAGTGGGGAACGAAAGCGTGGCTGGCGGATTGAATACCTGAGTCTCTTGAGGAGGAGGACAGGATGGACAGCCTGGAATTGCAGGACGTTTTCGAGCCCTATTATGCCGAGCGCAAGCGCTTCACTGCGCGAAAGGGCAAGCGTGCGCTCGCCGAAAGCGACACCGGCCTGGCCAGTCGGGCGGCCACCGCCTTGCCGACGAATGTCAGGCTTTCGGACAACAAACCGGACAGCACGACGGAGCACTGACCGTACGATGCCCAATCGTTTCGATATCTTCATCACCCGTCTTGAAACGAAGAGCGCCCGCGAAGGCGCGCCGCCGCATCCGATGAACGACCAGAACAGCGTCCGCCGGGACAAGAGCGACGCCAAGCCGGCCCGAAACGGAGAGGCGCATGCCGAGAAACACCGCGGCAAGCGCCGCTTCAAGCACGACGCTTGACGAAGAGCACGTTTTTCAAAGGCGTTATCGCGCCAAATCCGCCACCACGGCATCGAGCACGATCATGCCGGCTGGCGTGGCGCGTAGCCTGGCATTGCCGATCGGCGCCACCAGCCCCTCATCCTGCAGCACGGTCAGCCGGGCGCTCGACAGGCCGCGCCCGGAAAACGCCTCGTAGCGGGAAAGGTCGATGCCTTCGACCAACCTCAGCCCCATCAGCAGGAACTCGTCGGCCTCTTCGGAGCGCGTCAGGATCTCGCCGCCGGTGACGCCATGGCCCCTGGCCTCCACCAGATTGGCCCAGGTCTCCGGCATCCGCTCGGCGATCGTCACGGTGCGGTGGCCGTTCTCGATAAAGCGGCCATGCGCGCCCGGTCCGACGCCGACATATTCGCCATAGCGCCAATAGGTCAGATTGTGCCGGCTCTCGGCGCCCGGCCTGGCGTGGTTGGAAATCTCATAGGCCGGCAGGCCATGCGCCGCGGTGACCTCCTGAGTCAGCGCATAGAGATCGGCGGCCCGGTCATTATCGGGGATGATGAATTTCTTCGCCGCATGAAGGGCATGGAACGGCGTGCCTTCCTCGATGGTCAGCTGGTAGAGCGACAGATGGTCGGCGGCATGGCCGATCGCCTGTTCGAGCTCCGCCTGCCAGTCGTCCAGCGTCTGGCCGGGGCGGGCGTAGATCAGGTCGAAGGAGAGTCTTGGGAATATGTCCCGTGCCAGGCCAATTGCATGCAGCGCCTCCTCGACATTGTGCAGCCGGCCGAGGAAGCGCAGATCCTTGTCGTTCAGCGCCTGCACGCCGAGCGACACGCGGTTGACGCCGGCGGCGCGGTAGCCGCGAAAGCGCTCGGCCTCTACCGAAGATGGATTGGCTTCCAGCGTCACCTCGATGCCGTCGGGCACCGTCCAATTCTTCGCCACGGCGTCCAGCACCGCCGCCACCGTCTGCGGCTGCATCAGCGACGGTGTGCCGCCGCCGAGAAAGATGCTGGTCACTTCGCGCGGCCCGGTCCGCTCGCTCATGGTCTTCAGCTCGGTCTCGAAGGCGCGGGCAAAGCGCTCCTGGTCGACCGGCTGGTGACGGACATGGCTGTTGAAGTCGCAATACGGGCATTTGGCCGCGCAGAACGGCCAATGGATGTAGACGCCGAAGCCCGGGCTGCGGTCCAGCGACATTAAGCTGAGCCTAACCTGGCGCGGGCGAATTTCTGGAAGGCGCGGGCGCGGTGCGACAGCGCCGTCGGCTGGCCGGGCTTCCAGCCGTGTTTTTCCTCAGCGCTCATCTCGCCGAACGTCTTTTCGAAACCGTCCGGCAAAAACACCGGGTCGTAGCCGAAGCCGAGTTCGCCGCGCGGCGGCCACACCAGCGTTCCCTCAGCTTCGCCGCGATAATATTCAGCCTCGCCATTGGGGAAGGCCAGACAGATGACGGCGACGAACCGCCCCTTGCGCTGCGCTGGCTCGGCGGCGCCGACCTCCTGCAAGGCCACTTCGGTGCGTTGCATGGCCATCCCGAAGTCGCGGCTGCCGTCGGGAGCTTCGGCCCAATTGGCGGTGTAGACGCCGGGGGCGCCGTCGAGCGCGTCGACGCACAGGCCCGAATCGTCCGACAGCGCCGGCAGGCCGGTCGCCTTAGCCGCGGCGAAGGCCTTGATGTAGGCGTTTTCCTCGAAGGTGGTGCCGGTCTCCTCCGGTTCCGGCAGGCCGTAGTCCTTGGCCGACTTCGCCTCGAAGCCGAACGGACCCATCAAGTCGGCGAATTCGCGCAGCTTGCCTTCATTGTGGCTGGCAACGACGATCTTCTTTCCATCGAGAGAATGCATCAAAGGCCCCAGATCCTTGGCTCGGCGAATTCGATCGAATTGCCCGAGGGGTCGCGTATGTAGATCGAGCGCCCGCCCTGCGGCCATTCGAATTCGCTTTCGATGGCGATGTTTTTCGCCTCAAGTTGCGGCTTCCACTGTGCGAGTTCATCCGCACTTGCGGCAAAGCAGAGATGGCCCTCGCCGACCGCGCCATGTGGCGGCACTTTCAGCCGCGCATCGGGCGCCGGCGGGATTTTGGTGGCTTCGGCGTTGAAGATGAGCAGCACGCCCGGGCCGCAGCGGAAGAAGAGATGGCGGCCGTCGACCTTGCCGAGGAGAGGGAGGCCGAGGACGTTGGAGTAGAAGGCTTCGGCAGCGGCGAGATCCGTGACGTAAAGCGCTGACTCAAGAATAGCGGAGGGTTGCATCAGGCACCCCCCTCTGCCCTGCCGGGCATCCCCCCCGCAAGGGGGGAGATTGGCAGTTCCGCTGGCGGCGTCTCAACGTTGATGGTTGGCGAAAACGGTAGCGACCTCTGATCTCCCCCCTTGCGGGCATAGGCGCTAAGATAGGTATTGCCTTGCGGAATCGGGTGTGATTCTACGCTGCGATGACACACGAATCGCTTGTTGATGACGGCTGGGCCG